>CAZXCC010000260.1:0-4304 GCA_964638945.1 uncultured Veillonellaceae bacterium | reverse complement strand
GAAACCATCGCAGCAACGGAACTGCCTGCAGGAGAATATGCGTGCCTGTTTTTCAGGGGAAAGCATGGCGATTCACCGAGTCATTACCGTAAATTGCTGCAGTATCTTGACCAGCATGGGTATGCGATTGCCGGGGAATCGGTGGAACGGACCATTGTAGATGAATTTGTCTCCAAGGATCCGCAAAAGTTTTTGACAGAAATACAAGTCCCTGTTACGAAGTGAGTGTTCCTCTGTGTGACAACAGGGGATTTTTTTTCATAAAGTTATTGACTCTCCTGTAACTGGAGGGTTTATTGTTATACATAAGATGCGGCGTGCAACACCGCCGGATTAAAGAGGAGGATACATGTGAGCAGAATACTTGCAATCAATCCGGGGGCTACTTCAACCAAATTTGCCGTGTTTGATGACGAAACCGTTCTGGTGAAAAAGACGGTGGAACATCAGGGAGATGAATTGAAACATTATGCGCATGTGTATGACCAGTACCCTTACCGTATTGAATTGATCAGAAATGAGCTGGCTGCAGCCGGAATTGCAATGGAGTCTCTGAATGCCATAGTCGGTCGCGGAGGTTTGCTGAAACCAGTGGCCGGCGGCACGTACCGGGTTAACGAAACAATGGTGAAGGAAATGGAAAAAGCGCCCAGGGGGGAGCATGCCTCGAACCTGGGGTCGGTTATCGCGTATGAACTGGCGGGCCAGTTGAATATTCCTGCGTTTATCGTCGATCCGGTTTCTGTGGATGAACTGGAACCAATTGCCCGTATTTCCGGATCACCCTGGTTCGAACGGGTGAGTATGACGCATGCCCTGAACATGAAGGCTGTTGCACGCAAAGTGGCGGCTGAAATGGGAAAACGGTATGAAGAAGTCACTCTGGTGGTGGCACATCTGGGAACCGGAGTTTCTTTGTCGGCTCATCGCGGCGGCAAGATGGTGGATATGGTGGACGGCAAGGAAGAAGGCCCTTTCGCGCCGGACCGCTGCGGCAGTTTGCCGTCCAGTCAGCTGGTGAAACTGTGCTACTCGGGAAAATACAGTGAAAAAGAAGTCCGGTCGGGGCTTTTCGGTTCAGGCGGCCTGTACGCTTACCTCGGAACAAAAGATATCCGCCAGGTGAAAAAGATGGCGGAGGAAGGGAATGAAAAAGCGGCAATGCTTTTGGAGGCATTGGCTTATCAAGTGGCGAAAGAAATCGGTTCTCTGTCCACGGTTCTCAAAGGGAAAGTTGACAGGATTGTGCTGACTGGCGGCATGGCATATGCGCAATATTTTACGGATGCAATTGTGGACCGTGTCCGATTTATTGCTCCGATCGTCATCGTTCCCGGTGAAGAAGAACTGGAATCATTGGCAGCCGGTGCGCTGAGAGTCCTGCGTGGAGAAGAGGAACCTCATACATATCAGTAATAGGCGGGTGAGATATTTTGTTGCGCCATTTTGAGGAAATCATTGCAAGGGCCCGGAAAAGCGGTCCGGTTAAAATCGTTGTTGCCGCTGCGCAGGATGAAGAAGCCTTGCTGGCAGTAAAAGCTGCATGGGATGTCGGTCTGGCAGAGGCAGTCCTGGTAGGAAACAGTCAGCAAATCGTTCCGTTGCTCGAGAAAGTCGGGCTGCCTGCAGACACTCCGGTAGTTCATGAACCGGATGTTCCCCAGGCGGCTCTGAAGGCTGCATCCATTGTGCGGCAATCCAGGTCCGGTGTATTGATGAAAGGATTGGTCAACAGCAGTGATTTTCTGCGTGCCGTGCTGAATCAGGAGTGCGGCCTGCGCACAGACCGTTTGCTGAGCCATTTTGCTGCATTTGAAGCGCCGGACGGGGAAAAACTGATCTATCATACGGATGGAGGCATGAATATTGCCCCCACGCTGTCCGAACGGAAAGAGATTCTGATCAACGCGCTGCTGGCGTTGGCTGCGTTGGGGATCGAAAATCCCCGAGTGGCCATTTTGGCGGCCAATGAAGTGGTGAATCCCAAAATGCCTGTTACGGTGGATGCCAAGGCTTTGGTAGAAATGAACGAGCGGGGAGAATTGCCGCCGGCTGTGCTGGAAGGGCCGATTTCCATGGATGTCGCATTGAGTCCTATGGCAGCAGCACACAAAAACCTCACAACCCAGGTGTCTGGACAAGTCGATTTGTTTATGGTTCCGGATATTGCTTCCGGCAATATTCTGGCCAAAGCGCTGATTCATTATGCAAAATTTAAGAATGCCGGAGTGATTCTCGGAGCTACCCATCCTGTTGTGATGGTTTCAAGGGCCGATTCCGCCGAGTCAAAGTTGCAGTCCATTGCTTTGGCGTGCTGTATTGCTTCTGCCCGGGGAGGAATCTGACTTGTTTGCTGAACTTACCCTGGCGCATCCGTACATTATGGGGTTTATCAAATTTTCCATATTGGCGACAATTGGTGAATTGTTGGCGATACGAATCGTGGGCGGCCAATGGAAAGCACCTTCAGGACTGGTTTATCGGGCGGCTGTCTGGGGTTTGCTGGGTATGGGAATTGTCTTGATGTTTGAGATGTTTTCCGCCGGAACAGCCAGTGCCATGACAAAAGGCCTGCTCTACTCCGGAGGTGCAATGCAACCATTCTTCAAGGCATTTAACACCAGTGCGATTATGAATCTGGCCTTTGCGCCAACTTTTATGGCCTTTCACCGGTTCACCGACACAACCATCGACATGGTTTGCGGTGAAGGCAGGAATTTCGGCGACATCCGGTTGGCAGAAGTAACAAGCCGGATTGACTGGCAGGGATTTGTAAGTTTTGTCGTGTTGAAAACGATTCCCTTGTTTTGGATTCCTGCCCATACAATCACTTTTTTGTTGCCGCCGGAATACAGAATATTGGTTGCTGCGTCGTTGTCCATCGCATTGGGAGCTATTCTGGCTTATGCCAAGCGAAAAAAATAAACCGAAAATTGACCCGGATAGGGGAACAGAATTGGAGGCTACCGCATGAAAAAACTATTGACGGGTAACGAAGCAATAGCGCAAGGAGCTTGGGAAGCAGGAGTTTCGTATGCATCCGCATATCCTGGAACGCCAAGCACGGAAATTCTGGAAAATATCGCTGAATTCAAGGGCGATATCATTGCTGAATGGGCGCCAAACGAAAAAGTGGCGCTGGAAACGGCTATCGGTGCGTCGATAATCGGAGCCCGTTCGTTGTCTGCAATGAAAATGGTCGGAGTCAACGTGGCCGCGGACCCTTTATTCAGCTTTGCCTATTCGGGCGTGAATGCCGGCATGGTGCTGGTCAGCGCCGACGACCCGGGCTGCCATTCATCGCAGAATGAACAGGACAACAGACATTATGCGAAGTTTGCCAAAATGGCGATGGTCGAGCCGAGCGACAGCCAGGAAGCAAAAGAAATGGTCAAAGCCGCGATGGAGATCAGCGAGCAGTTTGACACTCCCGTATTGATGCGCATTACAACCCGCATTTGCCACAGCAAGAGCATCGTGGAAATCGGAGAGCGGCAGGAAGTCGCAAAAAAACAGTATGTCCGGGATGTACAGAAGTATGATCTTGTACCGGCAACCGCCCGCAAGCGTCGGGTGGCTGTCGAGGAGCGGATGCAGAAGCTGGCGGCTTTTTCAGAACAAACGGAGTTAAATCGCATTGAATGGAACGATAAGAAGATTGGGATAGTGACGTCGGGGATTGCCTATCAATACGCGCAGGAAGTGTTTGGCGCGGAAGCATCGTATATGAAGCTCGGTTTTACCAATCCGCTGCCGATCCAAAAAATCAAGGCGTTTGCCGCCGAAGTCGGAACAGTATACGTTGTCGAGGAATTGGAGCCATATATTGAAGAACAGATGAAAGCAGCCGGCATTCAGTGTGTTGGCAAAGAAAAAATTCCGGCCATGGGCGAACTGACGCCGGATATTGTCGCAAAAGCGTTGCGGGGAGAAAACCTTCCCATCGTGGCGCCGGATATGTCGATGGTGGTTGGACGTCCTCCGCTTCTTTGCGCGGGTTGCCCGCATCGCGGTTTCTTTTATGAGGTAAGCAAGATTAAGAACCTGATGGTGACTGGCGATATCGGTTGTTATTCCCTGGGAGGCAATGAGCCGTTGAACGCGAAAGATACCTGTATTTGTATGGGTGCTAGCGTCAGTATGGGCCATGGAGTGCAAAAAATACTCAATAAGACCGGGGAAGCAACCCGGACATTGGCAGTGATCGGTGATTCTACATTCTTCCACTCCGGCATGACCAGTCTGCTGCATGTAGCCTATAACCGCAGCAATACAGTGACTTGCATCATGGACAACCGGATTAC
>CAZXCC010000259.1:0-4311 GCA_964638945.1 uncultured Veillonellaceae bacterium | reverse complement strand
GCTTTATCATTGCGTCAAAAACAGTCGCCTCAATAATGAGATTGCCGTCAGCCGAACAACCGGAACCAAAATCGGAAGTCTTGCTCAGCATTGAATTTTGTGCGGCTTCTTCAATATTGGCGGTTTCATCTATAACCATGGTGGAATTTCCGGCGCCCACTCCGTAAGCAGGCGTACCGGATGAATAGGCGGCCCGGACCATGGCTTGTCCTCCGGTTGCCAGCACCAGATCAGCGCGGGCCATCAATGCCTGGGACATGGGAATATTGACATTTTGCAGACACTGAACAATATCCGCCGGTGCACCTTCTCTTTCCAATGCTTCCCGCATGAGCCGGACAGTTTCGAAGGAAGTTTTTTTGGACCGGGGATGTGGCGAAAAAATCATTGCATTGCGGGCTTTGATTCCATAAACCGCATTTCCTGCCGGTGTTAAATCAGGATTGGTTGTTGGTATGATGGAAGCAATAATCCCCACAGGTTTTCCATATTTCACCAGACCTTTTTCCGGAATCTCTTCAATAATTCCTACGCTTTTTTGCCGCAGGGCATCTCTCAGAATTCCCCTTATCTTCATCCGTTTCCCCATGCGGCTGACCGGGTCGCCCAAACCGCTTTCTTCTATCCCCATGGCAACCAGTCGCGAAAAGGTTCGCTTATTCGCAACCGCCCATGCCACTGCCTGACACAATCGGTCAACCCTTGCCTGATCGTATGTCGCAATCACAGCGGCAGCTGCACGCGCTTTTTCAAAAACCTGATCCAATTCCTCCTGCTGAATCCGAGTAAGTCCTTTGCTGGTTTCATTCGTCATCCTATTTTCCCCTCCCGCAGAATTATTTTCTATTTCATCTTATTGTGCAGACATCATGCACGCAAATCATCTTATGCATACCTGCAATCTGTTTCATCAATACTAAGAAAACCCGGCTTGCGCCGAGGCTTTGCCGACAGCGGAAGTCGTGGGTTTCTTATGTCCCCAGAAGCTAACCTTTCTGACAGATATAAAAGAAATGCGGTTGTCCTTTTGGAACAACCGCATTTCTTTTATGCATCCGTTCGGCACGCTTAGCCCTTAGGCAACGCTGCCACCCATTGTAATACAAAATTGATGAATTTTGCAGCAGCCGGTGTCATGGCGGACTCTTTGTTGATTGCCAGAACAATCTCTTTTTTAAGTGGATGTTTCAATTTGACTACCGCGATATCAAAAGACGTCTTTTCGAGTTTTTCCCAGGGAAAAAATCCAATGCCCATTCCTGCACTGATTAAAGAAAGACAGGTTGGGGAATGGCTGCTTTCACAAACGATATCCGGTGTAAACCCTGCGCGCAGACAGGCTTCCATAAGGATGGAATACATACGGTCCGTAGGCGGATGAAAAATAAATTTCTCTTTTGCAATCATCGGAAGATCGACGCTGGCAGCTCCTGCCAAGCGGTGAAAACGGGGCAGCGCCAACACATACTCATCAAACGCCAAATGCTTGAATTCAACATCCTTACACTGATCTGCCGCAGGCATTACCACGAAAGCAATCTCGATTTCCTTCCTCAGCAGTTTTTCGATCAACTCATACGTTCCCGCCTGAAAAATTTCAAACTTGATTCCAGGATGCTGCTTGTAAAACCTGGCCAACATATTTGCATAATCAATCCGCCCCAGCGAAGCGATTACACCCATTCGCAAAGTACCTTTGACCAGTCCCCGATATGCCTGAATCGTTTGTTTTGCTTTCTCCAGATTATTCAGAGTCATTCTGGCCTGATCAATAAAATCCTCGCCAGCCTGTGTCAGACATACTATCCGGGCTTTGCGGTCAAACAGCTTTACCCCCAGCTCATCTTCCAGCTTGGCAATCTGATGCGATAGTGTAGACTGGCTGACATTGATTTTTTCCGCAGCCCGGGTGAAATTTTTCTGGTTGGCAACTTCCACCGCATACTGCAATTGATGCAACTCCATATCTGCACCTCTGCATTCAATTTATCATCAAAAGGGAGAGAAAACCTATTCCAATCGGGGAGTAATCTTCCAGATATCACGACAATATTCGCGTATCGCCCGATCTGAAGAAAATTTCCCCATTCTTGCAACATTGAGAATCGACATCTGTGTCCAGCGATTTTTATCCAAATATACTTGGTCGACCTGCCGATGACATTTGTCATAAGAGTCAAAATCAGCCAACACCATGTACTCATCCCAATTCAACAAGGAATCCACCAACGGGCGAAACAGTTCGCGGTCACCACAGGCAAAAGTACCGTTTGACAATTGTTCAAACACTTCCTGCAGCAACGGGCTCTGTTCGACAACCTTTTTCGGCTGATAACCTTCCTGTTTGATCCGTTGCACTTCTTCCGTGACCAGTCCAAAAAGGAAGAAGTTCTCGCTGCCGACTTCCTGACGAATCTCAACGTTCGCGCCATCCAAGGTCCCTATCGTAAGCGCACCATTCAGAGACAGCTTCATATTCCCCGTGCCGGAAGCTTCTTTGCCTGCAGTGGAAATCTGCTCCGAAAGATCCGCAGCCGGAAAGATCAGGTTCCCGTTTTTGACGCTGTAATTGGGGAAAAAGACGACTTTCAGCATCGAATTCGTATCCGGATCATTGTTGATGACTGCCGCAACTGAATTGATCAGTTTGATGATCAGTTTTGCGAGATAATATCCCGGCGCCGCCTTACCGGCGATAATGACAGTCCGGGGAGCGAATCCGGACGATTCGCCACGTTTAAGCCGATTGTATTGTGCGATCACTTGCAGGATATTCAAATGTTGGCGTTTGTATTCGTGTATGCGCTTGACCTGCACGTCAAACATCGTGTGAGGATCGACGCTGATTCCCGTTCGCTCGGCAATGACCGCCGCCAGTCTTTCTTTGTTGCGCAGCTTGATTGCTGCCCACTCGCCTTGAAATCTTTTCCGAATTGCAAACGCTTCCAAACCCTTCAACTTATACAAGTCCGCAACCCAGCCCTTGCCGATCTTCTTGTCGATCAAGGCAGTCAGTTCTTGGTTCGCCAAGGCCAAAAACCTCCGCGGAGTGACACCGTTGGTTATGTTACAGAATTTTTCCGGATATAGCTCATAAAAATCTCGTAATACCGTCTGTTTGAGAAGATTGGAATGCAGCTCCGCAACTCCGTTGATCGCGTGACAGCCAACACAGGCAAGATTGGCCATGCGAATCGTTTTGTTATGATCATCAACCAGTGACAAGCGCTGTATTTTCCCCATGTCGTCCGGATACAACGGTTTTACGGAATCCAGAAAGCGTCTGTTGATTTCATAAATGATTTCCAGGTGGCGAGGCAACAATTGCGCAAACAAAGCAATAGGCCAACATTCCAGCGCTTCCGGCAACAAGGTATGATTCGTGTAACTCAGGGCATTCTGTGTAATCTCCCACGCTTGCTCCCAGGGAATACGGTGCCGGTCAACAAGCAAACGCATCAGCTCGGCAACCGCAATGGACGGATGAGTGTCGTTGAGCTGTACTGCATATTGTTTGGCGAAATGTTCCACACCGATGCCCTGCGCGGTCAGGATACGCAGCATATCCTGCAATGCACAGCTGACAAAAAAGTATTGCTGCTTGAGCCGCAATTGTTTGCCTTCAAATTGTTCATCATTGGGATAAAGAACTTTTGAAATATTTTCCGACAACACTTTTTCATTGACTGCTCCGTAATAATTTCCCGAATTGAATGCATCAAAACGGAAAGCTTCTGTTGCTTCGGCCTTAAACAGACGAAGCATGCCGACAGAGCTTGAACCATAGGCAGGAACGATGATGTCGCAGGGAATTCCATACACTCTCTCTTGCGGAATCCATTCCACTACGGCTCGGCCCGCATTATCCAGAGTCCACTGCGTATTCCCGCCAAATCCGATCTCTACGCCAAGTGAAGGATGCACAGTTTCCCAGGGAAAACCCCGGAACAACCATTTATCCGCCTTTTCCACCTGCCAGCCATCGTGAATTTCCTGGCGGAAGATACCGAACTCATAGCGTATGCCGTAGCCGATCGCCGGCACGCCAGTAGTAGCGCAGGAATCGATATAACAGGCTGCCAGCCTGCCGAGACCTCCGTTTCCCAGTCCAGGTTCCTCTTCGCAATCAAGCAGTTCATCAAAATCAACACCAAGCTCGGTGACTGCTTGCCGCAACAAATCCATCGCATCAAAACAGACCAGATTATTGCCCAACTGTGGTCCGATCAAATATTCCGCAGACAAATAACACATGGCCCGGTGGTCTTTATTGGCAACCAGCCACTTGATCCCTTCGCTCAGATTGATCAT
>CAZXCC010000258.1:0-4342 GCA_964638945.1 uncultured Veillonellaceae bacterium | reverse complement strand
CTCAGGGCATAGTCCACAACGGCTTTCATCGGAACATTCATGTCAGGCCGGAATATCTTGCCCTGCATGGGCAGCAGCCCCTGCCCCGGCAAGTCGACGGTCATGAAATTATAGCCCCGGTCATACGCCTGCGGTGCAATGTAAACCACCAGATCCTCCGCAAAAGTTTCCCCGCCGCCGATCATGATCAGCGTTTTGGCCGGTTTGTCGCTATTGGCAGCCTTGCGGAAATATCCAGGCATTACCGTTCCTTCATAGGGGATTTCGATATATTCCATGGGAGGATCGTACAATTCTCCCGCCTTTTTCATCAGGCTGCGGCTTTTTTCCGCACGCTCCGCCAAGCGGGAGTCAGTAGGCAGAATGGCCAACAGAGAAATGCGATAGTAATAGGATGCTCGTTGAAGCTGATCGCGGGCGCTCACTTTATGCCCTTCCGCCAGCGACTGCAGTCCCCGGGCCTCCACGCGCTGCGCCAGAAGGAACCATTCTTTCTGCCAGCTTGCTGCGTCACCGTCTTTGATCTGCGATGCGGCATAAAACGCCTCACCGATTTCCACTCCGTGATTCACGGTCGCTCCCAGAACCAATGTCCCAAAGTTAAAGTCCATGTCGGTATCGGTGAAGTGATAGCGGATTCCTGTGTCATGCGCATCAAATACGGCGCTTTTTTCTGCAGCATAGCCACTTTGCAGCCCTATCACACTGAACATGAGCAACAAAACAAACACACCGACAGAAAGATTCCTCGTTTTTTTCATCTGACCACCCTCCACTTTTTTACTCAATCAACCTCAACCAGTAACCACCCACCTATTCGATAGATATCCATAAAATTCCTTTAAAATCAAATGGCTCTTATTCTACGGGCATGTCCAGCAGTTCGCGGATTTTTTGTTCGTATCCGTTTTCAAAAAAGTAACAGCTAAAGGGGTCCGATGCAAAAAAGTCTCCATCGCTCATCATCGCACAAGCCCTGCAGCCGCCTCCACAACGCAGACGGTGTTCGCAGCAGTTGCACTTTTCGTTGTTTTGGAATACATCCCGGACTTTGGTGTCGATTTTATCAAAAAATCGTGACCCGGCCAGCGCTTGGGCGATCGGTGTTTCAAAAACACTGGGCATATCCTGCTCCAATACGGAGCCTGTCATGGGTATGCAAGGCAATAGCTTGCCATCCGCCATGATGTAGAGGTTCACACGACAACTGCGACAAGCGACTTGCTGCAACGCGGCTTCCGTTCCGTCGGTTTTGAGGTAGGGGATAACATGGTTCTTGCTGCCTGGGCTTTGATAATATAATCCACCAAGCATCAAACCAAACTGCGCTTCTTTTTTCCGGTGTAGCCGGATCATGTCCAGGTACGTTTCGAAAAGCTGTTTGATCGACAGATCATGCTTCCCCTGTTCCTGTTGCCAGTTGCCAACATTCATGGCCGGCGACATTTTCCAAAATTTCACGCCGAGAGAATGAAGCAGTTCATACGTTTTTTCCAGGTGCGCGATATTTCCAGAATATAAGGCGGTTTCAATTCCCACCTCGAAACCCTTGCCCACGATTTTGTGAATAGCCTGCAGAGCCGCCTCTTCAGCGCCGTCCACTCCACGCATCCAGTCATGGCATCCGCTGCCATCGAAACTGAGGGAAAAACTGCAGGAAACGCCTCTGGACTTTAGTTCATCCAATAAACCATCCGTTACCAGCATGCCATTCGTATATATTTGACTAATGACAATGCGTCTTTCACACAGGGCATCCACAAGTTGCAAAAAATCATTCCTGACCAACGGTTCGCCGCCAGTCAGCGATACCCTGCCGATACCGGCAGCATCTATTTGCTCAATGATTTCCAGACATTGTGCAGTTGTCAGTTCGCTGTATTTAGCCTGCGGCGCCGACATATAGCAATGTCTGCAGCGAAAATTGCAGCGCCCCGTAATCGACCAATGCGCCGAAGCCGCAAACCTTCCTGGGGAACGCCGGTATTTTTGCCAGGATGATATGTCCGTCTCCGAAAGAGAGTCTTCTACTATCCCAGCCGCTTCCAACTTCCGGATCGCTTCCCTGTGAGCAGGCAATACCAAAGGCGAATTCAGGTTCACCTGACCATCACAAAAGCTGAGGGCCTGAAACGACAACGCATCGAGAAATGATGTCCTGCCGGTCCTACCGTCAACCAAGCCATAAGGAATTCCAAGCCATCCACGCAGGGCAAAATGATCTTTCATCTTTCGATACATAGATTTTTCTCCATCAATTTAATCAATCTCTATTGCGCGCTTTTTCAGTTGTCAGGAAAATAACGGAAATCATTTCAAATTACATTATATCAGAGGAACGAGAATAATTGGCAACAATATACATCTTTCTTATCCGTCTCCCGATACGGCAATCTCTCCGTGAATTTCCGTATTCTCCTCCTGCAAGTCGTTTCAACACATAACAATAATTAAAGAATTATATAAAGGAATCTGCCAGTATTTGGTGAACTATATTGTCAATGAAGACCCGTGAAACATGTTTCACCGGTGTCATTTCTGAAAGGATTATGACTGTATGACAAACAAAAACATTCTTGCAGTTTTGGCTATTGTGATACTGCTTGTCGGTTGCTTGACGGCGTACGGAATATATGTCAACGTATCAAGCAATTCCCACGTGGATAAACTGGCGGCAGCCCAATTTTCCAGAGTTTCCGGTACGAAAGCTGCGTATCGGGACATCATTCCCGTTCTGGAATTTCCAACCCTTTACCTTCAGTCATCCTGGATGCTTGACATACATACCAAGCTGGACGGAACGGTCACCCGCCTTTATGTTCATCCTGGTGATCAGGTCCGCACAGGTCAGCTTCTCGGTGAAATATTGAATGACGAGCTCTCTTCCCAGATCATGCAGGCTGAGGGTAAGATCAGCGAGGCGAGGGCCAATTATGTAAAATATAACAATACGATGAACCGATATTTATTACTTGTTGACGCCGGTGGAATCTCCAAGCAGCAGCTTGATGAAGCGATGGCAAATCAGGCTGCTGGAGCTGCAATGATTGCAACGGCCGAAGCATCCCGCGATCAGCTGGTATCCAGGCTGGCAGGCCAAAAGATTATTGCTCCCAGGGATGGAGATATCCTGAAGGTCTATACGCGGGAAGGCGCCTTCATCAGAACTGGAGAATCTTTCGTGATGATGGGCGATTTCTCGGTTCTTCTTGTGAAAGAAAATATGAGGCATGAGACCCTGGAAAAACTGTTGCCGCTGAATTCCAAATTCAAGCTGGTTTTGCCTGCAACCCATCCGCTGCGCAAATCGTATGCCGCCAATTATCACAAGGAAAATCCGGCAAAGGACCAGAGTTTTGATCTCAGCCTGGATCAGGTCAGTCCTCCTTTGGATGTTGCCGCCCGATACCGGTCGGTGCTTTGGCGAATTGACAACACTGCCGGAGTATTGGAACCGGGAACGTATTATCGTGCCAAACTTTACGGAACAGAATCCCGTCGGGTGTTATCCGTTCCGAAACGAGCCGTAACAGGAACTGAAAACCAGCGGATTTATTCGGTCTCGCCTGATAATCTCCTGGTAGAAGGAAAGGTTCTCACAGGAATCCAGGATGATGAATATATTGAAATCCTGGAGGGCCTGAAAGAGGGCGACGTTGTTGTTCTCGACGGACGGGAAGGGCTGCTTCCCGGAGCAAAAGTTCAATTGTCCCAAGGCCTCCCAATGGAGAACAAGTAAATCAATATTTTTAAGGGGCGAAAAAAATCGCATGGCGGATGAAGTAAAGCGTGATTTATTTCGGAAAAGGGCGCTTGATCGATTGCGTTCTCCAGATGACCTGGATACTTTTTTTACCGCTGCAACTCCTGTCGTTTGGGTTGCACTGGTCACAGTGCTGCTTCTTGTCTTTTCCGGAATCGCCTGGTCTTTCTTTGGAGTTCTGTCGGATAAGGTTTCCGGGACCGGGTTGATTGTTGATTCGGCTGGAATTGTGAATATTTCTCCTTCCACCGGCGGACGGGTGGTTGAACTGCGCGCTGAAACGGGGGACACGGTGCAAAAGGGACAAATAGTGGCATTAGTGGAACAGTATTCCGTAGAGCAGGATATCGCCAAACTGAAAGCCGACCTCAACAACGCTTCTTCCCGCTCCGATATGGCGTCCAAGGTTGCACAGATGAACTCCCTGATGGATAAATATCTTCGCGATAGTCAGGTCATCAGCCCTTTCAGCGGAAAAGTGGCTGAAATCAAGGTCAATCAGGGGGACATCGTCAACACCGGCGCCCCGCTTTTCAGCCTCCGCCTATCGCCGGACCGCGGTGAAATGAAAGTGCTTCT
>CAZXCC010000257.1:0-4352 GCA_964638945.1 uncultured Veillonellaceae bacterium | reverse complement strand
GTATCCGAAAATGCGCTTGTCCACCCGGTCTTTGATGGCCTGACAGACCTCTGGCGGTGTCGCAAATTCCATATCTGCTACCCACATACGTACAAAATCATCGTCTTCATATGGAAACCGCATCTCCGGTCCGGCGTGAAAGATATATCCCCTGAAGCCATCCGTATTCATGGCGTTCGAATTTTTCCGGTCAATGATTTCATCAAAATTATAATTCATCTTGGTCCTCCCAATCAAAAATGGACTTGCCACAGGACCGCCGTCAACCTGCTTGCTTCTCTTGTGAAGCGTTTTGTCAACCGCCGCCTACAAATCCCAAAAAGATAAGCTTATTGCCAACTTTGCCTGTTACCGCGTCAATTCGTGCAGTAGCCGTACATTTGATTTCATGGCGAATATAAACGACAGCACCGTCAATGTATAATTTTTCATATTTTTCAATTTCATCCGGTTGTGGTATGCCCCATCGCACGGAGGGGATGTCTCGCGACTGCGCTCCGCCTCAGCCATAACAAATATGTTCTGATAGACCAACAATCACACTGTCGCCTTGTTCTGCAATCATTTTTTGCGCCTTGGGGGTTAGTTTCAGATTCATCGTATCCGTCCTTTCTTCAACCTCGCATTTCGGCAAAGCGCATATACGCAGGGCGGGTTTCAGTCCTGTGTCATTTTTTTATTTTGCATCCGAGAAGCGAGCAAATTTACCGTTTCCGCCTCTGTAACCGGTCTGCCGAAAAGGAAGCCCTGCATGAAATCACACTCCTGGTTGAACAATTTTTTCTGCTGCGATTCCTCTTCCACTCCCTCCGCGACAACAGTCAATCCGAGAGAATGCGACAGCTGGACAATAGCGCCCAATATGGCAGCCTTGTCACTGCTGCTTACAATATCATCCACAAAGGATTTATCAATTTTGACTTTAGTAATTGGCAAATCCTTCAAATAGGTAAGCGAAGAGTATCCTGTCCCAAAATCATCAAGTGCCAGGGCCACTCCAAACTCTCTCAAACCATGAAGTTTTTCCATGTTTTGTTCGAAGGATTCCATCAGGACCGTTTCCGTGATCTCCAGTTCCAAAAGCTCCGGCAGCAGTCCTGTTCTGTGTAAGACAGAGGAAACCGTACCGACGAAATCCGCCTGGGAAACCTGACGGGTGGAGACATTCACCGCGATATGCAAATCCGGATATCCCGCATCATACAACCGCTTCATGAAATGGCACGCCTTCTCCAGCACCCATTCCCCGATTTCTATGATTATGCCGGTCTCTTCCGCAACAGGAATGAAAACTGCAGGAGAGATATCGCCATGTTCGAGGCTATGCCACCGTAACAACGCTTCAAAACCGACAATAGCGTTGCTTTGTGCTCTTACTATCGGTTGATATACCAAAAACAACTCCTCATTTTGCACTGCCTGTCGCAGTCCTGAATCCAGCCTCATCTTCAGGTAGACATTCTCCCGCATGGCAGCGTCAAAAAAACGCCAGGTATTCTTGCCGCTGCCTTTGGCGGCATGCAGGGCCGTATCCGCATCACGGAATAAATTCCCAGCGTCCATCCCATTCAGGGGGTATCGGACGATTCCGACGCTGACCATGCAGAACACCCTGTGCCCGGCGATATCAAGGGGTTGATTTGCTACCCGCATGATGTTTTGGATATGCCGTTCCGCATCCGCATTATCTGTAATGTCTGACAGAATAAAAACGAATTCGTCTCCGCCCAAATGCGCCACCATGTCTGCTTCCCGCACCAATCCAGAAAAACGCATTCCCAAATCCTTCAGCAGGATGTCGCCGCATGCATGCCCGAGAGCATCATTCAAAACCTTAAAATCATCAATATCCAAAAAAACCAAAGCACCAGCCGTCTCGTTTTTAGAAACCCGATTCAGTTCTTCTTGCAGACGTTCCAATAAGGAGTGCCGGTTGGGCAACCCTGTCAACGGGTCTTTATAGGCCAGATTACGGATTTTCTCTTCCCGCAGTTTTGATTCGGTAATGTCCGTCATCGCCCCGATAATGCGAACAGGAGTCCCGTTTTCATCCTCAATCTTCCTGCCTTTACTTCTTACCCAAAAATATTCCCCGCTTTGGGTTCGCAGACGAAAATCGCATAAGTAATACGGCAGCAGACCTTTTAAATGATTCATTAATGCTTTTTCCCTGAGTGGCCGGTCCTCTGGATGAATTTTCTCTTCCAATTGGCTTATTATAAAAGAATTATCATCGCCATTTATCGAAGAAATACCAAGTTTTTCTTCCCATTTTGCCGACCAATGTACGATCCCAGTAATCAGGTTCCAATCGATAATCGTATCATTCGATGCATCCAGAGCCAGTCTGTACTTCTCTTCGCTATCTTTCAATGCATCGTTTTTATCCACCCGCTCCAGTACGATGGCTACCATGCTTACAAATTGCTCAATTGCGGCAATCTGCTCTTGTGAAAAGAATACTCCGTCCATATCATGGCCAAGGCGTAATGTCCCGCGCACCTCCCCATGGATCAGGATCGGTACGCCGATCACCGCTTTCAATTTTTTCAGTTCCGGCACATCATCACGCTTGTCCCATTTGCTGTAATCCTCAAGTACGATGGTTTTTTTCGAGCAAATCACCTCGTGGGCAAGTCCTTTGTTTGGAATATATTTCAGTTTCGCACTCAGCCCCATCGTTGCCCAAGTATGCTGCCCTCGTTTTTCAGCATCCCAGGTGTCGATAATTCCGTGGGGAGTTCCGGCAATCTGCGCGGCCCTCTTGAGGATGCGTTGAAAAAGCAGTTCGTTGTCGTCGATTTGCAGCACTTCCAGTGTGGTATCCTGCAACGCTTCTATCATCCGTGTTCGTTCTGTCAATTGATTTTCATGCTGCTGCAATACTCTATTCTGATACCCAAGCATTTCGTCCTGAGCCAGCAATTCTTCGTTTTGCGCCGCCAATTCCTGATATGCCTTGTGCAGCTCATCTCTCTGTCCGATGATTTCTTGGGTCGCCTGGGCTATTTTACGCCGCAAAACGATGATGAAGAACAATGCCAAGCCACCGATGACCAGGACTCCGCCTGCTGCAAGCTCCAAATAATTGACCAGGGTCTTCCTGTTCATTCCAAAAATTTGGTTTTGCCTGCCAAACCATTTATCCCGCAATGTTTCCATCTGTCCATTGGCCTGGATTTTTTCCAGCTCCTGATCCAGTACCGCCAGCAGTTCCAGGTTGTCCTGATTCTTCTTGTCCGCCGCAATGGCAAAGGGATGGCTGTAGAGTGCTTCGCCGATTGTCTTTACTTTTCCATCCAGTTGCAGTTGGTATAGAAAATAGAGTCCGGAGAAATAATTGCAAATCGCTGCGTCGACCTTGCGGTCTGCAACTGCCTGCAAAAGCTCGCGCTGGTTGCTGAAACGGTAAACATTGATTTGCGCATTCTTTTGGCGCACATATTGTTCCGCAACTTCTCCCTGCTGCACTCCAACACGTCGTCCCGCCAAATCATCAAAACGGCTGATGTGAAAACTATCCATCGGTACAAACAGCATGCCTTGATCCTGCAGGTACGGCCGGGTGAAAGCAAATTCATTTTGCCGCTCTTCCGTAATATTCATGCCTGGAATCAGATCGGTTTTTCCGCTGCGCAGCATGTCCACGGCGATATCAAATTCCGTAAGGGTCCATTCAAACTTGATTCCGGTATTCTTTCCGAGCAAAGTGAACAGATCCGCTTCAAACCCTTCAGGCTGCCCGGCTGCGTTGAAATAAATATAGGGCGGATAGCCCTTGTCATCCGCTACCTGCACAACTTTGCCGGGTTGCACCGAAGCCAATGCAGCACCCTCAACTGCAAAAAGCTGAAAGTTTAAAAGCAGCAAACAAAAAAAAGCTACCCGTCTCCATATGATTGCCTTCGCAATATTTCCCGCCAACTTTCCAGTAAATAATGGCATGTTCTCATTCCCCCGGTAGTCCAGAGTTCATTTGCCGGTTGAAGTCAAGAAGCACTGGTTTTACTTGATTACTACAAATTAATATTTTCTTCAACACATTTAATTAATCCTTTTCCGCTTTTCCCTCTCTGAGGGTCATTTTTGCATCGCTCTTATCAGCAATACAGACGCAATTGCGTCCGCAATGCTTCGCTGCATAGAGTGCCTGATCAGCCCGTTGCAGCCACCGATTCGCATCTTCCTCTTCATCAGGGCAACTTTCGGCTACGCCGATG
Source organism: uncultured Veillonellaceae bacterium (assembly GCA_964638945.1). Classification (GTDB taxonomy): domain Bacteria; phylum Bacillota; class Negativicutes; order UBA1444; family UBA1444; genus CAZXCC01. The sequence goes on along the minus strand of CAZXCC010000257.1, from coordinate 132 downwards.
CTTGCAGTAATATGACCGGCAACGGGGAAAGAATGCTTTGAAATCATATTTCTATAGTGTTCTGCAACGACTAAAGCCTGTTGCAGGTTGGTTTCCGGTAACAAAACGGCAAACTCTTCACCGCCCCAACGG
>CAZXCC010000256.1:0-4357 GCA_964638945.1 uncultured Veillonellaceae bacterium | reverse complement strand
AAAGATAACCAGAATTTAACTTTAGAATCATGTTCCTGGCTGTGAAAGCATGGTTTAATGGGGTTGCAGGAGGTGTTCGAATGGTCTGGCGGAATATAGGTCGGGCAGCGTTGTATCTAAGTCCGTCGCTGTTGATTTTCATCGTGTTTGTTTTTTATCCGTTGGTCAAGTCAATCCGTCTCAGCATGCACGAAACGAATATCATTGGCGTGGAAAAATATTATGTCGGCTTCAGTCAATACGTGGAAATTTTCACTGCCGGCAATTTTGGCCAAAACCTCTGGTTGACCCTGCTGTTTACCATCTATACAGTACTGCCCGGCCTGATTATCGGCATGGGTCTTGCCTATATCGCCAATTGGCGGCTCAAAGGGATCGGCCTGTTCCGGACGATTTTCGCCTCACCGCTGGTGATCGCAGTGGCCAGCGCTTCGATGATCTGGATGCTGCTGTACAATCCCAGCGCCGGCATCTTCACTTTTTTTCTTTCTAAATTAGGCCTGTCGCAGATCAATTGGCTGTCCGACCCCAAGTGGGCGCTGTTCTCTGTATGCGTGGTTTCGGTATGGCGATCGCTCGGCTTCAATACAATCGTCTTATTGTCAGGTTTGCAGGCCATCCCGGAGCAGTTATATGAAAGTGCCCGGATTGACGGCGCCGGACCTTTCCGTCAGTTCAAGGATATCACGCTACCTATGCTATCGCCGACGCTTTTCTTTGTGTTTATCGTTTCGGTCATCAATGCACTGCAGACATTCGGTGAAATCAACATTCTGACCCAGGGCGGCCCAGCCGGGGCAACCAACGTAATTGTTTACTCCATCTATCGGGAAGCGTTCTTCAACTTCCACTTCAGTTTTGCCAGCGCCCAGGCTATCGTACTGTTTCTGATCATCCTCGTGCTGACTGTTCTGGAGTTTGTGATCCTGGAGAAGAAGGTGTTCTACAAATGAGAAAAATGATTGCCACAGTTCAGTACTTGATTCTTGCCGCCGCCTCTCTGATTCTGTTGTTCCCCGTCATTTATGCCCTTTTGGTCAGCTTTCAGAGCGCTGCAGAAAGCGTATCCTATCCGCCCGTCTTCCTGCCGGCGGAATTCAGTTGGCAGAGTTATCTCGTCGCAATGAAAACAGCGCCGATCTTTCGCTTTATTTTCAACAGCTTTGTGGTGTCCGCAGTGGTAACGGTTGGTCAGCTAATCACCGCCAGTCTGGCGGCCTATGCGTTTACTTACCTCAACTTTCCCGGTCGCAACGCCATATTTTATTTATTCTTGTCGACAATGATGATTCCCTGGGAAGTCACGATTATCCCCAACTACTTTACGATCCGGGAACTCAACTGGCTGGACACTTATCAAGGGCTCGCGGTGCCTTTTCTCGCTTCGGCGTTCGGCACGTTCCTGCTCCGGCAGGCTTTCATGACATTGCCGCGGGAACTGTACGATGCAGCGCGGATTGATGGCTGCGGGCATTTTCGCTTTTTCCTGACCATGGTTCTGCCCTTGTCCCGGCCGGCTCTCGGAACGCTGGCGGTATACTCCTTCCTGATGACTTACAACCAGTATCTCTGGCCGCTATTGGTAACCAACAAGGATACGATGCGAACGGTGCAGATCGGTCTGGCCATGCTGCAGTGGGATCAGGCAGCGGCGTGGAACACCATTATGGCTGGCGTGATTCTGGTTTCCCTCCCGGCAGCGTTGCTACTAATCATCGGACAGAAGCAACTGGTCAGGGGGATGACGGCAGGCGCCCTGAAAGGGTAACGTCACAGAAAAAGCAAAAGTAGGAGGTCTTGAAAATGAACTGGAAAAAAGCCCTGTGTCTCATGGTCATGGTCCTGTTTGTCGTCGGCGCCGTAGGTTGCGGCGGCAGCCCGGAAAAACCGAAAACGGACGAAAAGAAACCGATCAAAGTCGTATTCTGGTATTCGGTCGGCGGCAAGGTTGCCGAATCGACCAAAGTATTGGTTGATCGGTTCAATGCGTCGCAGAAGGAAATCTTCGTGGAAGCGATTTTCCAGGGGTCCTATGATGATGCAATCAACAAGCTGAAACAATCGATCGTTTCCAAGGCCGCGCCTCATGTCATGCAGGTTTATGACATTGGCAGCCGTTTCATGATCGACAGCAAAGCGGTCGTGCCGGTGCAAAAATGGGTCGATGCCGACAAAATGGATCTGAAGACCTTTGAACCGAATCTGCTGGCTTATTACACGGTGGATAACAAACTATATTCCATGCCGTTCAATACATCCACACCGATTCTTTATTTCAACAAGAACATGTTTAAGGAAGCCGGTCTGGATGCAGCCAAGCCGCCGCAAACCTTTGATGAAGTGGCCGCGGCCGCCCGGAAACTGACTATTAAAGACGGTTCCGGCAAAGTCACCCGCCCCGGCATCACCATTGCGATCTATGGCTGGTTTTTTGAGCAGCTGATGGCGGTGCAGAATGCGTTCTATGCCAATAATGAAAACGGTCGCTCCGGCATGGCCACCGCCACCGCGTTCAATTCGCCTGAGGGAGAAAAAATCCTGTCCTGGTGGCAAGGGATGGTCAAGGAAGGAATTGCCGGCAATATCGGCCGCAAGACAGCTGACACCCAGAAAGCTTTCATTGGCGGACAAACTGCCATGACGATCGACTCAACCGGCGTGCTCGGTGATATCGTGACTGGAGTCGGCGGCAAGTTCGAAGTCGGCACAGCCTTTTTGCCCCGGCCGGAAGGTGCCAAGGGCGGCGTAATCATTGGCGGCGGTTCGCTTTGGATGCTGTCCGGACACCCTGATGCGGAAGAAAAAGCCGCCTGGACCTTCATCAAATTCATGTCGGATGCCAAACAACAAGCTTACTGGCATATCAACACCGGTTATTTCCCTGTTACCATGAAAGCGTATGATGATAGCGACCTCAAGGCGCATCATGCTAAATATCCACAGTTTAAAGTCGCCGTGGATCAACTCCATAGCACACCGATCACCAAAGCAACCCAAGGAGCGTTGCTTGGCGTATTTACCCAGTCCCGCCAGGAAATTGAAACCGCTATTGAAACAGTGCTGAACAACCAAGCAACTCCCAAAGAGGCGTTAACCAAGACGGCGGGCATCGTTGATGCTGCGCTGACCCGTTATAACCAGACGGCAAAGTAGTAAGGGGATGAGAACGTGGCGGGTGTCAAGCTTCGCAATATAAGCAAACTGTTCGGCCTGCAAACGGCGGTTGCGCCAATGGACCTGGATATTGTCGATGGCGAATTCCTGGTTCTGGTTGGACCGTCGGGCTGTGGAAAAACAACGACGCTTCGTATGATCGCGGGGCTTGAGACCCCTACGACGGGCCAAATTTTTATCGGCGACACCGATGTAACAAATTTGGAACCCAAACATCGCGACATTGCGATGGTATTTCAGAACTACGCCCTGTATCCGCATATGAAAGTTTACGACAACATGTCCTATAGCCTTAAACTCCGGGGCATGAACAAAACCGAGCTGGATGGCCGGATTCAGAAGGCAGCCGAAATTCTCGGCATTGAGGTGCTGCTCGACCGGTATCCCCGGCAGCTCTCTGGTGGACAACAGCAGCGGGTGGCTCTGGGACGGGCAATTGTGCGCGATCCGCAGGTTTTTTTGATGGATGAGCCACTGTCCAACCTGGACGCCAAACTGCGCCTGCAAACCCGGGCCGAGCTGATCAAACTGCATCAACGCCTAAAAACGACAGTGGTATACGTAACCCACGACCAGGTGGAAGCGATGACCATGGGCACTCGGATCGTGGTCATGAAGGATGGCTTTGTGCAGCAAGTAGGTCCCCCAGACACTATTTACCGCGAACCTGCAAATATGTTTGTCGCCGCATTTGTCGGTTCGCCGCCAATGCAGTTTCTGCGCGGCGAAACTGTGCGCGAAGCAGATAGTCTGCTATTTAAAGGACAGGGCATGATTTTCCCACTGCCGGCGTTCGATTCGACAGCGCCAGCCCATAGCAATATCGTGCTCGGGGTTCGGCCGGAAAACCTGGACCTGACGGAAGACACAACCGCGATCCCCTGTCTGGTCGACGTAGTGGAAAACATCGGCTCCGAAGCATTGATTCATGGAAAAACACCCGCCGGCGAAATGATCGTCATCCGCATGAACACACCGGAAACGGTACCTGTGGCCGGGGAAACCATTCATGCAAAACCGGCGCGGGGCAACATTCATCTCTTTGATGCCGAAACAGGAGCTTCATTGGCCCTAGCCAAAGTCAAGCCGGCCAGGCTACAACCGGACGCGCAGTAAAAGTCGTGTCCTCATACAATCATTGAACCCGCTGACCCTTACGGGTTCGGCGGGTTCTTTCCGAATC
>CAZXCC010000255.1:0-4409 GCA_964638945.1 uncultured Veillonellaceae bacterium | reverse complement strand
CCAGGCAACTACCGTTTTCAAGTTTCGGACGAAACAGCCAAAGTCACCCGATTTTTTGCTACCGTTGGCCTGACAGTTACTCCATAAAAACTTTTTCCAAATAGCAGAATTTGCCTGGTGGCTGGATGAAGATCCAGTCACTTTTCTTTAACGGCAAAACTACGGACGAACCCAGCTGTATCATGGCAGGTCATCGTTTCTGCCATGATACAGATTCCTTTCACGCCGCAAGCCAACGGTTGATGCATGTTGCTCCGGTTAATTCCACCAATGGCAAAGACCGGGATCGTAACCGCCCGGCAAATCTGCTGCAAAAAATCTAACCCGCCTGGCGGCGCTCCTTGTTTGCAACTCGTAGCAAAAATATGGCCGGCGATAACATAAGAGGCCCCCAGCAACTGCGCCTCTTTTGCTTCCGATACCGAATGAACGGAGGCTCCAATTTTCAATTCCAGCACTTCTTTGGGGCAGGACCGCAATTCCGGCATCGAAAGATGCACACAACTGTGATTCAACTTGACCGCAACCGCAGCATGATGATGGAGAATCAATAAAACTTTATTCTGGTCACAGATTTTCTTCACGTCTATGGCCAGCCGCTCATACGACAGTGCATCCAGATCTTTTTCCCGCAGCAGCAATGCATAAGGACGCGCTTCCACCAATTGCCGTATCCGCATCAAGAAGTCATCTTGGCACAGTTGGCGATGCGTCACACAAATCAACATACAGTTACACTCTCACATAGTCCGTAAAAATTGGTTGGAGCCCCCGGGCCATGATACTTTGACGAACTTGCCCGACGCTGCGCGAATCGGCAATCGCGAATTGCTCATCCCCTACTTCTGCCGCGCTATGTCCGCCGACACCAACCCGAACCCCGGCAGAAATTTTGGTTGCAACCATCCCGATAACATGATCGCGAAAATCCGCCCGCTCTCTGGTGGAGACCGTAATTCCCGCAAACGGCATAAACAGGCGATAAGCCAGCATGACTTGCAGCAGCTCTCGCTCGCGAACGTCATTGGCACTGTTTTCTGCATGGTTGATATAAGGACGCAAACGGGGAGTCGAGAAAGAAATTTCGGCCTGAGGATATTTCCGCTGCAATAAAAATGCATGCACGCCCACCGCAAAAGCGTCCTTGCGAAAATCGCCAAGACCCAGCAAAGCGCCAAAAGCCACGCCCCGAATGCCGCCCAGCAAAGCACGTTCTTGTGCATGGAAACGATACGGGTAACACCGTTTCGGTCCGTGCAGATGAATCTGAGCATATCTTTCCGCATCATAGGTTTCCTGATACACGCTGACAAAGTCAGCGCCGCATTTCTGCAAATATGCATATTCGGTAACATTCAGCGGATAAATTTCTACCCCGACTGTGGGGAAATACCCAGCCGCGCATTCGACGGCAGCACCGATATATGACAGGTCAGCCTGATATCGCGATTCGCCGGTGAGCAGTAATATTTCCCGCAACCCTGTCGCTGCGATTGCTTTCAATTCTGCTTCAATCTCATTTAACGACAATTTGCCGCGCCTGATGAGGTTGTGGCAGTTGAACCCACAGTAAGTGCAGTGATTTTCGCAGTAATTGGAAATGTAAAGCGGGGTGAACAACTGAACGGAGTTGCCAAAATGCCGATGAGTTTCCCGCGAAGAGCTCACAGCCATTTCTTCAATATAGTTTGCCGCCACGGGAGAAAGGATGGCGCCGAAATCTTCGAGCGAAAGCCGTTCTTTGCGAAGCGCCTGTTCCACATCTTGCGGTGCAAAGTGCCGATAATCATAGGCAGCTACAGTATTGATGACTTTTTCCAGTAACACTGAGTCAATAACATCCATGTTTTCCATGTATGTCATGTGTTCCGTCGTCTTTTGCATCAGGCCTTCTCCGCCAAAAAACCGGTCAGCGGACTGGATGCTTCCGCACAACCGTCCAATACTCGTCCCAGTCCGGACAAATAGGCCAATCTTCCTGCTTCAACCGACAGTTTAAAGCTTTTTGCCATTTGGGCAATACTGCCGGCAGTAGCAATCGCTGTGTTGCACATCACTGCATCAACTCCCATTTCCATTGCCTCACAGGCTTGCGATGGACGACCGATTCCCGCATCGACAATAATCGGCAGATCGATTTCTTCCACTAGGATACGAATAAATTCTTTGGTGCAAAGCCCTTTGTTACTGCCTATCGGCGCCCCCAATGGCATAACGGAAGCTGCGCCGGCATTGACCAATGCCCGGGCTGCGTTCAGGTCCGGATACATGTAGGGCATGACAATGAAACCTTCTTTGGCGAGGGTTTCCGTAGCCTTAACCGTTTCGTAATTATCGGGCAATAAATACTTTGTATCGTGAATCACTTCCAGTTTGATAAAATTCCCACAGCCTATTTCTCTGGACAACCGGGCAATTCGCACAGCTTCAGTTGCATTTCTGGCTCCGGATGTGTTGGGCAGCAGCGTGATTCCCGCTGGTATGTAATCCAGAATATTTTCCTCACCACCGACATTGGCCCGACGCAGTGCCAACGTCACCATCTCCACGTCGCCGTGTTCTATTACGGCTTGGATCATTGTGAGCGAAAATTTCCCCGACCCCAAAATCAATCGGGATTGAAAAATGTGACCACCAATCATCAATGAGTCATGCAACATAAATGCCTCCTTCAACTTTCTTTCTGCCCTACCAATAGCCGTAAAATCATATTGGCCTGGTGAGCAGCGCAGATCTGGACTCGCGGCGCCATTAATCCCCTGCCCGGTTCCGCTGCGGTTTCACTATCTCCGCACACATACAGGCGTTTCATGGGCCGATTGGTTACAATGCGGTTTGAACTGGAAAACCCGGCCATGCCGGATGCGGCGACCACGGTGATGTTCGGCAAACTTGCCAAAGCCGTATTCACAAGCATTGCCTTCGATTCCGGTTTGTCGAATGCTTCGCAAAGGATATCGTACCCATGGAACAGACTGACAACATTTTCTGCTTCCACACGTAATGTTTGTGTTTCAACGTGAATGAACGGATTGATCTCCGCCAATTGTTTTTTCAACGCCAGAGTTTTTGCCATCCCCAAATGGCAAATGTAGTAGCTCTGTCGATTGAGGTTACTCGGCTCGACAATGTCAAAATCGACCAAAAGCAGCTGCCCCACACCGACTCTTGTCAACATAACCGCAACATTTGACCCCAAACCACCCAGCCCGGCAATCGCCACCCGCCCCTGTTTTAGTTTTTCGTGGACTGCCGGTGTATGCCGCGCCATCATCATATTTTCCAGTTCTTCGGCTGCCGGCATGACGCCTTTGCGAATGATTGTCAGCGAATCTTTTTCCGACAGAGTGCGGTCTTGGTCAATCTGAAAGCCATTCAAAATTACAATATCGGTCTCAGCGCCGAACTGCCTTCTGACTGCAAAAGCAGTGCGACCGTCAATCTCTTTTATTCTTCCGTTCAACGTTATCTGCATCTGTCAGCCCCCGCCCACAAACCGGACAATTTCCAGACAATCCGAATCCATCAAACGAGTACTGTCATATTCCGTTCTTGCGATGATCTCACCGTTACGTTCTACCGCAACAGCCTTGCAATCATACTTGTGTTCCAAAAGAAATTCCCTAACCGTCTGAGGTTGTGACAGCACCAATGTTTTTCCGTTGCAAAGCATTGATTATCCTCCTTTAATGCAAAATAAAAAACGCAAAACGAGAATCACACCCTTTTGGTGGTGTTCCCCATTTTGCGTTTTTTAATTAGTAATACTGTATCACGTTTCGCCGTGTCGGCGCAAGACGGTTTTTGCTAGCCGGATTGCACTAGTTTGGCCAAGAATTCTAAACTCTCAATCCCTTTCATGTTTTTGTACCACTACGACCTCACATACTGATAATATCTTATCCTTCACCGTGAACCGGATGTCGAATGTCAGAAACTCAAAGCCATAAATTCGCTCCGGATCATTCTGATAGGATGGCCGCGGATCATTTGCCAACACAGCCAGCAAAGTATCCCGCTGATCTTCAGGGATGAGCTGGAGCCATTGCTGGGGAAACTCCACTTCCAGCGCGTAGTCCTTAAATGAATCGGCAAATCCGCCGATTGCCTCCGGATGGCAGTCAATATATGGCAGGTAGGGTTTGATATCGTAGATGGGGGTGTTGTCCATCAGATCAACGCCCGACACATGCAGTACCGGGCCAAGATTGGAAGCCAACTCGATGCGGTCCAGTTTGACGGAGGATAATCCAAGCGGATTCGGTCGAAAAGGCGAACGCGTGGCAAAAACGCCAAACCGCGTATTGCCGCCGAGCCGCGGCGGGCGAACCGTAGCCGACCAGTTTTCACGCATACTTTCGGAAAACTGCCAAATAAGCCAGATGTGTGAAAACCCTTCCAGCCCACGC
>CAZXCC010000254.1:0-4417 GCA_964638945.1 uncultured Veillonellaceae bacterium | reverse complement strand
GCCCAAACCTCTTTGGATGAAGCAGGAAAGATAACATTTTGTTGTTTGCAATGTTTTTTTGCGGCTGTAAATGCAATGGTAGGCAAAAGGTAGGCAGAGTCATCGTCATAGCAGCCAATCCAGTTATTGGGGCAGATATTTTCGTGAATAGGGATGATGTTATAGGTTGCTATCTGAATTAGGTCGGATATCGCTTCCAGAAAGGTTTCCGCAATCCCGGGAGCACTGTTTTGATTGAATCCACTTTCAAGCATGGCTGCAAATACAGTCCTGGCTATATAGTGAAACCTTGCACTAGAAGCATAAACTTCTATGTTGGTAAGAGCACACCTACTATATATAATAAGTGTGCTCAATGTTCTACCGAAGCACCTATCGGGCACTTCAGTTTCAAAGGTAGAATATGCGCAAAAGAAGTCTTCTTCAAATTGCAGAGGAGGCCATGAAGCCTGTTACTGCGGCTTTCTGATAAGGGTGTTAATCAAATTAACACCCTTAGGGTTGCGCGCAGATATTGTCCGTCTCCCGTCATCTCTGCCATCGACATGGCGAATCCCTGTCTAAATATCAACCTGCACTATGTTTGGCGGCAAGGGCAAGATTTGGCCTGGAAATCCAACGTGAGCCGGCAAAGAAATCGAAGTATATGACTGTACGCTGACATGATATAATATTTATAGCGAAAAGGGGGGGGATACGCATGAAAGAAACCCTGACACTAGAAGAAATTCAACGCATTCTGCGAATAAAAAAAGACTATATAGAACAGCAATACCATGTCAAGGAAATTGGCGTATTCGGCTCTTATGTTCAACACCGGCAGACCAATCGATCTGACGGGGATATTTTGGTGGACTTTAAAAAGACCATTAGTGCATTTGCATACATACGTCTAAAGACAGAGTTGTCAGATTTGCTCGGCTGCAAGGTGGACTTGGTCGCCAAGCGAGCTCTGAAGCCTCATATCGGCGAAAGAATACTGGATGAAGTGATATATCTATGAGTCGGCGTAAGAACCGTGACTATCGAGATTATGTGGCAGATATTCATGCGGAGATAATCCGTATTCAGGGCTTTGTGTCTGGTCTGGACTATGATGACTTTTTATCGGACTTCAAGACAAACTATGCTGTCATGAAGGCATTGGAGAATATGGGGGAGGCTGCTAAAAAAATACCGGATTCTTTGCGTGCCAAGTATCCGAATATTCCATTCAAAGAAATGGCTGGCCTGCGCGATGTTGTTTCACATAACTATGACGGTATCAGCTACGATATGATCTGGGAAGTGGTACAGAAAGATATTGCAGGGTTATTGCCTGATCTGGAATTGATGATGGACGCGTTGGAGTGAACGGCAGCATGTCAGAGGGTATAAGTGATAACAAATATGATAACAAACTCTTTGTAACAGAGTTGTACCATACGGACGAAATGGTATATGGGAATTGCTATGCAGCTTGATATTCCGGGATACAGACGCACTGAACGGACGGGCTGATACATAGTGAAAAGACCTTTTCAACTACTGGAAATCGTGTAGGCGTGTTGAGCGCCTCGTGGGTTCAAATCCCACACTCTCCGCCATAATTTCAGTAACAACAAGGGGCTTCGCTTTTTGGGCGAAGCCCCTTTGTCAGTTTTTCAAGATTCCCGGGCATTGATGGGGTAAATCGGCTGATTTCATAAAGCAAAAAGCTGTTTGCAAAAATTTTCTGCAAAATTGAGATTGTTTGCAGGAATTCATGTATACCCGTCAAATCTTCTTATATGTGAACATTATGAAAAATGTATACAACAAGTATACGTTATGAAGAGGGTTTTGCATATTTTCCTGAATTGTGGAGGTGATAAAGCGAAGTCTGCCTGTTCTGGGGATCGAAAGGAGAAAATAGAATTGTTGGGAGGACAAAAATCGGTGAAAAAATATTATGTAGTCGTCTTGCTTGTGCTATTCGCAGTCTCCACTCTGTTGAGCGGTTGTGGCAGTACTCCGGAAAAACCTGCGGCAGCTCCGGCAGCGCAGAAGTTCGTTTATAAACTGGGTCATGTGTATGCACCGGATCATCCTTTCAATGCCGGCATGAAGGAAATGGCCGACAGCATCAAGGCAAAATCCAATGGCCGCCTGGAAATCCAGGTGTATCCGGCGGCGCAGCTGGGCTCGGAGAAAGATATGGGGGATTCCCTCTCCAGAGGTTTGGTGGATTTGGGAATTATCGGACCGGGCGAACTGGGAAAACGGTACAAGCCTGTTTTGGCATTTGACGGTCCGTATACTTTCCGTGACGCCGACCACGCGGTAAAAGTCGCCCGCGGCGACATCGGCAAGGGGTTGTGGGCTGCTCTGGAGAAAGAATCGAAGATTAAAACCCTGGACACACTGTACTATGGAACTCGTTGGCTGACTACTTCGAAAAAGGAAGTCAAAACGCCTGAAGACATGAAAGGCCTGAAAATAAGGGTCCCTGACCAGCCGATGAGTATTGCAATCGCCAAGGCGATGGGCGCAAGCCCGACCCCGATGGCGCTGTCCGAAGCGTATCTGGCGCTGTCGCAAGGCGTGGCTGACGGACAGGAGAATCCGATCGCCACCATCGTGACGCAGAAGTTCCTTGAAGTGCAGAAATATCTTGTGTTGACCGGACATGTCGTGCAGATGACCCCGTTGGTCATCAATGCAGACAAATTTGCCGCTTTGCCGGCAGATCTTCAGAAAATCCTGACGGATGAGGTAAAGACCGCTACCGATAAAATCAATGCAAAAGTCAAAGGGGATGAAGGGAAGATTATCGACGATGTTCGCAAAGCCGGCAAGGTTACAGTGGTTACGCCGGATGGCGATGCATTCCGCAAAGCGACCCGGGTGGTCGTCGACGATAATAAAGCTTCCTGGGGACCCGAACTCTACGATAAGATTCAGGCGGTAAAATAAGGTTCAACGGCCGATAGCCGGTACTTGGGGGAGGCGAAGGCCTCCCCCAAATTTTTGCAAAATTCGTGGATTTTCTATGAAATTAAGAGGATGGGTGATATGAAGGGATTTTTTTGTTTTGTAAATAAACTGGACGATTACTTCCTGAATTTCTCTGTTGCCTTGATGGGACTGGTTTTGTTCCTTCAGATCGTGATGCGTTACATTTTCAACAGTCCGTTGATCTGGAGCGAAGAGTTGGCCCGGTATCTGTTCATCTGGATGGCGTTTATCGGCGTGGGGTACGGAATCAAATATGACCTTCACATAAAGATGGAAGCATTTTTAGCGATTTTTCCGTCAAACGTGCAAAAAGTCATTATCATTTTGACGGAAGTGGTTACGATTGTGTTTATGGGAATTGTATTGATGCCGGGGATACAGTTTGCCATCCATACCGGTCATGTTCCGTCATCAGCCATGGGGATTCCGATGTATTTGGTGTATTTTGCGTTCCCTGTGGGCCTGATGCTGGGGATGATACGCATGGCGGTTTCGGTGGTCCGGCAATGCGCAGCTTTGGGGAAGAAGGGGTAATTTGACATGCTTTTATTGATTGCTACGTTCATCGCCCTCCTGTTGCTCAAAGTTCCAGTCGCATTTACATTGCTGATCAGTTCGGTTGTCTATATGCTTGCGAACAATCTGCCGTTGGAACTTGTTGCGCAGCGTCTGCTCGCCGGACCGGATTCGTTTCCGCTCATGGCTGTGCCGTTCTTTATTTTGGCCGGCAATATTATGAACTACGCCGGCGTAACTCATCGGATCTTTTTCTTCGCCAACAAACTGGTAGGGCATCTGACAGGTGGTCTGGGTCATGCTACCGTGTTGGCCTGCATGATCGTGGCGGGCATGTCCGGAACGGCGATAGCCGAAGCTGGCGGGTTGGGTGTTATTGTGCTCAAAGCGATGAAAGATGCAGGATACGAAGAAGATTTCAGCGTAGGTGTCATGGCCAGCGCCAGTCTGATAGGGCCCATCATTCCCCCCAGCGTTCCGATGGTTATTTTTGGGGCGATTGCTGGTGTTTCAATTGGTAAACTTTTTATTGCCGGCTTGGTTCCCGGCATTCTGATGGGCGGAGCCATTTCTATCATGATTTACTTGAAATGCCGCGGAAATACTAAACTGATCAAGTCGAGAACCAATTTTTCGGAATTTTGGGCAGCGTTTAAGGACGCATTTCTCTCGCTGTTTACTGTCGTAATCATCCTGGGGGGAATGATCGGCGGTATTTTTACACCGACAGAAGCTGCGGTGGTTGCCACTGTTTACGGTCTGATTCTGGGCTTATGGTACAAGGCATTCACTTTCAAGGAAGTTCCTAAAATGTTGACGGAAACTTCCCAGGTCATGGTCAGTGTGCTTTTCATTGTAGCCTCGGCCTCCCTTTTTGGCTGGGTTCTCACTGTTTCCCAGGTTGGTGCGTTGGTAACCGACTTTT
>CAZXCC010000253.1:0-4419 GCA_964638945.1 uncultured Veillonellaceae bacterium | reverse complement strand
CCTTTTTCTTACCTCGAGTGTCTTTATCTTTCCGCCATTTTTTCCACGGCAGTCTCACGCAGCTTGTATTTTTGCACCTTTCCGCTGGCTGTCAAAGGATATTGTTCTACAAAATAAAACATCGCAGGCACCTTGTTGATAGCGATGCTTTCACGGCAAAACCTTTTCATTTCCAGCACTCCGGCTGTTTGCCCCGGTTTCAGTCGGACAAAGGCCACCAATTCTTCTCCGTAATAATCACAGGGAATCCCCACCACCTGCGCATCCAGCACTTTGGGGTGGGACAGCAGAAAAGCCTCGATTTCCGCCGGATAGATATTTTCCCCGCCCCGGATGATCATATCTTTAATCCGTCCGGTGATGATACAATATCCATCTTCGTCAACGCTTGCCAAATCCCCCGAGTGCAGCCAGCCTTCTTCATCCAGCGCTTGCTTTGTCTGCTCTTCCATTTTGTAATAGCCGGTCATCATCGAGGTCCCCCGGATGCACAACTCTCCCTGACACCCTGCCGCTGCCGGCTTCCCTGTCTGCGGATCGATGATCTTCACGCCATATCCCGGCATGGCATTGCCTACACTGCCTATCCTGCGGGCCAAGGAATCGGCCGCTGAATTCATCAGGCTGACCAGCCCTTCTGTCGAACCATATAAAATCCCGAATTCCGGAGCTCCCATTTTTTCAATCACAGCCCGGACCAGTTCCGGAGGGCAAAAAGCACCCGCCACATTTCCCCCGCGCAACGAAGACAAGTCATAAGAGCGGTGTTCCATTTCTTCCAGCGCGGCCACAAACATGGTCGGGGTACCGGAAACAGCCGTAGCCCGGCATTCCTCCATGGTTTGCAGCATATCCTGAGCCCGGAAGCGCTCCACAACGGCAACCGTCCCACCCGCCATCAGCGCCGAAATAATGATGAGACACCCGTACGCGTGAAAGAACGGCAATGGTACGCAGACGACATCGTCTGAATCCAGTCCCTGCCGTTCGGCGATCGCCCGGGTGTTTTCCATGTATGCCGCCTGACTGAGCATCGCGCCTTTGGGGGAACCGGTAGTGCCGGATGTATACTGGATGGTGAAAACATCCGTCTCTTGCACCGAATTTGCTCTTTCGGCCGCCGCCTCTTCCTCGACCTGCGACCCGCCTGACAAAAACTCCTGCCAGTTCAGCATCTCCGCGTGGGTATCCTCACCCAGAAAAATGACATGCCGGAGCTGCGTCAGATGCGCCCTCACTTCCTGCAGGGCTTCCAGATATTCGCCTTCTCTGGCTGCTCCCGCCACCAGAAACAAAATCGTTGCATCCGACTGTTTCAATACATATTCCAGTTCAGAAGCGCGGTAGTTCGTATTGATCATCACCAGAGGAACGCCAGCCATGGCGCAGCCGAATTCTATCTCCAGATACTCCGGGATGTTCGGCGCCCAAACTGCGGCATGCTCCCCCCGCTCTACGCCGAGCGCCATAAGGGCTTTTGCCGTCCGAACCGCTGCGGCATGAAGTTCGCCGTAGCTTGTTTTTTTCCGCCTCTGCGGAAACACCAGGGCTGTCTTGTCTCCATATTCCTTTGCTCTTTTTTGCAGCAGCTCACCGATTGTCCGAACCGGAAGCGTACATGTCGGTTCCATTTCCGTTTCGCTCCTTCAATCCTGATATTTTTTCATTTCAAAAGATGCTTCTTTGCCAGCCCGAGCAGCGCACCTTCTTTAATTTCCACTGCGTTCGCCGGACACAGCTCCTGACAGCAATAGCAGCGGATACATTTTTCATGGTCGATCACCACCCGGGCGTCGGCAAGATGCATGGCCTGCGGCGGACAATGCTCCGCACAGCGTCCGCAGCCGACACAGTTCCGGTTTATCTCCGGACGGGCCGTCAAATGGTCTTTGAACCAGTGAACCAGCCAGGCCGGCAACCGGTCTTCCAACGACAGCATGTTGCGCGGCGCCACAAATTGATGACGCACCGCAGCGGCACTTCCCACAATTTCCAAGTCGGCAAATGCCGGTGTCAAACCCCGGGACAACGCCAACGCCGACAGCGGGACATCCTCCGGTCGAAAGCCCATGAGCACAGCCATCGCCACATCGACGGCAAAACAGTTTTCACCGGCCAGCAGGATGCCCGCTTCCTTGGGGCGGCCGTTTCGCGGTCCGTTTCCTTCCATGCCGACAATTCCGTCCACAATCGACAGCACCGGTTTGACGAGCATCGCCAAATCCGCGAGCATACCGGCAAATTCCTTGCGTTGCTGCGTGCGCAGGTGAAACTGTGCCTTTTGCATGCCGACGATGCAGCCGAACATATTTTTCGAAGCCCCGGTCAATCCCATAAAAGTATGCGTCTTCATCTTCGCCAGGGAAATCACCTTATCCACGCGGGTCAGCACCTGGCTGAGCTGAAACTTCTTTATGGTGCGGCCCTCGGGGAACGGAAATTCCGCGGTTGCATCAAAAGCAGCAAGCTCAACGCCTTCGTCCCGGCAAACCGCCATGAGGCCGCATCTTTCGGCAGCCTTCAGCGTGCCTGTCACTCCGGGAGAGTCCCCGACAACGGGCGTCGCCCCAATCTCCTTCACCTGCCGTATCATCGCCCGCACCACTTCCGGGTGCGTCGTCACGGCACACTCGGGAGGCAGGCCCTCCAGCATGTTCGGTTTCAGCAGCACCCTGTCTCCGGCCTGAACAAACTTCCCCATCCCGCCGAGCAACCCCAATGCCTCCCGCACCCCCGCAGATACGGCATTGGTTTCATAATCGCCGACTTTCACCGCAGCTACCTGCAAAATTCCATCTCCCCACAAATGGATAAAATTCTTCTTGTATCGCATTCGCCAATCAAGCCCGGACTCCTGCCTTTCCCCCTGTTTTTCCCGCGGCGTGCCTGACAAAAACACTGCAGGAATCCGATATCCCCTTCCCGAAACGTATTGGAAACAGAAATGGATGGGGAGGTCATTTTTCAATGAATCCTGTCGAATCAAGCCTTTATGACGTTTGCATCATCGGAGCCGGCGTGGTCGGCCTGAATATTGCCCGGGAAATCTCCCGCTACCAACTGCGTGTCTGCGTGCTGGAAAAAGAAGAAGATGCAGGACGCGGCTGCACCAAGGCCAACAGCGGCATCGTTCACGGAGGGTACTCGGATGAGCCCGGCACCTTGAAAGCGGAACTTTGCGTCGCAGGCAACCGCCTCTATGAGAAACTGGAACAGGAGCTTCATTTCGGCTATCGCCGCACCGGTTCCCTCGTGCTTGCCTTCTCGGACGAAGAAACGCCAACATTGCAGAAACTGCTCGCCTATGGCCTGAAAAATGGAGTCGAAGGGCTGCGTCTCCTCGACCGGGCCGAAGTTCTTCAGCGGGAATCCCATCTGAACCCCGATGTGAAGGCGGCGCTTCTCTGCGAAAACGCCGGTGTTGCCTCCCCCTACGAGTTTGCCATCGCTCTGGCCGAAAATGCAATCGCCAACGGTGTGGAGCTGCAGCTGAACGCAGAAGTCCTTGCGATCGAACTGCAGGAGGAAGTGTTTCATGTCACGACCAGCCGGAGCCTTGTCAAATCACGTTTCGTCATCAACTGCGCAGGTGCTTTCAGCGACAGGGTGGCAGCCATGGTCGGCATCGACGAATATCGGATCAGTCCGCGCCGCGGCCAGTATGTTATTTTGGACAAAGACCAAAACTATCTGGTCCGCTCTGTCATTTTCCAGGTTCCGACCAAACTGGGCAAAGGCATTCTTGTAACTTCGACCTATCACGGCAATCTGATGCTCGGTCCAAATGCCGAGGAAATCGATGACAAAACCGATGTCGGGACCGACGCCAAAACCCTGGAGCATATCGTGCAGCAGGCGCGCCGCTCCGTTCCCGGATTTGACATGCGCAAGGCATTGACCTCGTTCGCCGGCAACCGTCCGGTCGCAAACGCCAAAGACTGGGTGATCGAAGCGAGCCGTGTCAAAAACTTCATTAACCTCATCGGCATCGATTCCCCCGGTCTTACCGCTTCGCCGGCAATCGCCCTGAAAGTCGCGTCCATCCTTCGGGCATGCGGCTTGCCGCTGGAACCGAACCCTGCGTTTCAGCCGCAGCGACCGCCGATCATTCGCAAGAAGCCTGCAGAATTTCCGGGAGACATCGACTCCAACGACCCGGACCTGCACCTCATCTGCCGCTGCGAGCAGGTAACCGAAGCAGAAATCATAGACTGCATGAACCGGGGGATTCCGGTGCAGTCGCTCGATGCCGTCAAGTTCCGCACCCGGGCGGGCATGGGGCGCTGCCAGGGCAATTTCTGCGGACCCCGCGTGCGTCAGTTGCTGGCGGAAAAATTAGGAGTGGACCCCGCGCAGATCCGGGGCAAGGGCGAAGGGTCGTCTTCCCTCGCGCAACGGGCCAGGCGCGCAGATTTATTT
>CAZXCC010000252.1:0-4445 GCA_964638945.1 uncultured Veillonellaceae bacterium | reverse complement strand
TCGACGCCCTTGCCGCGTGAAGCCCGATGCATCTGCTGCAGCAGCATGGCGTGCGATTTCTCGGCGCCAACCATGCCTGCGGCCTCCGATTGGCCGGAATATTCGTGGGAATTCACTTCTTCCAGCGAAGCCAGAGTCGGCAGCACAAAATCCACGCCAAAATGTCCCGACAGCCAGGCTAGCGTCCGGCTTCGCCATGAAGGAGAAAAAGCAGGCACTGTCTCGCCTGCCCCAAGTAAAAGCCCCTCCCATGTTTTCGCATGCTTTTCTTCGGTGTCAGCCAGTCGACGATACACATCTGCAATCCGGGCATCTTTTTCGCGCTTGGAGAGTTCACGGTATAAAAATGCGCTGTTGCGTTCCTCTTTCCAGTTTTCCCGGTACCGTTTGCTATCCGGTTGATTAAGCCCCATTAATACCACTTTCCCATCTATTCCTCGGCGCGTTCATCGCGATACGCCGTAAGATACCGCATCACATTACGCACTGCATCGTTTTGCACCATTTTATCCGACATTCTCTCAAGAAACTGTTGTTCCCGCACCTGTCGAAACGTCCAGGAAAAATTCATGTCCAGCACCCAGGACATCCGGAACAGCATCTGGTCCGCTGCTGTCCGTATATGCTCGAATCTTGCCACGTTTCCTTGCAATATATACTCCGCCATTCCTGCGGAAACATGGTCCATTCCGCCAAACTCCGGCGATGGCAGCATTTTGAACAATTCATCGTTGCTTGTAATCATCGCCAAAATATCAACCTTGTCCGTATCACGGATCATTCTTGCCAGCTGAACTGCTTCGGCGCTGTCTGATGGAACTTCGCGGCCGTTATGATAGCGGACCGCCTTTTGCACCAGAATCTGCTCCGCTTCCGGCAAAGCGGCCAGCACTTCTTTTTCACGCAAAATCCGCACAGCCAAACAGGCGTGATCTTCTGAGCGAAAATCATTGAATGTACGGTATTGCTTATATTGCTGGAACCGTCCCACATCGTGAAACAAGGCCACCGTTTCTGCCAGTGCCCTCTGTTCCTCGTCCATTTTCAGCGAATCTGCAAGTTCCGACATCCTGTCGCACACCCGGGCGGTGTGCAACTCTTTGAGTCGAACATGAGCCTGAATATCTTCATCTTCCGAGTAGAAAGTTTTCACGTACTCATCAAACCACTGCCGCAACGGGCGAATATCTGCCAAATCCATTATGGCCGCATATTGATGAATTGCAGGTCAATGCCAAAATCCTGACTCTTGAGATGCGAGATGACTTTTTGCAATTCGTCTTTTTTTGCACCGGAAATACGAACCTGATCTCCCATGATCTGCGCCTGAACCTTGAGTTTCAACCCCTTAACGGAAGCCACAACCTCTCTGGCCTTGTCGGCAGCTATCCCGGACTGAATGGTCATCATCTGGCGGACCGTTCCTTTCGAGGCCGCCTCCAGCTTGCCCGGAGTCAAACATCGCAGGGATACGCCGCACTTCACCATTTTCAGGCGCAATACGTCGACCATTGCTTCCAGCTTGTTTTCATCCTGTGCCTCAAACTTCAAGCCGGCTGCTTCAATGCTGATATTAGCAAGCAGCCCCTTAAAATCGTAACGCTGGCTGATCTCTTTCATCGCCTGGTTTACCGCATTGTCCATCCCCTGCATGTTGACCTGTGAGACAACATCAAACGAAAAGTCCTGCGCCATCTTCATCTCTCCCCATTCAACAACTGGTATTACTCTGTGTTAATCATAAATCTTTTCCCTATGATTTGGCAAATACACTTGCCTCAACCTAGCGTCAGTTCATGTTTTTCGACAAGTCTCACCGGATAATAAGACTCTTTGGCTTTTCTCAGGCCTTCATTTCCCATGTCCTCTTCCCTGTTGACATACGCTACATCCGCATCCAGACGGCGACAAAACTCCTGGTTGATGACCGGATACAATCCGGTAATCGCGGGGTCCGCTTTTTCAATATGCACCACAACGGTGTCCTCATTCATGTACTCACCCAGAGTAAACGCCTCTGCTTTGCCACCAATACGAACCAATCCGCCGATCAGGCCCAGTTCTTCATAATGGTTGAACGCTTCGCTGATCGCCTCATATTCGTGCTGCAATTCCGCATGCATTTCACAGGAACGTCCGCCGCACCAGGCAGATGCCACCTGAAGGCATTCTTCCGCAAAACTTTTCTGCAACGGTTCATAGTGCCAATCCGGATTTTCGGCCCGAAAACGGTTCACATGGTTCCTTTTTGCGTGATACCGCCGGCCAGCCAGTTCCCGCAAGTCTTCCGACCGATATAGATAGTCGTATCTGTCACGCAGGGGGGTGGAAACATACTTTCCCGGAAAACTCCCCTCGATTTCAGCCAGCATTGCGTCCGAGATCCCCTGCATGAAGAATTTCGCCCCGGTTGACGCGACTTCTTCCGCCAGTGCGTCAACCTGCGCGGCAAACGAAACATCCGACGGCGCAAAGGGGGGCAGGAAGTAGTCCTGTCCGTCAGACCGGTACTTGATGACAATGCTGCTCTGAAAGCGTGTCCATTGCGTGGAATACGTGTTGCGCCATACAAATAGATTGGTAAAAGTAAACCAGGAATTTTCATAGCGCCGTTCGGCAAAAAACTTGTCGAATACGGGCTTATCCTCTAATCTGATGGATTCAAACTGCAATATCGATCATCTCCAATATTCAACCTTCATGAAATAATAAGAAAAACCGGCTGTCGGTTTGCGTCAGCCGGCTTGCCATTTACTTTTCGACTTCGAGCACGATCTTTCCTGCCTCAGCCTGTAATTTCACCACGGCCCCTTCCGGGACTTCGCCCCGTACGATACGTTTGGAAAGCTCGGTTTCCACCGCGCGGCTTATCAGGCGGCGCAAGGGCCGGGCGCCGTAGTTCGGGTCATACCCTTCCTCCGCCAGCAACCGCAAGACAGCCTCGTCCCATTGCAGTGTGATATTGATCTGTTTTTGCAGACGTTTTGCCAGGCTGTTCAGCATGATCCCTGCAATAACGCCCACCTGTCCGGCTGTAAGGGCATTGAACACGATGATTTCATCCAGCCGGTTCAGAAACTCCGGACGGAAATGTGATTTCATCAGCTCGAGCACCCGTTCTTTGGCAACAGCAAATTCGTTATTCAAAATTTCCGAGGAACCGAGGTTCGAAGTCATGATAATGACCGTGTTTTTGAAATCAACGGTCCGGCCTTTGCCGTCGGTAAGGCGCCCGTCCTCAAGAATCTGGAGAAGCACGTTGAAAACATCGTTGTGCGCTTTCTCCACCTCGTCCAGCAGAATGACGCTGTATGGGCGTCGCCGCACCGCTTCGGTAAGCTGTCCGCCCTCGTCATACCCGACATAGCCGGGAGGCGCGCCAATCAGTCGCGACACGGTATGCTTCTCCATGTACTCGCTCATGTCCAGCCGGATAATGCTGCGTTCATCATCAAACAGCACTTCTGCAAGAGTTTTGGCAAGCTCCGTCTTGCCGACGCCGGTCGGTCCGAGGAATACGAAAGAACCGATGGGACGGTTGGGATCCTTGATGCCAGCCCGGGCCCGGATGATCGCTTCACTTACTGCCTGCACCGCTTCGTCCTGACCCACAACCCGTTCATGCATCACGTCTTCCAGATGCGATAGTTTTTCACGCTCGCCTGTGAGCATCCGTGTGACCGGAATCCCCGTCCACCGGCTGACCACTTTGGCGATATCGTCTTCGTCCACTTCTTCCTTCAGCAGCATCTTGTGGGTGCGTTTCTCTTTCAGCAGGTCCTCTTCATGCTTCAGGCGCTGTTCCAGTTCCGGCAGGCGTCCATATTTCAGCTCGGCCAGTCGGTTCAAATCATAGGCGCGTTCCGCGCCTTCCATCTCTGTCCGGACAGCCTCTATTTCCTTTTTCAGGCCCCGCAGACGGATGATACCCTGTTTTTCCACTTGCCATTGGGCTTTCAGCGAATCAGCCTGCTGGCGTGTTTCTTTCAGCTCTGTTTCGATTTTGGCCAGTTTTTCCTTTGATGCGGGGTCGCTTTCTTTCTTCAGCGCCTGTTGTTCGATTTCCAGCTGCATGACACGCCGCAATAACTCATCCAGTTCTGTGGGCATGGAGTCGATTTCGGTCCGCAGTTTTGCCGCGGATTCGTCAACCAGGTCAATGGCTTTGTCCGGCAAAAAACGATCGGCGATGTAGCGGTCCGACAATACTGCGGCCGCGACCAGCGCTGCGTCTTTGATCTTCACGCCGTGATGCACTTCATATCGTTCCTTGAGGCCGCGCAGAATGGAAATCGTATCTTCCACAGAAGGCTGCACCACCATGACAGGTTGAAAACGCCGTTCCAGCGCCGCATCTTTTTCGATGTGCTTGCGGTACTCGTTGAGTGTCGTGGCGCCAATACAGCGGAGTTCGCCTCGTGCCAACATCGGTTTCAGAATATTGC
>CAZXCC010000251.1:0-4455 GCA_964638945.1 uncultured Veillonellaceae bacterium | reverse complement strand
GCTGTGAGGCGACTGCGGCATATCATTCGGCTGTGAAACCGGCGACGGATGAAGATTGGGCAACGGAATATCTCGATTTCATTTTATCGGTCAAAGTTGTTGATGGTCTGGATGAGGCGTTGGAACACATTGAAAGATACAGCACCAAGCATTCGGAAGCGATTGTTACCCGAGATTATGCGAACGCCCGACGTTTTCAGCAGCAGGTGGATGCCGCTGCCGTGTATGTCAATGCATCAACACGCTTTACGGATGGATTTGAATTTGGCTTTGGCGCGGAGATCGGCATCAGCACGCAGAAATTGCATGCGCGCGGCCCGATGGGCCTTGTAGAGCTCACCTCCATAAAATATCTTATATCCGGGGACGGACAAACCCGACAGTAGGAATCCCTGCTGTTCACAAATATTTCACAGATTTGTCACAGCAGCTTCATGTGTCGCGTTTATACTGAAGCTGAGACAAAGAGCAGGGAGGACTTTCCATGCAAAATCTGCTGAGTATCTTGCTAAAACGCAAATGGTGGTTTGTTATCCTGGTGTTGGCCGGTGCTGGCGGGTATTATGCCTATACCGTAATGCAGCAACAGAACAAGCCTGTCACGGTGGGACGGCCCTACCAGGTCGTGCGTGGCGATATCGTGTCCACTGTATCGGCGACCGGTACCATTTCCCCTGTGAATAACGTCGATGTGAGTTCCAAGATCACGGGACGCATCGTTGAGGTTCTGGTCAATGAGAACGATATGGTCAAAGCCAATCAGGTGATTATCGTTCTGGATGACAGGCAGCTGCAGGCTCAGGCGGCGCAGGCGAAAGCAAAACTGGAAAATGCCACTGCCACATATGAAAGAACACGCAAACTGCAAAGCGTCGGAGCTGTTGCTGTTCAGCAGCTCGATACGGACCGTACGGCCTATGAAGTGGCAAGAGCCGCTTATACGGATATTTCTTCCAGCTTGGACGATACGATTATCCGAGCACCGATCGACGGGCAGGTTATTGGAAAACCGATTCCCGCAGGGCAGACGGTTGCACCCGGTATTTCCAATCCAATGGTGCTGTTGACGGTAGCAGATCTGAAAACCATGCAAATCCAAGCTTTGATCGATGAGTCCGACATCGGGCAGGTAAAGCTGGGTCAAAGAGTATCCTTTACTGTTGACGCCTATCCGGGCAAGACTTTTGACGGTGTTGTTTCTATCATTTCAAACAAAGCCAATATCCAACAGAACGTTGTATACTATACAGTTTACGTCGATGTGAAATCACCGGAAGGATTGCTGAAGCCCACTATGACAGCGCGGGTGTCTGTCCATGTCGGTGAACGCAAAGACGTGCTTGTGATCCCGGTGCTGGCAATCAAGGACAACAAGGGCCAGCGTTTCGTGCAGGTTCAGGGCAGTGATGGTCAGATCCAGTCCGTAAAAGTGAACACCGGTCTTACCGGTGAAGATAAGATTGAGGTCGTTAAAGGTCTGAAAGAAGGCGACACCGTCATTTTACCGCAGGCCAAAGGACAGGCTGCGGGCGGACCGGGCGGACCAGGTGGTGCAAACATATTCCGTGCACCCACCCGATAGAGCAAGGGTGAGCATTATGACAGAGTCTATTGTTTTAAAAGATGTGGTAAAGACATATTGGATGGGAGACACAGAGGTCCGTGCCCTGGCGGGTATCAGCCTTACGATAGAAACCGGCGAATTCACTGCGATCATGGGCCCGTCCGGTTCAGGGAAATCAACGCTGATGAATATTCTTGGATGTCTCGACCGTCCGACCAGCGGGTCCTATCTGCTGGATGGAGATGAAGTCGCAACGTTGAATGATGACCAGCTGGCAGTTACCCGAAATAAGAAAATCGGATTCGTTTTTCAGAATTTCAATCTTCTGGCACGTATGTCAGCCTTGCAGAATGTGGCACTGCCGATGACGTATGCCGGTATGGAAAAGAAAGAGCGTCTGAATAAGGCTAGACTGGCACTGGAACGTGTCGGACTGGGCGACCGGATCAACCACAAACCGAATGAGCTATCTGGTGGACAGCGCCAACGGGTCGCCATCGCAAGATCCCTCGTCAATGAACCCACCATCATCCTTGCCGATGAGCCAACAGGGAATCTCGATACCAAATCCGGCGATGAAATCATGGCCATATTCTGCGAATTGAATCAGCAAGGACGTACTGTTGTTCTTGTGACGCACGAACCGGATATTGCCGCATATACCCGACGGGTCGTCCACTTCCGGGATGGAAAGATTGTGGAGGACGAGAGGAGGGAAGGCTTATGTTCTGGGAAAGTGTAGTCATTGCACTTGAAGGATTGCGTGCCAATAAGATGCGGTCGCTTCTCACCATGCTCGGAATCATCATTGGGGTTGGAGCCGTTATTGCCATGGTTTCGATTGGCATGGGAGTGCGAGATAAAGTGGAGAAATCCATCGCAGGACTGGGAAGCAACCTTTTGATCGTCATGCCTGGCTCCACCGCTCCTTCCGGGGTGCGGGTGGCGGCCGGATCCACTACAACCCTTACCTATGCTGATGCTCAGGCTGTTGCAAAGGAAATAAGCGGCGTAAATTTGGTGGCGCCTTCCGTTCAACGCCAGTATCAGACTGTTTACAGCGGAAAAAACTGGATTACGCAGATGCAGGGGACCACTCCCGATTTTATGGACGTACGTAATTTTGAACTGGGAGAGGGTTCCTTTATTACCCAGAGAAACCTTGATGCGCGTGACAGGGTGGCCGTTCTCGGCAAAACAGTTGTGGATAACTTATTCGGGGATATGAACCCGATAGGCCAGACCATTCGAATCAACAAGTCGACATTCCGGGTGATTGGAACCCTGGCTCCGAAGGGGCAGTCTGCAGGAGGACAGGATCAGGATGATCTCATTATAGTTCCGTTGACGACAGCGCAGGAAAGGATGCTGGGTATAACCTGGATCCAGTCCATCAGCGTGCAGGCTGCAAGCCCTGAAGTTATTGATCAGGTGCAGCAGGACATATCCACGTTGCTCAGATCGCGCCATCGTCTGCAGCCGGGTACGGATGATGATTTTACGGTGAGAAACCTTACGGCCATTATGGCCACGGCAGCTGAAACGACAGGAACGATTACCCTGCTTTTGGGCAATACGGCTGCAATTTCTCTTCTAGTCGGCGGGATCGGAATTATGAACATCATGCTGGTTTCCGTAACGGAAAGAACTCGGGAAATAGGCATTCGCAAAGCGTTGGGCGCAACATTCGCCAATATTTTGCTTCAGTTCCTGATCGAAGCGATCGTAATCGGTGTGACTGGAGGCCTGATCGGTATCCTGGTTGGGCTGGCCGTATCCTATGCGATTTCCAATGTGTTTGGATGGGCCACGTTGATTTCGGTGATTACCATTGTTATTGCATTTGCCTTTTCCGTTCTGATCGGAGTCGTGTTTGGCCTGTATCCTGCAAGAAAAGCGGCAAAACTTGACCCTATTGATGCATTGCGTTATGAATGAGCCGATGAATTGCATCTTGCCCTGGATTTGGTATAATTAAGCACATGTTGCCAAGCAAAAGGAGCAGGGGGATGCAAGAATGACCGAACAGCCGCAAAAGATCGGTATTATGGGCGGAACTTTCGACCCTATCCACATGGGGCATCTGGTGATGGCGGAAGCTGTCCGCATGGATTACGGATTGAGCAAAGTATTGTTCATACCAACCGGTGCTTCTCCGCATAAGCAGGGATTGCCTGTATCGCCTGCCATCGACCGTTATATTATGACTATGATGGCTACATACTCCAATCCGTATTTTTTTGTTTCTCCCATTGAACGCGACCGGCCTGGTCCATCTTTTACGATTGACACGGTGCGAACGCTGGTTAAGCAATATGAAAAAGGTACGGAGTTTTATTTTTTGACGGGTACGGATGCTGTGCTTGAGTTGCACACATGGAACAATATCAATGAGCTTTTGGACTTGTGCCATTTTGTGGCGGCTTCCCGGCCGGGTAAGGTGAGCAGTATTGCAGAAGAAATCGAACGTTTGGGTCCGAAAGCCGTCGAGCGAATTCATCGTCTGACCACGCCGGAACTGGAAATATCCTCTACTGACATCCGGGAAAGGGTGCGTCAGGGAAAATCGATCCGGTACTTCGTTCCGGAAAATGTCGAGCACTATATTCACAAGGAAGGACTGTATCTGGAATAAAAGATGGAATATCATGAAATGCTCGTAACTTTGGCAGCAGAGCTTCGACCGGCGCGATTCCGGCACAGTCGCGATGTGAGCCGAACTGCTGTCCGACTGGCGGAGCGCTGGGGCGCTGATATTGAAGAGGCCAGAATTGCCGGCATATTGCATGATTGTGCCAGAGCTCTTAAAGGGGAAGCGTTATTGTCTGCAATAAAGGAGGAAGGGCTTCAGCCGAGTGAACTGGAATTGGTGCAGCCGGCTTTGTTGCATG
>CAZXCC010000250.1:0-4468 GCA_964638945.1 uncultured Veillonellaceae bacterium | reverse complement strand
GCCGGTCCCAAAGGACGCATCGAAAATGTCAGAGTGCTCGGGCCTGTCCGGGGACAGACACAGATCGAGATCAGTGCGACGGATTCTTTCCAGCTGGGGATTCTGCCGGTAGTCCGGGACTCCGGCCAGCATGCGGGCAGCCCCGGTCTGCGCCTGATTGGGCCGGCAGGGGAAGTCACGACTGAAAGAGGTGCGATCGTCGCAGCCCGGCATATCCACATGCACCCTGACCAGGCAAAAGAATGGAATTTATCTGATGGACAACGGGTACGCATCCGAATCGACAGCCAGCGTCCGGTGGTTTTTGATGACGTCCTTGTACGGGTGAATCGCGAGTTCCAGGGTGAAGTACACCTGGACACGGATGAAGCGAACGCCGCGTTGGTGAAAAACGGAACGACTGCCTTGATATTGGGGGTTTGACAGTGGACGAAGCATTGGTGCGGGAACTTGTGGCCCGTATATTGGCCGATCCGCGTTTCGGTTCATTGCTGGCAGGCAATGCTCCCGCAACTCCGACGGTGAAGTCCGCAGCATTGGTGATTATCGAAAATAATGAAGGCCTGCAGGCGCTGCCTGAGATTCAGCGGCGTTGGAGCGCCTGTTGTTCACTGCAGCTCTGTGTGGCAGGACCTGTGCATGTGCCAACTGCAGCCTTGCCGCAAATTTCCTGTGAACAGGCAATGATGAGCCCCCATTGGGGAAAGATCATTGTCCCCGTATGTTCCGGCCGCCAACTGGCGCATATTGCAACAGGCCTCGGTACCGACAAGCTCTGTGACATGATTTCCCGGGCAATAATTCATGGCATTCCTGTAGAAATTGGCCGGGTTGAGTTTGGTTTTACTGCACAGACGCCGGCTGCATACCGGCAGATGATGGAGGCTTATCTGACGCAGGTTGCCGCCTATGGCGTGAGCATCGGTAAAGTGTCGGAAACAAAAATCAATGCGCCTGCTGTTTGTGAACCGACTCCGGTGTTGGCATCTCCGATGCCCTGGACTTTTGGCGAGCCGGTAGCACAGAAGGAACCGGAAACAAGAGCCGATGTGACATACGACAAAAAACTGATGACAGAAAGAGAAGCGATGCTGTTTCCGGAGCATGCGGTAGTTCAATTGTCCCGGGCAACAGTTCTGACTCCTTCGGCAATTGATACCATGAAACGACAGAAAGTACAGCTTTACAGGGAAGGAGTGCGGTATCTGTGATTTTGGCTCGAGTGATCGGCAACGTCTGGTCGACCCGGAAGGAAGAGTCCCTGCGGGGTCTGAAATTTTTGGTGGTGCAGCCGGTTGCCGTAAAAGAAGACAAAGAAGGCAACACTTTCTTGGAAGATTATGGAGCGAGTCTCATCGCCGGCGATAAAATCGGCGCCGGCGAGATGGAAATTGTCATGGTTGCATCCGGTTCTTCTGCCAGGCAAAGCCTGGATGATACGCATACGCCGATTGATGCGATGGTGGTCGGAATAATAGACAAAGAAACATTTGCGACCTGATAAAAGGGGACACACATGAACGAAATCAGTGAAAAAGTTAAAGCGGCAGGAGTGGTCGGAGCTGGTGGAGCCGGCTTTCCTACACATGTCAAGCTGGAAGCGAAAGCGGATCTTTTTTTGGTGAACGGCGCTGAATGCGAACCCATGCTGCGTACGGACCAGCAGTTGATGGCGAAACAACCGGAACTGCTGATACAGGGTCTTTCCCATGCGATGCGGGCGACAGGTGCCACCACAGGAATTATTGCGCTGAAAGCCAAATATGCAGAAGCGATTGCTGCCCTGGAACCTTTGCTTGAATCAGGCATGCGCATAGAA
The DNA here is from genome assembly GCA_964638945.1 of uncultured Veillonellaceae bacterium. Classification (GTDB taxonomy): domain Bacteria; phylum Bacillota; class Negativicutes; order UBA1444; family UBA1444; genus CAZXCC01. The sequence continues at coordinate 2,649 of CAZXCC010000250.1, read as the reverse complement.
ATTCTCCGCGATGTCTACCCGGCAGGAGATGAAGTCATCACCCTCTGGATGACTACAGGACGCCGGGTGCCGCCAGGCGGCATTCCCATTCATGTAGGTGCGGTGGTCAATAATCCGCAGACTTTGATGAATGTTGCACGGGCGATGAACGGGACCGCGGTAACGAACAGGACCTTCACGGTCACCGGCGCGGTAAAGAGGCCGATTACCGTGACGGCGCCCATCGGCACACAGATTTCTGAACTTTTGTCTCTGGCCGGAGGTACAACCTGCAATTCACCGGCATTTATTGAAGGCGGGCCAATGATGGGAAAACTGCTGGCAGACCTGTCTGCGCCTGTGACCAAGACGACCGGCGGACTAATCGTGTTGCCAGCGGATCACATGCTGATCGTTCGAAAAAAGCAGACGATGGAATCTGTGCTGCGCATAGCAAAAACGGTATGCGAGCAATGCTGCTACTGTACGGAACTGTGTCCGCGCCATATCATCGGGCATGAACTGCCGCCTCATCTGATCATCCGTTCCGTGAACCACAACCGTCTGGGCGCACCTTCTGTGGTGCGCAGTGCACTGACATGTTCCGAGTGCGGTGTTTGTGAAGCCTATGCCTGCCCGGTCGGAATTTCTCCCATGCGCGTCAATATGGCGCTCAAGGCGGAATTCAGGACACATAATCTTCGTTACGAAGGTTCACTCAAAAACGCCGACCCAATGGCGGAAAACCGGCTGATTCCTTCTTCCCGTCTTGTGTCGCGGCTTAATCTCGGTCCGTGGTATCCGCATCATGCACCTCTGTTGCCGGAGGAATATGTGCCGCAGAAAGTGAACATCTTACTGAAACAACATACGGGGGCGCCGGCGGTTCCCATCGTGAAAATAGGAGACAGGGTGCAAAAGGGGCAGCTTATTGCAGAATTGCCGGACGGTTCGCTGGGAGCCAGGCTGCATGCGAGTATCGACGGGATTGTCGAACAGATAAACGGGAATGCAATCGTTATCCGGAATGGGGGAGATCGTTCGTGATACATGCAATCGGTCTGGTCGAATTTTCATCCATCGCCAAAGGAATTGAAGCGGCTGACATTATGGCCAAGACCGCCGATGTTGAGATTCAGGTGATGAAAACACTGTGCCCCGGGAAATACATGGTGATGGTTAGCGGAGATGTATCTTCGGTTCAGCAGTCTGTAGCTTCCGGCGTGGAATTGGCAGCTGATACCGTGGTGGATCATTTTGTGATTCCCAATGTTCATTCCTCCATCTTGCCTGCCATTGGCGGCGGGAATGAGCTGCCAATCGTCAAAGCCATCGGGGTCATAGAAACCTATAGCGTGGCATCTTCCATCGAAGCCACGGATGCTGCGGTAAAAGCGGCCGATGTCCAGCCGGTGCGTCTGCACATGGCGTTCGGGATCGGAGGAAAGGCTTACTGTGTACTGTGCGGAGAAGTGGCTGCCGTCAAGACAGCGGTGGAAGTTGGCAGTGCACTGGCGGCCGAAAAAGGATTCCTCGTCAGTTCGATCGTGATCCCGCGGCCTAATAACCAGGTTATTGAAGGATTGTTGTAAAACAAGGATCCGATTGGAGGCGACAGGATGAAGAAATTGATCACTGATACCGAACTGCGGGCAATGGTCGGTGACGCAAAGCAGGTTGTCATACCGGCGGACAGCATACTGACCCCGTCGGCGCAGGATATGGTGAAATTCATGAATATTAGCGTGGTACGTGAAGCTGCACCATGCCAGACTGTAGGAGGGACTGGAAAAGAACCATCTTCTGACGACATCCGCCGTATTGTGCATAAAGTGCTCGAACAGCAAATGAAGCCGATTTGCCCAAATCCTCGCCTTACTCACGTCAAAGGCTCAGCCGTAAAACTGGAACCTTTTGATCAGGCGCCACCCGGGCAAAAAATCCTGCTCAAGGACGTGGTTACTTCCAGGGAAGGCAATCTCGCAGCGGGATTTATGAGTTTTGATCATTCCGAACTGCCCTGGCATCTTACCTATGATGAAGTGGATTACGTTGTGGAAGGCGTATTTACCCTTCAGGCAAATGGACGGACCTATACCTGCCAGGCTGGCGATGTCCTATACATACCTAAAGATACCCATGTGGTTTTTGGTTCCCCATCCCAGACCCGGGTGTTTTATGTAACCTATCCGGCGAACTGGGCAGAAGTATAATTTTGACAGGGAGTATTTCACGGAAGAGGGGTGTTGCGGATTTTTCAGGCTGGAAGCCGGTAGTGAATAAAACTGAAGGAGTGATGGGAAAAATGTTCAAAAGCAAGAGAAGCCTTATCGCGATGCTCGTCCTGGCCATGTTCCTGATTGCGAATGTAGCGGTCGTCAGCGCAGCCGGACAAGTGCTGACCACTGGGAAATGGGCGCCGAACACTTACAAATCGATGCAGAAAATGATCGACGACTATGGCATCAAAAGCCCCAACTATAATCCTTCCAAGAAACCTTATGCAATGTTCGACTGGGACAACACCTGTATCATGAATGATACGGAAGAAGCCCTTTATATGTATCAGATCGAAAATTTGGCCTTTAAACTGACACCGGAAGAAATGAATGCCTTAGTTCGGAAAAATACCCCGGAAGGTCCTTTTGTAAAAGACTATAATAATGCAGC
>CAZXCC010000249.1:0-4469 GCA_964638945.1 uncultured Veillonellaceae bacterium | reverse complement strand
CCGAGGAAACCCATCAGCAGTTCATCCAGCCAGGGATACTGTTGGATCAAAGCTTCCATAGTCTGTTTTCCCTCCTAATAATTTTATGAGTATTCCATGCCGGCTCATACCGGCGGGCAAGCTTACTCCCGCCCTGCGCCGCCTGTTTGCAACGCAGGGCGGAACACTCAGGGAACTTAGTTGGAGATGACAGCCATGATCTGGCCCGGTTTCACGCCGTCGCCTTTGTTAACGTTGATGGATTTGATGGTGCCGCCGGTCGGGGCGCCGATTTCGTTCTGCATTTTCATGGCTTCGAGGGTCATGATGCATTCGCCTTTGGCAATTTTGTCGCCGGCTTTCTTCATCACCTTGGATACTTTACCAGGCATCGGAGCGGTAACAGGGGTGTCACCGGCAGCCACTTCGGCCGCAGCGGCAGGAGCTTTGGCAGCGGCAGGCGCTTCAGCAACCGGGGCCGGAGCGGCGGCGACAGGAGCCGGAGCTGCTACAGGGGCTGCAACAGCAACCGGAGCTGCAACAGACACTACACCCTCTTCTGCGACTTCAACCGTGTAGCTGGTACCATTGACATTGACTTTGAATTTTCTCATTTGGAAAACACCCTCCATCTTTTATGAATTATGATGAACTTATGAGTACCCAGTGTGATCGCTTACGCGAACTGTCTTACATCCATCAGCTTCTGACGGCCTGCAAGGGACCACGCGTTGTTGGTACGCTTGATCCGGACGGCATGCGTGCCACCGGAATGGTGCACGACTGCAGCCGTGATGGCTGCCAACAGTTCCGCGCTGACGTTCGTGTCGTCCATCACGCAGTTGATGCTGGCCGCGATGGCTGCCACGATTTCGGGATTAATGTCTGACATGATGTCAACCCCTCTCTATAGCTCGTTTCCCACTGTTATAGTGGAATGTTCCCGTGTTTTTTGGCCGGACGTGCTTCCCGCTTGGTAGCGAGCATGTTGAGGGCCGTGATGATGCGGGGCCTTGTTTCCTGCGGTTCGATGACGATATCGACAAAACCGCGTTCCGCTGCTTTGTAGGGAGTTGCGAAATCTTCGACATATTTTGCGGTTTTCGCTTCGCTCTCAGGGTCGCCGCGGAAAATGATGTTGGCTGCGCCGGCTGGTCCCATGACAGCGATCTCGGCGGATGGCCAGGCCAGAACCTGGTCAGCCCCAAGGTCCTGCGAACACATTGCAAGGTAAGATCCACCGTACGCCTTCCGGGTAATAACGGTTACTTTCGGCACGGTCGCTTCGGAATACGCATACAGCATTTTTGCGCCGTGACGGATGATGCCGCCGAACTCCTGGTCTGTTCCCGGCAGGAAGCCAGGCACGTCCACCAGGTTGACGATCGGAATGTTGAACGCATCGCAGAAGCGGATGAACCGCGCGGATTTGTCCGAAGCATTTACGTCCAGGCAACCGGCCATCACAGCAGGCTGATTGGCGATGATGCCTACGGTGGAACCGTCAAAACGGGCAAAGCCGGTGATGATGTTCTGCGCGTAGTGTTCCTGCACTTCGAGGAACTCTTCCCGGTCGACGATCATGCGGATGACTTCCTTCATGCTGTAAGGCATGTTGGGGTTGTCGGGCATAATGGCTTTCAGCCCTTCATCCATACGGTCGGGGCTGTCACCGGTATCCACGATCGGAGCCTCTTCCATGTTATTGGAAGGCAGGAACCCGAGCAGCAACCGGACTTTGGCCATGCAATCCTCATCGTTTTCGGTAGCGAAATGCGCCACGCCGGAAACGCTGTTGTGGGTCATCGCGCCGCCAAGAGCTTCCGCGGTGACTTCTTCGGCTGTGACCGACTTGATGACCTGCGGGCCAGTGATGAACATCTGGCTGGTCTTCTTCACCATGAAGATCCAGTCTGTAAGTGCGGGGGAATACACCGCACCACCGGCTGAAGGTCCCATAATACAGGAAATCTGGGGTACTACGCCGGAAGCCAGTGTGTTTTTGAAGAAGATCTTCCCGTAACCGGCCAGAGCATCGACCGCTTCCTGAATTCGGGCGCCGCCGGAATCATTGAGACCGACAAGGGGCGCTCCCATTTTCATGGCAAGATCCTGTACCTTGACGATTTTCGCTGCATGCATTTCGCCGAGCGAACCGCCTTCCACCGTGAAGTCCTGGGCAAACACATAGACCAGACGGCCTTCTACTGTCCCGTAACCGGTGACTACGCCTTCACCGGGCAACTCTTTGGAGTCCATCCCGAAGTTTGTGCAACGGTGTGTGACAAATTGGTCCAGCTCCACGAAAGAACCTGGATCCAGCAACAGGGCAATACGCTCGCGGGCTGTTTTCTTGCCGCTTGCATGTTGCTTTTCAACGCGTTTTTCGCCGCCGCCTGCCAGCACTTTTTTACGTTTTGCGTTCAGCAGATCGACTTTTTCCTGCATCGAAGACATGATACACCTCCATCGTTAGTATATGGCCCATCGAAGGGACCACGTTCCAGAAGCTTAGTGTTTTGCCCGGTCAGGGTGCTCACAGATTTCAATCAGAATGCCGCCTGTAGCTTTCGGATGCAGGAAGGCGATTTTGGCGCCGCCGGCTCCGTACCGCGGGGTTTTGTCGATCATTTCCACACCTTTTGCCATCAGATCGGCAATTGCCGCTTCGACATTGTCGACGCGCAAAGCGATATGTTGAACCAGGTTTTTGCCGCCATTTTTTTCGATGGCTTTGGCAATCGGACCATCCGGGGCTGTCGACTCGAGAAACTCGAGTTCCGCATCACCGCAGGGGAAGAAGCTGACTTTCACTTTTTGTTCTGCGACAACTTCGTCTTCCGGCTGGTGGAACATCCCCAGTTTTTCGGCGAAAATGTCCTTGGCCGCGCCCAGATCGTTGACTGCGATCCCGACATGGTCGATGTGTAGAATCTTGAACATGGTACTACCTCCTTAAAAAATAATATATATGATTATTTCAGGACCTCCGAAAGAATCATCCGCACCACGGAATAAGGATCATTTTTTCTCTTGTATACTTCATTTGTCAAAGTTTCAAATTTGCTGCCGGCTACTTTCTTCATCAGATAAGCATTTATCGCTTCTTCCAGCATCGCCAGGATTTCCGTGCGAGTCCGTTCAAAGCGCCGCTTTTCGATGGCGCCGGACTGATGCATGTGTGCCGAGTGCTCTTCCAGCGCATCTACCAATTCTATCACGCCCTGGTTCATGCTGGCCACAGTGCGCATGACCTTGGGGCGCCATTCGGTCTCGTTCTGGTCCAGGTCCAGCATCATTTCGATTTCGATGTTCAGGCGCTCCACGCCATCCCGGTCCGCCTTGTTGATGGCAAACACATCACCGATTTCCAGGATGCCTGCCTTGATCGCCTGAATGTCATCGCCCATACCGGGGATTAAAACGACCAATGTTGTATCCGCCGTTTTGACGATGTCAATTTCCGACTGACCCACACCCACCGTTTCAACAAAGACAATATCTTTGCCTGCAGCATCCAAAATTTTGACGACATCGGCAGTTTTGCCGGACAATCCGCCTAAGCTGCCACGGGTTGCCATGCTCCGGATGAACACTCCCTCATCCATGCTGAGTTCGGTCATGCGGATGCGGTCGCCCAGAATCGCTCCACCGGAAAACGGGCTGGTCGGATCGATCGCGATGATCCCCACCGTTTTTCCACGGCGGCGATACTCTTTGGCCAACTTGTCCGTCAACGTGCTCTTTCCGGCTCCGGGAGGACCGGTAATTCCAATGATGTTGGCCCGTCCCGTATGCGGATAAATTTTTTGCATGATCTCAACCGCAGTATCGTACTCATTTTCCACTGCAGTGATGGCTCTCGCTATTGCCAGTTTCGAGCCGTTCAGCAATTCTGCGACGATGTCCATAAAAAGCACCACCTATTAGGATTGAAAAATCCCGCGGGAACGGGCGGAAGAACCCGCCCGCCCCGCGACTGTCCATGACTGGTTATTTTACGTTGGCTTTGATATACTCGATGATTTTGCTTGTCGGTGTGCCGGGAGTAAAGACTTCCGCAATACCGGCAGCTTTCAGACCAGGGATGTCGGCATCAGGAATCACGCCGCCGCCAATGGTCAGAACATCGGTCAGGCCTTTTTGTTTCATCATTTCAACGATACGCGGGAACAGGGTGTTATGAGCACCGGACAGCAGGCTGAGTGCGACGACATTGACGTCTTCCTGCAGGGCTGCTTCCGCAATCTGTTCCGGGGTCAGGCGAATGCCTGTGTAGATAACTTCGAATCCCGCATCGCGAAGAGCGCGGGCTACGACTTTGGCTCCACGGTCATGCCCGTCGAGGCCTGGCTTGGCTACCAATACTCTAATACGTTTTTCCATCGTTGTCCCTCCTACTCTCGCTTATAAGCTGATGCTCGGCTGATATTCGCCGAACACCTTGCGCATTACGCCGCAAACTTCGCCCAAGGTTGCATACACTTTCA
>CAZXCC010000248.1:0-4496 GCA_964638945.1 uncultured Veillonellaceae bacterium | reverse complement strand
CCATAATGGGAGGCCACCTGCTTCACCCACTGGAACGGAGTATCCATAGCCCAGGCCCAGCCCACCGGGAAATGCGGGTACGTATATTTGCTGCCCCATTGTTCGATATATCTGGCTTTAAGTTCCATGGGCTCAGGTATGCCGTTGAAGAAGTTCGCCTCGTTGGCAAGGCCTTCAGGGGTTCCTTCACCGCTGGCGCCATTGTCGCCGCTGATATAGATTACCAGGGTATTGTCGCGGATGCCTGATTTTTCCAACTGGTCAAGGATGCGTCCTGCCTCATGGTCCGTGTGGGCCAAAAAGCCGGCGTAGGTTTCCATCATATGGGCATACATTTTTTTCTCGTCCGCCGACGCGCTGTCCCAGGCGGGAATCGCAGCCGGGCGCGGCGTCAGAACGGTGTCAGGCGGGATGATCCCCATTTCTTTCTGACGGGCGAAAGTGATTTCGCGCTGTTTGTCCCAGCCATGGTCGAACTGTCCCCTGAATTTGTCGATCCATTCCTGCGGCGCATGATGCGGCGCATGGGTCGCCCCAGGCGCCCAGTAGACGAACAGAGGCTTTTCCGGCGCCAAGGCGCGCTGAAGCTGGATATGGGAAATCGCTTTGTCGGCCAGGTCGGTGGTCAGATGATAGTCCGGCTTGTCGAGGTAGGGATCGACCGGAATGGTGCCATTGTAAAGGGCGGGAGACCATTGGTTCGTTTCGCCGCCGATAAACCCATAGAAATGCTCAAACCCGAGGCTGGTCGGCCACAGGTCGAAAGGCCCCGACGCACTGGTCTGCCAGTCGGGGATGTTGTGGTTCTTGCCGAACCAGGCGGTCGAATACCCGTTGTCTTTCAGGATTTCCCCGATCGTAGTCGTGGTCCGGTTCATCAGGGAGTCATAGCCGGGAAAGCCGGTGGCCATCTCCGTGATGGCGCCAGTATGTACCGAATGGTGATTGCGCCCTGTGATCAATGCGGCTCTCGTCGGGGAGCTGAGGGCTGCGGTATGGAACTGGTTGTATTTGACTCCGGTCTGGGCCAATTTGTCGAGATTGGGGGTCGCAATCGGACCGCCGAAGGTACTGGGAGCTCCGAAGCCTTCGTCGTCGATTAGAATCAACAACACGTTGGGCGAGCCGGGTTTTGCGGTCAACGGCTTGGGGAAATCCGGCGCGGAGTCTTTGACGCGCAGTTCAATCTTGCCTTTGAAAACAGGCGGAGTTTGAGGCAATACGTTTTCGGCAAAGGCAACCGGCGCCATCAAGGCATTAAATCCCAGGGAAAGCGCGGTGGCGGCGGCCAGATTTCGTTTCAGCAAGGTTCATCACTCCTATCACATCTTATGGTTCATTAAAAACTATAACCGATCATTATCTGTCCATAACTGCCGTCCATGCGATTCTGATGACTCAGGTCAAAAAGCCATTTGGCAATAATATTCAGCCGGCCTTTTCCTGCGGGAGGCGACCAAAGAATTGCCGGCCCGATGCCGAAAGCCTCGCCGTTGAAACTGCCCAGCCTGGCGCCGCTGCCGCTGTCACCGGATATTTGGCGGTAATAATAAGCGTGCAGGCCCAAGGCATAGTGTTGCTTGAAGTAGTGTTTATTCACGGCAAGTTCAACATGGAACTCATTCCCGGAAAGGTAATCCGTTGCGGGATTAACCGTGTTGATCATGATGCCCGGAGCGAAGGAGACTTCCAGCCCGCTCTTGAGGTCCAGCCAGGTCATGGCGAAGGTAGTGTCAAAACCCCAGTAATTCCTGCCCGCATTGGCCAGGTTGTATTTGTCGTAGGCGCCTGTCGGAATAAAGACGGATTGCATGACTTTGTAATGAATATCACCTTTTTTCCAATACAGTGAACCAAAAACCATAGAATCCGCAATAGTGGTTGAAGAGTCGTTCAGGCCGTGTGGGCCTCGCTCGGAAGCGAGGCCTACGTTTACGTTGATATTTGCAACGGGAATAAACCCGCCCACCTGCCACGTGGTGTCTTCCGGCGACTTCTTCTTGGAAGCATAGGTAAGGCCGACAAAATTGAAAATCGCATCTGTCTGCAGGTTGAAATTAACCCTTCCTCCCTGCATAGCCTTGTCGTGCTTCCCACTCATAAAAAGCGTCTGGTTTATGGCCGCGTATCCCGGGTGTGGCGCCATCCCGGGGGCGAATGTGGCTGATATCCCTGGAAAATAGTAACTTCCTCCCAGTTCAGTGGCATGGGCCGGTTGCTGTCCTATGAACATCCCCAACACCATCAAGCACACTACTGCAATTTTCATTCTCACGCTGAAATCCTCCCCATATTTTGAAACTATGGTCTGTCGAGAACACCACGACAAACGAATCAGTCTTCTTCAACGCCCCCCCAATGTTGCAATAAAAGGATTACAAGTACAAATACTATGAATTTATAATATTTCACCACCTGAACACCCTACCCCTTTGCTCTTTCGTCTAAATTTTCGCATATCATCTTCCCCTGCTTTATCTCCAGAGGATAAATGCTGGGATGTTTTTACAATGTAAGGGTTATGTTTTATAATAAAAGGACAATCTCGAAATGAGGGGCGGATTAAAATGACCGGCAATTATAAAAAGCTGGAAAAAAAATATTTGTTGCCCATTGTGAACTTCAATGATGAGATGCGGACTCAAAAGAATAATGTATATATCAGCAGTGTTGACGGCTCCGGCATAGTGCAGTACGTCAGTGAAAATTATTGCGCTGCACTGGGTTACAGCCAGGAAGAGGTGCTCGGGACACACCTCTTCGATCATTTACCGGAAACCAACAGCGACGGGATTTATCAGTGGAACAGGATCGATGAAATAAAGAAGAGCCTGTTGACCCCTCCTGTACGGGATATGGAAGTCCGTTGCAAAAACGGCGATTCCCTATGGCTCGAACAACGGACAAAAATCTTGAGTATTCCCGGTACCAATATAATCTTTTCCATAAGTGCCGGTATTGATATCTCCGCCCGGCGCAAAATGGAAAAAGAATTAAATAAAATACATTCGCACATCTCCTTGTCGGCTTTTTTTAATAATGCGATAGAATGCAGTCATTCTTTTAAGGAAATTGCCAGCTATGCGGCTGAGCTGAATATCAGGCTTACAGCGCCGATCGTAGTTCTGTTTTTACAACCTCGATCCAGCCTTGCACCGGAACAAGAAGGTTCTACCGAATGGAAGCTATGGGCAATTCCTGCCATTCACTCTGTAGTTCCTGCTAACAATGCCGCCGTGTGGGATTGTCAGGAAGGAATCGCGATATTAGCTTCCTTTCCTGTCGAGTCATCAGTCGAATCTCAGGTTGAGGCCTTGATTGAAAATATATTGCAGGAATTGCAGAAACATGATTTCGCCGACAAAACGACGCTGGGGGTTTCCGGTATCTGGCTTACCCCGTTCAATATTTCGGAACCTTTTCGACAAGCGCGTGAAGGTGCTTCCTTTGGCACTCTCATCAATCCGGACGAATTTGCACAATACTGGAATAACCTCGGTGTTGTCAAACTGTTGCTGGAAATGAACAGTCCACTTACGGAGCAATTTATCAAACAGCAGCTGGGACCTCTGCTGCGGTTGGAACCTTATCAATCTGACGATTTGTTGCGGACTCTGAGTGAAATCCTGTCATACAATTCGCGATCCACGATTGCAAACCGTTTGCATGTTCATCCCAAAACAATTTCATATAGACGAGCTCGCCTGGAAAAACTTCTGCGTGTCGATTTTGACAATCCTTTGACACGGACGGATTTACTGGTGGCTTTGCGTCTTTATCAGATCCATAAGTCGCGTTGACTAACAATATAATAAGCGCAGATTTGCTTTGTGCGGATTGTCGTTGGACTAAAATTATTCTGTGAAAAAAATCGCCGATCTTTTGCGCTATGTGCAAAAGATCGGCGATTTTACCTGACCCAGCCGGCAAAGGCGGCTCCCGTAGGGTCGGTCCTTCCTGTCGCGAGTCGCGTCCCGAAGCGTTCGATAACCTTGTTATGTTAACCCGCTAGGGCGCGCAGGAGCATAGCGACGAGCGGTAGCGGCGCAGCCGACTACTCTAACATAACGCGAAGGTTATCGGATGCGGAGGCTGGTGGATTTGCTGCCAACTGGTGGGTGAGGCCCGTTCCTCGGCCACGACCGTGACCGATGTCCGGCTCGGGCGCGGTGGTGGCTTCCCCTTGCAGTAACGAGCAGGTGGCAGTGCCGAGGCGTGAATCGGAGCGATAAACAAGGATTCAGGAGCGGAGATTGACGCCGACTGATTGGCAGGGGATGGTGGGTTGCCGTGTGCCCGCCTGAATCGGTGTGGCAGAAACGAGGCAGACAGGGAAAGTCGTGAGCGTAGCGAGCAGCGGCTGGCTGTCGACGGGTTGGCAGGAACTCCTGCGGATTGAGCTTCTCCCTCTTCCGCTATACCGGCGGTAGGGGGAACGGTGGGGGAAGGGTTCAGATAAGTTCCTGCACCCCTCACGAATCACGGTGGAGGGGCTG
>CAZXCC010000247.1:0-4509 GCA_964638945.1 uncultured Veillonellaceae bacterium | reverse complement strand
TGATTTGCCGGTACCGTTCTGACCAAAGAGAACGTGGACCTGGCCCGTCCCAATCTCGAGATTCACGTCATGGAGGATGGGGCGGCCAGCGACCGATACGCATAAATTCTCGATCTTCAGCATATGGGATTCCTCCAGTCAATCATATCGTAAGGGGATGGTCCTGATTATTTTGCGCCGCAGCACTTCTTATACTTCTTTCCGCTCCCGCAGGGACACAGCTCGTTGCGGCCGATATCCGTCTTGTTGCGGGTGGGTTCCTTCGGACCCGCATCTTCGCCATGGCTGGCAGTCGCCTGCGCCAGCCGGTCTTCCGCCTGGGTCACGATATTTACCCGATAGATGTATTTCACGATATCTTCCTGGATATGTTCGATCATCTGGCCGAACATGTCAAAAGCCTCTATCTTGTACTCAATGAGCGGGTCCTTCTGCCCGTATGCCCTGAGGCCGATTCCCTGACGCAACATGTCCATGGCATCAAGATGATCCATCCATTTTGCATCGACAACCTTGAGCATAACTACTTTTTCCAGTTCCCGCATGTTCTCTGCGCCAAAAAGCAGCTCGCGGCGGTCATAGTTTTCTCTGGCCGCGTCAATCAGGTCTTCCCGAATTTCTTCCCGGTTCATCGTCTCCAGTTCCGCTTTGGACAACGCGCCTTCGGCAGCAAACAAATCCACGGAGTATTCGATGAGAGCGTCATAATCCCAGTCTTCCTGATGCGTCTTTTCATTGGCGAACAGGTCCAGGCCCCTGTCAACCAGCTTTTCGATCATGAAGAAAATATTTTCCCTCAGGTTTTCGCCGTGCAGAATCTGCCGGCGTTGTCCATAAATCACTTCACGCTGCTGATTCATCACGTCGTCATATTCAAGCACATGTTTCCGGGTGTTGAAATGCTGCGCTTCCACTTTTTTCTGCGCCTGTTCAATGGAGCGCGAAATCAGGGAATGTTCAATCGGTTCATCCTCTTCCATCCCCAGTTTATCCATCAGCGACGAAATATTATCCGCGCCGAACAAGCGCATCAAATCATCTTCCAGAGACAGATAAAACCGGGAAGACCCTGCGTCACCCTGACGTCCGGAACGGCCCCGCAGCTGATTGTCTATGCGGCGGCTTTCATGCCGCTCCGTGCCGATGATGTGAAGACCGCCAAGAGCCGGCACTCCTTCGCCGAGAACGATATCCGTGCCGCGGCCCGCCATGTTGGTGGCAATAGTCACTGCATCCTTCTGTCCGGCCTGGGAGATGATCTGCGCCTCCATTTCATGGAACTTCGCATTGAGCACCTTGTGCTCCACTCCCTGCCGTTTCAGCATGTCAGACAAGTCTTCCGACTGGGCGATACTGGTTGTGCCAACCAAAACCGGCTGGCCTTTGGCATGCAGCTCGACGATTTCCGCCACCGCCGCCCTGTATTTGGCCCGCTTGGTCTTGTAAATCACATCGGGGTAATCCACCCGGACCATAGGCTGGTGCGTCGGAATCACGATGACATCCAGCTTGTAAATTTTGCGGAACTCCTGTTCCTCGGTTTTTGCCGTACCGGTCATACCAGCCAGTTTTTTATACATACGGAAATAGTTCTGGAATGTAATAGTGGCCAGTGTCTGGCTTTCCCGTTCGATTTTCACGCCTTCCTTGGCTTCAATGGCCTGATGGAGTCCGTCCGAATAACGACGGCCGAACATGAGGCGTCCGGTGAACTCATCGACAATGATGACTTCGCCATCCTTCACCACATAGTCCTTATCACGGTGCATCAGGGCATGGGCCCGCAAGGCCTGGTTGAAATGATGGGACAGTTCCATGTTCTCATTCTCATAGAGGTTTTTCACGTTCAGCGCCCGCTCCGCTTTGGCGATCCCGGCTTCCGTCGGCGCCACGGTGTGAAGTTTCTCATCCACGGTATAGTCTTCCACTTCGCGCAGCTTTGGCACAACTTTTGCCAGAACATAATACAGATCGGTCGATTTTTCGCCGGGACCGGAAATAATAAGCGGAGTCCGCGCCTCATCGATGAGGATGGAGTCCACTTCGTCAACAATGGCGTAATTCAAAGGCCTTTGCACCATCTGTTCGGCATAGATGACCATATTGTCACGCAAATAGTCAAAACCGAACTCATTGTTCGTTCCATAGGTGATATCCGCCTCATACGCCGCTTTGCGTTCGGCAAAATCAAGCCCATGGACAATCAGCCCCACCGTCAGGCCCAGGAATTTATAGATCCGCCCCATCCATTCGCTGTCACGCCGGGCCAGGTAATCGTTCACGGTAATCAGATGCACGCCTTTTCCCTCAAGGGCGTTCAGATACACAGGCAAGGTCGCCACGAGGGTTTTGCCTTCCCCAGTCTTCATCTCTGCGATATTTCCCTCGTGCAGGGTCACGCCGCCCAACAGTTGCACGTCAAAATGCCTCATGCCGGTAGTTCGCACCGAGGCCTCACGCACGACGGCAAATGCTTCCGGCAAAAGCTGTTCCAGAGTCTCGCCCTCTTCCAGCCTTTTTCGGAATTCCACCGTTTTTCCTGCCAGGGAAGCATCGCTCAGCTTCTGCATCTCCGGTTCCAGCGCATTAATCCGCTCCACATATTCTTCCATGCGGCGAATTTCATTTTCATTATCGTCACCAAATAATTTCTTCAAAAACCCAAACAATACTGATCACTCCTTAGATTTAACCACTATCTTCGTATCTTCTCTTTCGTCACTCATCAGAATCGACACAGGCTGTTCAGAAAGGCCCAGATACAAGAAGCGGCGAGTCTTGTACAGCGCCGCGTACAAGGTGTACGCAAGCAAACAAACGCAGCCGCGACGAAGTAGATAGGTCTTTATCAACAGCCTGCTTAAAGAACATTTTATCAGACTCACCCTCAAAGTGCAAAAAAAGCCCCTGCCACCGCAATATCCGGTGGCAGGGGAGAGATAGCAACCAACTAATGAATCGCCTGACAAAAACCTAGAACTGGGGCTCAATCAGACCATAGCAACCGTCTTTGCGACGATATACCACGTTTACCTGTTCGGAATCGATATTCAGGAACATGAAGAAATCGTGATTGAGCAAATTCATCTGCAAGATTGCCTCTTCGGCATCCATTGGTTTTACAGAGAATTTTTTGGTACGGACGAGCTCGCTTTCCTCTACTTCCGGTATGACGACAGTCGAAGCCACATCAGCCCGGAACCCGCCGCTTCGGAATTTTTTCGCGATTTTTGTTTTATGTTTCTCAATTTGTTTTTCAATCTTATCCATGACCTGGTCAATGGATGCATACATATCAGGAGTGGATTCTTCGCCCCGGAGCAAAATACCGTCGACGGGAACGGTCACTTCCACTTGATGCCGGCCTTTTTCCACTTTGAGAATGACTGATATGTCACCAGTCTTGTCGAAATACTTCGTAACTTTCTTCACCCGTTTTTCAACATAGTCTTTTAATGCGGGCGTAATGTCGAGATTTTTGCCGCGTACGGTGATAGCCATCAGATTCAGACTCCTTTCTTGATCTTATGATGGTATTATTCGCCGTCACCGCGCAAAAATCCTGCGAAGCTATTTCAATATGATCACATGTCTCGCTTCTCTGCGATTTCCAGAACTCACCACTTCATATTGCACCGTTTGTCCCGCTTCGAGACAACGGAACCCTTTTGCTTCGATCGCGGTATAATGGCAAAAAATGTCCCTCCCCTCATCCGGAGCAATAAATCCATACCCCCGTTCCGAATTAAACCATTTTACTTTACCGACCATGTGAACACCCCCTGTAAAAATAAAATGCCAACCGCATACGCAGCCGGCACCTAAAAGTATATCCCTACACAGCGGAATGATAAAGTTCCAAAAATCGTCATATTGTATACTCAGCTCTCATATTTGGGAATTATGGAAAGATTTCCAGCTCATCCTTTCATTTACTTGAAATCCCTTTGAATTCCTGTCCAAGTCTATTACCCCTCAACTCACCCGAGTTTTCCCGAAGAGACTGGAGCCAATGCGACAAAGGAAATCACGGAATATTTATGTCACAGAAATCCACACGCCTGCGTTACAAAAAAAGTCCGGACCCGAAGGTCCGGACAGTGGATACATCAGAAACGTCTTTAGGAAATGATTCCGTTGTCTATCCGCGGCTGGATGTAAAGCAGTCCCGGCACAGAATCGGACGATCGTTGCGCGGTTTGAACGGGACTTGAGTCTCCGCTCCACACTGTGCACATACGGCGTCATACATTTCGCGGGGTCCGGAAGATCCGCCCCCATCGCGGCTGCGCTTCCGTACGTCCCGACAATCTTTGCAGCGAACCGGCTCATTTTCGAAGCCTTTTTCCGCATAAAATTGTTGTTCTCCGGAAGTGAATACGAAGTCTTTCCCGCAGTCCTTGCACTTGAGTGTTCTGTCCTCGAACGCCATTAACCCAATCCCCTCACCTTGTTTTGAAATTAAAGGACCCTGCTTAGCCGACCTGGTCTTTGACCCCACACTCGCCT
>CAZXCC010000246.1:0-4538 GCA_964638945.1 uncultured Veillonellaceae bacterium | reverse complement strand
CGAGGAATATTTTACCCGGTATTCTCTGCCTCTGCACCACTTCAAAGCGATTCATGCCATTAATCGCTGCCGCACTGCTGCACTGGGCGGTCACATAGAAGAATGCGACGAGTGCGGGCACGTCAAAATTTCCTATAATTCCTGCCGTAACCGGCACTGTCCCAAATGCCAAAAACTTTCCAGCGAACGCTGGATCGAGCGGAGAAAGGAGCAGCTCCTGCCAGTCCAGTATTTTCACACAGTATTTACGTTGCCGGATTTGCTCAATCCCATCGCTCGCTTAAACCAGAAGCAAATCTACGGGCTGCTCTTCAAAGCGGCTTCCGAGACACTGCTGGAACTAGCGTGGGATAAAAAGCACCTAGGAGCAGAGATTGGGTTTACCGCCGTCTTGCATACTTGGGGACAGACTTTGGTGGATCATCCTCATCTGCACTGCATTGTGCCTGGCGGCGGTCTTTCCTCAGGCGGAAAATGGATTCACGCGAAAAAGGATTTCTTCATCCCAGTAAAGTTGCTTTCTCGAAAGTTCATGGGAAAATTCCTTTCCTATCTCCGGCAATGCTATGAAGCAGGTGACCTGAAGTTTGCCGGTTCTATTGAACATCTCGGAGAGAGGCGCAATTTCCATGCTCTGACAAAACAACTCTATTCCTTGAAGTGGGTCGTCTTCTGCAAGGAATCCTTCAAGAGTCCGGAATCCGTCATAGAATATCTGGGCCGGTACACCCACCGGGTGGCTATCGCGAATAGCCGAATCAAAAGCGTAGTCGACGAAAAGGTTTCGTTTGAATGGAAAGACCGCAGGGATGGTAACAAGACAAAGCTCATGGTTCTGGATGTTTTTGAATTTATTCGCCGTTTTTTGCTGCATATATTGCCGGGGCGGTTTATGAAAATCCGGCACTATGGTCTGCTGAGCAACCGGAACCGGGCCAAGGTAAGGCAGTGTCAATCCTTGCTGAAGTGTCTGCGCACAATTTCCGCCCCGGTCAAATCAACAATCCGTGAGCTTTTGTTGAAGCTCTTCGGGGTAGATATTGAACGATGCCCTTGCTGCGGCAAAGGCAAGATGACAAATAAGCGGAAATTCGATTACAACGCGCGTCATATTCTCGGATAAACTAAAGAAACTGCATAGTTCTGAAAGCAATGCCCGACTTGGGGAGGGGGAAGTTCTGCCACGAAAGAGATGTTACCTTGTTTTCATGCATTTTGAACCGCCAAAAATTGATGAAAGAGTTCTGCAACTGCTGCACCTCGGGGAAAATGGAAAAAGCTCAAAGATACAAACCCCATAGTGAATCGCCAACATCCCATGGAATGACTATATGTTATTGATAATCCGCGGCTTAGTTCAAGGCTTTTTATGCGCAATTGAGCAAGTTAATTTTGTATTGAGAGTCTGCCAACCCAGGCAGGCTTTTTTCTACTCAACCGCGCATAAAAACATGAGCGTTATGTTAGAGTAGTCCGCTACGTGTCTACCGCTCGCAAGCTGTGCGCCCTACGGGTTAACATAAGTTGTATTGCTCCGACGCTTTGGGCTGCTTTGGGTGCATTTCACGACAGGATTCACCCTGCGGCGTCCTTCACTGGAGTTGCGGACGCGGATCTACTATGGCTGCTGTCAGGCGCTATCGCTTGTCATCGACCAAGTATTCACCGCGCCTTTGCCGGCTGGGTCAGGAAATAAATTAGCGCTATTGCACTGCCTGCAGCCCGACTTCGTCGGCCTTCCGTTCGCAGTGCTTCGGCGCTAATTTTTTTTGAAGGAGTATTTATTTTGGCAACGCTGCGCGGGCTTCAAAACGGTTGACTTCCCATGCTGTCTAATAAGGTTTCAATTACAACATTCTTAAACCGGAGATGTTTTGCAACATAGCTCACTACCAGATTACCCTAGCTTCGTCCACATTGCATCAATTACTTTTGGGAGGAAGCGCAGACCCGACATGAAACCGATGTTTGAATCGATTCTGAAACAGGTATTACAGGCTCAAGCCACTGAACAAGTTGCTGCTGGACCCAATGAGCGAAAAGAAGACCGGCAGGATTTTCGCAACGGGTTCTATCCCCGGATCCTGCAAACCCGTATCGGCACGCTGACACTGAAACTTACATGTTCGTTCAACATTCATATTGCATGTTGACACTGATTCTAAAGAAGACTAATATATTATTGTACCGATAGTACCAATATAGTATTTTACAGTACTTATTTTAAGGAAAGAGGTGATAACCTTTGAGAACACGCATTATCTTGGCAGCTGCAGAAGAAATTAATTTTAGAGGCTTTAAATTTACGATGAATGATTTGACGAAAAAGCTTGGAATCAGCAAAACGTCATTATATGAGCATTTTTCTTCAAAGAACGAATTGATAACGACTCTAATTGAAATGGCGCTAGAAGATATCCGCAAGCAAGAAGAAGCTATTTACAACAATTCCGAGTTGCCCATTGAACAAAAATTTCGTTCGTTGGTAACGGTCAGTCCAAAATTATTTGGCCCGATCAGCGACCGAATCTATGATGATCTCCAAAAGGACTATCCTGACATATGGAATGATGTTGCCACTTTTCGACAAGAGCGTCTGGATGGCTTAATTTCGTTGCTCGAACAAGGAATGAATCTCGACGCTATTCGCCCCATTAATTTTAAAATACTTCGGCAAGTAGTTCTTGGTGCGATGAATGACCTATTCCATTATCGGTTTCTTGCTGAGAGCAATATGACTTATTCTGATTCCGTTACCGCATTGGCGGATATTATCATATATGGCCTAATACCCAGAAATAATTACCGAGAATAATTGAAAGTATTCCAAGCTTTCGCTTATGGCGTAATTTTTTGACCCATTTTAGTACTGTGAATACTGTAAAAGTTTAATACGGTACTTATATTTGTCAACGTATATTGTAAGCAAAAGAGGCGAATGCATATGTCAAATCGTAACCTGAAAAATATTATGAGTGTTTTTGTAATTTCGTTGACAATTTCTATCTTTCTCACGGGTTGTAGTCGCAGCGGATCGCCTCCTGAAGTATGGGGACGCGCGGACGCAAAAGAAGTGGATCTGAATTCAAAAATACCGGGACGTGTGGTCAATCTGCTGGTTAAAGAAGGTGACCTGGTCGAGAAGGGCCAACTATTGGCGCGGATTGATAAAAGGGATATTGTTACGCAGTCTGATCAGGCCCGGGCGAACATTAAAGCACTGGAAGCGCAAACTGCTCAAGCTTCCTCTCTTACATCATTGCAGGACCAAACGGCGAAGGCTGCGCTGAATAATGCGAAAGCCCAACTGGAAAAAGCAAATGCCGATTTAAATCTTGCGGAAAGCGACTATAATCGATTCAAACCGCTTGTAGATTCAGGAGCCATTTCCAAACAATTGTTTGACACATATCGGACGAAATATCAGGTAGCACTGGCAGGTTGTGCACAAGCAAAAACTGCTGTAGTTTCTGCTGAAGCTGGTTTGCTGCAGACCCAGGTTAACCTTGCCAATGAAACTACCCTGCAAAGTAAAGTGGAGCAGGCGCGCGCATATTTGCAGCAAGTCGAAGTAAGTATGGACGAAACGGAGATTAAAGCTCCGTTTGGCGGAATAGTTACCGCCAAGTATGTCGAAGAAGGCGCGATGGTGACAACAGGTATGCCGCTTGTAGCACTGCAGGATACTCTTGATAACTGGGTCAATTTCAAAGTGAAGGAAACCGAACTTAGTAACTATTCCCTTAAGCAAAACGTCCAGTTGCAGGGACGTGACAGCAAGCTGACGTTGTCGGGAATCATTGTGGATATCAGCAAAAAGCCGGAATTCGCAACATATCGCTCCACTAATGAGAGGGGCGACAATGACATTATTACTTTCAACGTTAAAGTTCAAGTCAATTCGGCGAAAGTACGACCGGGGATGCGATTCAAATTATTAGAAAGTGGCAAGTAATATGATAGCCTGGATTAAAAAAATAGTTCGCCAGGAACTTGCAATCTTATTTTACGGCAAGCCCCCAGCGGTTTTTCTCATATTCGGAATTCCCATACTGTACAGTATTCTTTTTGGATTTGCTTATAGCAATAATGTAGTAAAGTACATTCCCGCCGTGGTTTATGACCAAGACCAGACGCTTGCGAGTCGTTCCATGGTTCAGGCTTACATGGATTCGGAGCGATACAATGTCGTTGCTCAAGTGACGACACAAGAAGAAATGGAAGAGTGTTTACGTCAGGGTACCGCCCTTGTTGCTATTGTTATCCCGCCCAAGTTTTCACAGAACATAAAAATGGGTTTAGCTTCTGAAGTCTTAATTGTAACGGATGCAACCAATCTTATGTTTTCCAACACGGTTATCTCTAGTAGCCAGGAGATTATTCAAACGATTGCCGCCGGAACGGGGCAGAAACTATTTGAAGGCTATAATCAGATGCCTTCCCAGGCGCTTCGCGCCGCCATGCCGATCAGATTCAGCGTGCGAATTCTCAACAATCCGACATCCTCCTACAGCAATTTTATGCTGGCCGGCCTGGGC
>CAZXCC010000245.1:0-4572 GCA_964638945.1 uncultured Veillonellaceae bacterium | reverse complement strand
ATTGTACGGAGGTCACGATCAAAAGGAGGGTATGGATGCATTCCTGAACAAACGGGCTCCGAATTTTACTGGTAAATAAAGGGAATAAGAGAGGGGAGCAACCATGAAAGAAGTATATATCGTCAGTGCCACAAGGACTGCCATTGGGAATTTTGGAGGATCTTTGCGCAACGTCAAGTCGCGTGCAATGGCAAGCTTGGTAATACGCGAAGCAATTCAACAAGCAGGAATTGAAGTGGGCCAGGTTCAGGAAGTAATCATGGGCGAGGTCCGCCAGAGTACTGAGGCAGGCAACATGGCCCGTGTTGCATCCTTGGCCGCAGGTGTTCCTGAGTATGTCCCGGCGTTTACCGTGAATCGACTTTGTGCATCATCAATGCAAGCAATGAATTGCGGATTTAATCAGATCAGGGTTGAAGATATCGATGTTGCTGTTGTCGGGGGTTCGGAGAATATGAGCCAAGCTCCGTTTTATGTGCGGGGCGGTCGTTTTGGTGACATACAGCCTTATTTCGTCGACTCCAATGCTGAGGCAGGACCAAACTCCCAACCGCCAGAAATTTATGGCGCGGATCTTGGGATGGGGATCACGGCAGAAAATGTTGCCGCACAATATGGCATCAGCCGTGAGGAACAGGATCTTTTCGCGTTGCAAAGCCAACAAAGGGCAGCGACAGCAATCAAAGAAAATAAATTCGTCCAAGAGATTGTGCCTGTTGAGGTGAAGGGGAAAAAAGGAGTCAGTCTATTTGTTGTTGATGAATTCCCCCGTCTAGATATTACTATTGAAGCTCTGGCAAAGCTGAAACCTGTATTCAAAAAGGACGGTACGGTAACTGCCGGAAATTCTTGTGGACGCAGCGACGGTGCTTCTGCAATGGTACTCATGTCAGGAGAAAAAGTCAAAGAATTGGGTATCGCCCCAATGGGGCGCATCGTCGGTATTTCAACAGTTGGTGTTTCGCCCGCGATTATGGGGATCGGGCCGGTTCCTGCCGTAAAAGCCGTTTTGGAAAAAACCGAGCTGCAGCTGAAGGATATTGAACTGATCGAACTGAATGAGGCTTTTGCCGCGCAGGCGTTGGCTTGCATTCGCGAATTGGGGCTGGATATGAATAAGGTAAATGTTAATGGCGGTGCAATCGCTCTGGGACACCCCATGGGTGGTACGGGAGTCCGATTGGTTGTCACTTTGCTGAATGAAATGGCTCGCCGCAAATGCCGCTTCGGCCTGGCAACCCTTTGCATCGGAGGTGGCCAGGGGATGGCTACTATCGTCGAAAATCTTCAAAGATAAAGCCGGACCTCGAACACGGATGGTTGAAAGGGGTTGTTTACGTGAAAAGATGCTTAGAAGGAATAAAAGTGCTGGAAATGTCACACTATATTGCTGCTCCATATTGCTGTCAACTGCTTGCTGATATGGGGGCGGAAGTCATCAAACTTGAACGGCCGAATGAAGGGGAGGTATACCGAACCTATTACCCTCGCATTAATGGGGAAAGCTTGTATTATGTCGCTTACAACCGGAACAAACGGTCAGTTGCGCTCGACATACAAACTGAAAAGGGTAAGGAATTATTGCGAAAATTGGTCGAAAAAAGTGATGTCGTCGTAGAAAACATGCGACCTGGAATTATGATTCAGATGGGGTTCGTTTATGAAGATCTGAAGAGGATTAACCCAGGAATCATTATGACTTCGTTGTCGGGATTTGGTCAATACGGGCCTTATAAAAACCGTCAGGGTATCGACATGATGATTCAGGCCATGGGCGGACTTGTAAATGTGACAGGATTTCCGGATGGACCGCCCGTACGGCCAGGCCCGACCATTGCCGATCACACGACGGCGATTTACGCTGCATTGGGCACCATGTTCGCATTGTTTCATCGTCAACGGACTGGCGAAGGTCAATTTGTGGACGTTGCCTTGCTGGATTCCGTTTTTACCTTGTTAGAGAATTACCCAATTCTCTTTCTGTTGCAAGGCACAGAGGTTCAGCGGGCAGGAAATGGAAGGTCATTAACAGCTCCTTCTGGCGCATATCTGGCCAAGGACGGCGGATATATTTATATTACTGCGATGGCGGACAACCTGTTCAAAAGGATGATGAATTTGTCAGGGCATCCCGATATGGCTGCTGACCCCCAATATGCAAATCCACTGTCGCGAAAAAAGAATGAGCAGGAACTGCACCGTGTCATCGGGGAATGGGTCGGGCAGCGGACTGTTGATGAAGCGATGCGTGAATTGGATGCAGCGGGAATCCCCAACGGTCCGGTCAACAGTGTCGGACAAATTACCACTGATCCTCAGATCAAGGCGCGAGACATGGTCTGGGAAGTTGAGCACCCAGCAATTGGCAAACTACCGATGATCGGCAATCCGATCAAACTGTCCCAGACCCCGGCTGACACGAGAATGGCGCCGCCTATGTTAGGTCAACATAATGAAGAAGTGCTTATGAACTTCCTAAAAATTTCAAAGGAAGAACTGGAACAGCTGAAACAAGAAAAAATCATTTAGTGGTACAGCAACAAATTGAAAAGGAAGGGATATTGTGGAATACCAAAATATTTTGTTGACTTTCAATAACGAAATGGCTCTTCTGACTCTGAACCGTCCCGAAGTACGCAACGCTCTTGATTTCAAAACATGGTCTGAGATTCGTGCCGCCATCCGAGAACTCCGTTTTGATAATTCAGTTCGGGTTGTTGCTATTACTGGTGCGGGTGGAAAAGCGTTCGCATCTGGAGCCGACATCAAAGCTCTTTTGGCTAGGCCGGTATTGGATCAGCTAAATAGTGAAGTGAACGATACCCTGAATGAAATCGAAAGTCTGAACAAACCAGTCATAGCAGCAGTTGATGGCTTTGCTCTTGGGGGTGGCTGTGAATTGGCCATGGCCTGTGACATTCGAATTGCAACGACGCGGTCAAAATTTGGACAACCTGAACCAAATTTGGGGATTATTCCCGGTGCCGGCGGAACGCAGCGCCTGCAAAGACTGGTTGGAATCGGAAAGGCCAAGGAACTAATCTTTACAGGAGATATTATCGATGCTGCAGAGGCAGAAAAAATCGGTCTGATCAATAAGGTTGTCGAGTCGGAACAACTGATGTCTGAAGTGAAAAAAATGGCTGAGAAAATAATGGCTAAAGGCCCCGTAGCGCTCAACGTCGCTAAAATTGCAATCAACACCGGCGCTAATACAGACCTCTTATCGGGACTAGTTGTCGAGAGATTGGCGCAGACAATAGCGCTTGCAACTGAAGACAAGGTGGAAGGGATGACTGCATTTATCGAAAAACGCAGGCCCGAATTCAAGGGGAAATAAATCCGGCCAGAATGAAATCCTCGAAAATAGGGAAATGATGGGAAGCGGATGTTTGAATTGATGGACAAAACAACTGGGAAATCGATGAATATTATCACCCGCTACGCAATATGAAGTTATGCCGAGGCTTCCAAAATTCATAATCTGGATTATTTCGACAGGGAAGATGCCGCCCAATCCGGCGGTACTGGTCTGGACGCTCGCCTTATGTGCAATATAAACCAATAAAGGCGGCGTTGGTTCCGCGATTGGGCGGAAAATCATACCCAACAAAAAAGTTATGGTCAGTGAAACAAGTGAAGTCTTAGTAATCTTAAGGAATAGATTACGAGGAATAAGTGAGGAGGTTTTTTTGATGAGTAAAGATGTCATTCAAAACGTATGTGTTGTCGGCGCGGGGACGATGGGGCGCCAAATTGCTCTGAACGCCGCAATTAATGGGTATAATACCGCTTTGACAGACACGATGCCGGAAATTTTGGCCGCAGTTGCAAAGTGGGCATCCGAATATCTGGCAGGCCGCGTCGCCAAGGGGAAGTTGACTCAAGGTTTGGCAGATTCTGCAATGTCTCGATTTAAGATCATTGACCGATTGGAAGAGGCGGTTAAGGATGCTGACCTCATCATAGAAGCGATTGTTGAAAAATTGGACATTAAAAGAAGTCTATTTGAACAATTGGATCGCTTGGCACTGCCTCATGCAATTTTAGCAACCAACTCGAGCAGCTTTGTATCGTCGAGAATAGCAGATGCTACTAAACGACCGGATCAGGTGGCAAACCTGCATTATTTCAACCCTGCCTTAGTCATGGAAGTTGTTGAAGTTGTACAAGGCGCGCATACTAGTGAGAAAACCGCGGAAAAACTTGTGGAATTTGTCGAAAGCCTGAACAAGACCCCGATATGGCTGAAAAAAGAGATTGACAGCTTTGTTGTAAATCGTCTTTTGGGAGCTATTTACAAGGAAGCCATGTTTCTGGTGGAAAACGGCTATGCTAGTCCCCGTGAAGTGGATATCGGTTCGGAAAAAGGCTTGGGCCATCCAATGGGGCCCTTCCGGCTAATGGATCTGGTAGGCCTGGATGTTGCCTACCTTATACGCAAAGAGAGATTTGCCACTACAGGTCTTGAAGAACATAGGCCTCCAAAAATCCTTGAAGAAAAGTATATGAAAGGCGAATATGGCAAAAAAACCGGAAAAGGTTGGTATGACTACAATTAAGGATCGTATG
>CAZXCC010000244.1:0-4609 GCA_964638945.1 uncultured Veillonellaceae bacterium | reverse complement strand
GGTGCAGAAGGATCTTATCGGTATAGCGGGCAGCGATTTCGCGCGTCCGGTCGGTGCTGTGCATGTCGATGACCAGGATTTCCTCGGCCCATTTCACCGACTCCAGGCAATTTGCGATGTTCGCTTCCTCGTTCAGGGTATGTACAATGACCGATACACCCATCAGATCAACTCCCAGGCAGTTTTTGCAACCAGATCGGGGAACTGCGGCGCCGCCGCACCGGCAGGCAAAGGCCGCTGCAACACACGGTACGGCACTCCCCAGGGATGCCAGCGCGAAGAACGGTGGGCGAACCATTTGTCGGGGAACACCATCAGCGTGGGGATCCCGGCTGCCGCTCCGATGTGGGCCGACCCGGTCTCAAAGGACACGTAGGACCGCAACCGCCGTACGAGTTCGATCCACTGGGAAAAGGTCATGCCGCTGAACAGGTGGAACCTCCCTGTCGGCAGTGCACCGGAAAGCTGGGCAAGCAATCCGGCTTCTCCCGGCCCGGCCGTGCCGATGACCACGATGCGCGGGTCCTGCTTCAGGATGCTGTGAACGACCTGCCCCTGCAGCTCCTGCGACCAGCCATCGCCACCCCAGAGTTCGCTGAAGTGAAAGCCGACGGGAATGGCGTCCGCAGGCATGCACAACAAATCCCACTGTTCGCGCGCCCAGGTCGCAGCCGCCGAGTCGGTGCGGACCGTCAACGGACCCGCCTTTTCCCGGATCCCCAGCGGTTCCAGCAGGCGCATGTAGCGCTCCACCTCATGAAACGGCGAGGGAACGCCGGGATCGTTCTCGGTGCGGATCCGGTGGTTGAAAGCCGGCATGCGCCATAACATCTGCAGCGGCTGGTAGATCCCCGCGTCAAAACCGATGCGCAACGGAGCGCCGGAGTAAAGGCTCCACATGGCGGCCCAGAATTTTTCCGTCAGCGAGATGACCAGGTCAAATCCCTGCTGACGCACCCAGGAAGCCATCTGCCTTTTTTCAGGCCGCGTCGCTCCCTGCAGGTCAAATTTCATAAGGTGCGCCACCCGCTCATCGTGTTCAAACACCGGCTGCGTCCGCGAGGAAACCAGGCAGGTGATTTCTGCCGCCGGAACCTTCCGGAGCAGCGCATCCAGCATCGGGGTCATCAAAATGGCGTCACCCATGTGATCCAGACGTGTCAGGAGGACTTTTCGTATTGTTTCAGGCACTTGTCAACCCTCTCAAACATGGATATTTTCATCGATTCATGATATGATTTTCCTGCATCGGTGCAGGTTTGGTTCCGACTGGGAAATCGGTCTGCGGATAAAAACTTGCGTTGATTGGCAAAGATGAACACACCGGAGGATGGCGTGAATTTTTTTGTGGTGCTGCTGGTAGCCCTGCCGCTTTATTTTCTCGGGCTTGGCAACATTGATCTGTTTTTTCAGGACGACGAGTGGCTGTATGTGAAGATTGCCGCAGAGATGTTCGACCGGGGGGAGCTCTGGATTCCCTACTGGCTCGGTGAACCTGCGTATTACAAGCCGCCGCTGGCCTACTGGCTGATGATGCCTTTTTTCTGGCTCGGGGGCGACCGCATCATGCTGGCCCGCATTTCCGTGGCCCTGACTGCGGTGGGAACCCTGGCCCTGACCTACTTCCTCGGCAAAGAACTGTATGGCAAGCGGGAAGCCGCCTGCGCCAGCCTGCTGGCAGCCGTGAGCTACGGGTTCCTGGCATTCGGCCGTGTGGGCGTGATGGATATGCAGCTGACCTTCTTTCTGGCTGCCTCGCTGCTGCTTTTTCTGCGCGCCATGCGCCGCAAATCGCCTGTATACGCCGGGCTTTATTTTGTCGTCATCGGCCTGTCCAACCTGATCAAGGGTCCGGTGGTGCCGCTCATCATCGTGACGATTTCTTTTATTATACTTTTGTTTACCCGCGGATGGAAACCTTTTTTTAGCCGTTTCGCGTTCGCCGGGATGGTCGTGGGAGGCTTCATCGCTTTTTCCTGGCCCCTGGCGCTCTATTTCAAGTGGGAGTTCCCCGCCTGGTACGCTTTTTTTATCGTCGGGGAAAATGCCGGCAAGTTTACCGACGCCATGGGGTATCCGGCGCTGCCTTTCATCGCAACGCTGCTGAAATGGGCCCTGCCCTGGAGCCTGCTCATCCTGGTCGCGCCGCTCGTACTGGCCGTGAAAGCGCCTCCGGGCCGGCTGGATTTTATGCTGCCTGTCGTCTGGATGGCAACTGTGATCGGCATCCACCTCATCCCGGCCGTGCGCCTGCCCTGGTACACCTTTCCCGCGCTGCCTGCCGCCCTGCTGCTGGTGGGCGCCGCCTCGGTGCGCTATCCGGGCAATCCCGTCCTGGTCTGGACATACAGGCTCACAGGCGTGCTGCTCGCTCTGGCGGCTGCACTGGTCTCCGTGACGCCTTCCTTGTTCCCGCTGCTGTCGCCGCCGTTTTTCTGGCTGGGCTCCGCTGCATTGTGCTTCTGGGCCGCCGCCTTTTTTACATTCCGCCGCGATGTGCCGAAGCTGGCGGTTGCCCTGGGTCTGGCAGTCCTGCTGCTGAATCCGGGCGTCTCCGCCATGACGGATCCGAAATTCCCTGCCGAGGCGCAGTCCATCCTGGCCGCCTCCTCCCGCCCGACTGCGGTGGTCCGCATCCGTACCGGCCGCCTGTCGCAGGAGCATGCTCTGTACTCCTTCCGGCTGGACCGCAAGATCGAGCAGACGCACGGCGAAGAAGCCACTCTGCGTTTTGTCCGGGAAAAATCCGGCAACCTCATCGTGTCCGACACGGATTACAAGCTGCTGCTGGCAGCCTCCCCCTCGCTGGAATCCGAAACGCGGATCGCAGCCAGCTGGTCCCGCTGGCGGGACAGCATCCCGGCCGACCGTATCGTGCAGGCAATCCAGGAAGGCGACCGCACCCTCCTGCTGGAACCCTATCATATCGTACAAAAGAGGTGAAGTTTTGCGGGCATTGATCATCCACACCCAGGGCGGCCTGGGCGATCTTCTGTTGTCTTCCCCGCTGGCGGAGGCCATCCACCGGGGCCATCCCGGCAGTGAAGTCCTCGTCTGGGGCAATCCGAAATTCACGCCGGTTCTGCAGCATCATCCCTTCGTCCAGGGTTTTGTCGACCTCCCTGCCGCGATGAAAACATTCGCCGGAGCGGACGCTTTGCGCCGTTACGGTTTTGATTGCGTCCTTTTGCCCTGGTCCACCAGCAAGCATGCCTGGATGACGCGCCTGGCAGGCATTCCTGTCCGGGTCGGGCAGGGCGGCCGCCTCACCTACAGCTTTTTGTTCACGCACCAGGTCAAAGTCCGCTCCGTAGGAGGAGACACGCACAGCCATTGGGTCGATATCCAGCTGGACTATGCCCGTGCGCTGAACCTGCCTGTGGAAGGGCTTGCACCGCAGGTCTTCCTGACGGACTCAGAGCGCAGCGAAGGCCGCGCTCTGCTGGAAAATCTGGGCGTGCCGGCGGATCAACCGGTCTGCGCCCTGCAGATCTGCAAGGGTCTGGCCGTGGACGCCGAGCGGTGGCCGCTGGATCTTTTTGTCGCCGTGGGCCGGCAGATGGCGGCAGACGGATACGCCATCGTTCTGACCGGCACGGAAAACGAACGGGCCCTCACGGAAATCGTCCGCGAGCGCATCGGACACCCGGCGGTCTTCAATACAGCCGGCCTGTTTACGCTGCGTCAGACCGCTTCGCTGCTCTCCCGCTGCGCCGTCACCATTTGCCCGGACACCGGCACAGGCCACCTGTCGGCGGCGCTCGGCGTCCCGGCCGTATCGGTTTTCGCCCTCAAATGCGATGTAGCTGCCCGCTGGCGTCCTTTTGGCGATGCGCACCGCATCGTGCAGGCGACGGAAGTCCGGTGCACCCGCAACTGTGTCAAGGAAACCTGTCCGCGTTTTGAATGCCTGCTGGATGTCGATCCCGCAGCGGTTGTCGCCGCTGCCCGGGAAATCGCCGTAAAGGGGTAGAGCCGTATGCGTGGGATCGGACGCAAGTTTCGCCGCATCATCACCCAGCTCCGGCAGGTCCGGCCGGGAAGGAAGATTCCCTCTGTAGCGCTGGCGGGCGCTGTTGGCAGCGATGCAGCCGACTATGTCGTACTCTGCGCGCCGGAAATCCGCCCGGATGAACCGGCATTGCGCAGTATCGCACGTTTTCTCGCACTCCATGGCGAAGCTGCAGCCGCCTATACGGATGAAACGCATTTTTACAAGCCGGACTGGTCGCCGGAACTGCTGCGCAGTACGCCGTATCCCGGTCCTCTCTGCATCCTCCGCCCCGCCTTGCTGCAAAAGCTCGGCGGCGCGCCGCAAGTGCCGGATGAAGCCGGTTTCTACGACTTGTGGCTGCGGATCGCCGAAGAGGCCGTGCCGGTGGCACATGTGCCGGAAGCGCTTTTTACCCGGCCGCGTCCGGATCCCGGCCAGACGGCCGCCTGCCGCAGCGCCCTGCAACAGCATGCCGGTCGGGCCTTTGGCACGGAAAACTGCGAAATCCGTCCGACCCCCCTCACTGCAACAGGACTGATCTCTTTTGCTTTTTTTCATAAACGAAGCGACAATCCCCTCATCAGTTTGATCATCCCGACCAAGGATGGCCTGGAG
>CAZXCC010000243.1:0-4650 GCA_964638945.1 uncultured Veillonellaceae bacterium | reverse complement strand
GAAGAAAGCAGCATCGCCATGGGAAATGTCAGCGCAATAATTCCAGGCAGACTGAAAGTCAGTAATTTGGCGCAGGTCCACAGTGATGCGCCATACTGGCTGATATATTGTGCAATTCGGAACAGCGGACCGGTGCCGACGAGAATGCTCGCAAACACACAGACGCCAAAAAAGAAAGGCCCGAAGAGTTCATTGAGAATATAGCGGTCGAGAATGCGCATCCGTTACTCCTTGCTCTGATACTTGGTTTTGGCGGTGGAATCCTGCCTACATGTAAAATTTATCGCCCAGATAGAACTTCCGGGCCACTTCGCTGTCGAGGATCGTCCTGCTGTCCCCTGCGATCAGGACTTCCCCTTCATTGACGATATATGCGTTATCCACAATCTCCAGGGTTTCCCGCACATTGTGGTCGGTGATCAGTACGCCGATGCCCCGGTGCTTCAGATACCCGATCATGTTCTGCAGTTCGCTGAGTGAAATCGGATCAATCCCCGTAAACGGTTCATCCAGCAGTAAAAAATTCGGATCGGTGACCAGCGCCCTGGCGATTTCCACACGCCGGCGCTCCCCGCCGGACAGTTCGATGCCTTTGCGTTCCTTGACATGGGTGATGCGGAATTCTTCCATCAAACTTTCCGCCTTGCGCTTCTGCTCCGTGCGGCTCAGTTTCGTTGTCTCCAGCATGGCCCGCAGATTTTGCTCCACGGTCAGCTTGCGGAACACGGAAGGCTCTTGCGGCAAATAGCCGATGCCAAAACCGGAACGCCGGTACATCGGCATGTTCGTCACATTGGAACCGTCGATGACTACGGAGCCGCCATCCGGGTTGACCAAGCCGACGATCATGTAAAAAGTGGTGGTTTTGCCGGCGCCATTGGGACCGAGCAGACCGACGACCGAACCCCGGTCGACACGCACGCTGATGCCTTTGACGACTTCACGGCCTTTATAGGATTTTCTCAGGCTTTTTGTTTCAATATACATTGCGGTTTGTCAAATTCCTTTGTTCGGAGCAGGCGAGGGCGCCTGTTCCGGATTTGTTTTATTTTTGGGCTTGATAACCAGAGTGGAGCGCCCGTCGGAATCCAGAGCGCTGTCATCGAGATACATGACCACATGGTTGCCTGTCAGCACGTTGCCGTCCTGCACGGCGCGCACATTGCCCGTCAGCTCGGCTTTCCCGTTTTTGCCGTTGATCCCGTAATAGACCGCATGGTCCGAAACGGCGTCCAGCTTGCGGGTGTCGCTCACGATATGCACATTGCCGTCGGCAGTTGCCCGGTCTTCCTTGAAAAACGCCTCCGACACCGCTGAGGTAATCACCGCATCCTTGTTGGTCAGACGGGACCCTCCCGTAATATTGGCATATTGCCGGTCCGGAAAATATTCCATGCGGGGTCCGGCCGCCGTACCGTCTTTATTGACGAGCAACGCATTGCCTGTCGCCAGAAAACGCTTCATGTCGTCGAAAGAACGCACTTCCGCCGCCGTCAGCGTACTGCCTTCCTTTACCAGTTTGACATTGCCGGTGACGACCGCCTCTTTTGTCTTGACATTGTATTCCCCTGCATCGCCGGTAAGCACGGATGCGCCCTGGGTTACTTTCACGCCGCCCTGGGCAGTGATGACTCCCGTTTTCGAGGTATAGGTGAGCACGTCCCCGTCCAGTTGCGTCGGCGTAGACCCCGTTTCCGGAGCCGCATGCGAAACAACCGGCATCAGCAGCAGGCAGGCAACCAGGGTGACTTTCCCAATCCATTTTTTTCTGGCTGCATTCATAGTATTCATTGCGCCGGTCCTCCCTTGATGATGCGGGCGTTGCCCTTTACTACGATGAATTCGAACCTGTCGTCGGTTTCCATCTCGTTGGCTGTCAGTACCATATCTTCTTTGGTTGCCCGAATGGAGCCTGAAGCAAAGATTTTTCGGTCTTTGGCGAGGTATTTTCCCTGATCGGCCGAAAAAGTAGCCCCATCGCTTGCTTTCATATCAATGCGGCCCGACATCTCGATATTGCGGGTCTGGGGATCAACGATCCCGTTTTTTGCCGTAAAATCGATTTTCGTACCGTCTTTTCGGTGCAAAACCCCCACCATATCCGTCATGTAAACCCAGCGGGTCTTGGCGTCAACTTCCATGACACGGGCTGTCAGTTCCCACAGTTTTTGCCCGTCCTGTTCCTCCACCATGGAGGTGCCGCTGAAAGCCATGCGGGAAACCACACTTTCCTTGCGGGTGTCCTCCAGGGTTTCCTCCCGCAAAAAGTAATAAAGCCCGCCGCAGATGATCAAGGCGATGATCAGGCCGTATATCAATGTATTCTTTCTTGAATCCACTCAATCACCTGTCTTCGGATCCGTAAGCCAGCGCCGCTGAAACCACCACCAGTGGTCCGGGTACTGGCGAATCCGGTTTTCCATTTCTTTGGTCATCCGCTCTGTCAGTTCTTGAATCTGTTGCTGCGCATCCTCGGAGTCCGAAGCATAAATCGGTGGTGACAGCAGGATACGATGGCCTTTATTGCGTGGTTGCCTGACGATAAAAGCCGGTACGATGGGCGCTCCGCAACGCAGGGCAAAAACAGCCGGTCCTTGCGGGGTCGAGGAGGATCGCCCGAAAAAATCAACGAACACTCCGCTGGCTTTTGCGTCCTGATCTGCGAGAAACCCCATCAAACATCCCTGTTTCAGTGCTTTCATGGCCGAAACAAGGGTATTGCCGCGGGCAAAAGGCTTCATGCCCACCTGTTCGCGATACTCGTTCAACAACTGGTCCAGACCCGGCCCCGGCTGCGTTTCAGCGATTGCCGCCACAGGAAAGCCCAGCTGTACAAAACGCGCCGCCATCCATTCCCAATTGCCGAAGTGTGCGGTCAAAATCACGGTTCCTTTGCCCGCGCTCATTGCCGTTCGCAGATAATGCGGGTTTTCAATGGAAACCAGACGGTTCAGCTTCGACTGCGTCAGTGCCGGAATATACAGGATTTCCAGCAATGTGCGCCCGATGTTTCTGAACATCCGTCCGGCAATGGCATCCGCTTCTCCCGCTCCGACACCAAGGCGTTCCTGAAGTTGACGCACGGCCCTGTTCCGTTGACTGCGTCCCAGAAACCCATGAAGAAAGCCCAGTCCGCTTCCCAGTCGCAAGACGATGCCGTAAGGCAGAGCACATAAAAAACGGCTGAATCCTTTCAGCAAAAAATATTGCCACTGCATATTATACCATACCCCGGCGCAACAAATCAGTAATGTGCAGCATTCCGACCGAACGCATCGCACTGTCAATCACCGGCAGTACGGTAATCGGCGTCGGCTGGTTCGTTTCCATGCGCCGCAGTGCGGCTGCCGCCAATTCATCCGGTGTAATGGTCCGGGGTTTTTGGGTCATGAATTCTTCCACCTTTTGGTCCAAAAAGTCATTTCCTCTGGCAAAACCGCGCCGGATATCCCCGTCCGTAATCAGCCCCAGCAGGATGCCTGCTTCATCAATGACCGCCGTAGCGCCCACTCCCTTGGCTGTGATGACAAACAATGCCTCCCGGACGGTCTTGCCGTGGGGAATCACGGGATTGTCCTCGCCTTTTCGCATGTGGTCGGCCACAGTCAGCAATTTCTGCCCCAGAGCGCCTCCCGGATGAAATACGGCAAAATCCGCCGCACTGAATTTGCGGGCAGACAAAAGAACCATGGCCATGGCGTCGCCCATCGCCAAAACGGCTGTTGTGCTGGCAGTCGGGGTCAGCCCCAACGGACACGCTTCCTGCTCTACCCCTACGTCCAGAAACAGATCCGCATTCGAGGCCAGCACACTGTCACGCCGGCCGCACATGGCTATGATCCGGGCTCCGATCCGTTTCAGGGCAGGCAGCAAACCGATCATTTCGGCAGTGTCACCGCTGTTTGACAAGGCCAGCACGATATCCGCCTCTGTCACCATACCCACATCCCCGTGCAGTCCTTCGGACGGATGCAGAAAAAAGGAAGGGGTGCCGGTGCTGGCCAGGGTCGCAGAAATCTTGCGGCCGATCAGGCCGGATTTGCCGATGCCTGTCACGACGACCCTGCCGCTGCATTCTAAAATCATGCCGATCGCTTTGTCGAAATCTCCATCAATCCGGTCCATGAGGGATTCGACCGCTTTCGCTTCGATGGCGAGACAACGCCGGGCCTGTTCGCCGTACATCACATTCCCCCCCGGACAGCCGCATCCACTGTCAATACCTGTCCGAGCAGCGCTTCCAAATCCGACAGAGGAACCATGTTCGGACCGTCAGACAGCGCCGCCGCCGGATCATCATGCACTTCCAGAAATAAAGCGTCGATGCCTACTGCTGCCGCCGCCCGGGCCAATACCGGCACAAACTCACGTTGCCCCGCAGACCGGTCGCCGCCGCCGCCCGGCAGCTGGACGCTGTGCGTGGCGTCAAACACCACCGGATATCCGAAAGATCGCAGGATAGAAAGAGAACGCATATCCACAACCAGATTGTTGTAGCCAAAGCTGGAGCCGCGTTCCGTGAGCAGGATCGATCGGTTGCCGGCTTCTTCCAGCTTGGTGACGACATTTTTCATCTCGGCAGGAGACAAAAATTGGCCCTTTTTGACGTTGACCGGTTTGCCGGTCTGCGCCGCCGCATGCAGCAGGTCG
>CAZXCC010000242.1:0-4669 GCA_964638945.1 uncultured Veillonellaceae bacterium | reverse complement strand
ACTCAAAATCTGCCACAAGAATTGTTCGCATCGATCGTTTCACTCCACCTTTATTCCATGTATTTTGCCGGCTGGCTGCAGCGGGCTCATTTTTTTATCCCAAACCACTTCTCCCGCAATTTATTGATTTCACCACTTGTTTGCATCTTTTCCAATGCCTTGTTTATTTTTTCACCCAAGTCACGATTATTCATTCCAAAAGCAATCGCATAGGATTCATGCTGCAGTTCAACGGCAACTGCATCCGCAGATAAAACTCCTTGTGAAATCAAATATTCCAGCATCAGCCGGTCATGGATAATGGCGTCCAGTGCTCCGGCTGAAAACTCGCCTACAATATCCAGATTGGACTGAAAGGGACGCACAATGGCATTTGGAATTTTTCTTGCAGCCATTTCACCTGTTGACCCGCTTCGGACTCCAACCCTGTACCCCGCAAGATCCTGCGGAGATTTGACGGCCAAACTTTTACCGGTCAACAGCATAAGTCCGCCATCTTCAATATATGGCCGGGAAAAGCCGACATATTTTTGTCTTTCCGGTGTGATTGACAAGGATCCAACCGCTGCATCCACGTATCCCGTATCAATGGCTTCAAATATATGCTCCAGAGATACTGCCCGATAGGTAACCCGCATGCCTGCCCTTTCTGCTACAGCGTTCACAAGATCAATATCAAAACCGGTCAGCTCTCCTTTCCTCTCAAAGGCAAAAGGAGCAGCGCTTGGCTCCACACCGACCTTGAGTTCAGGTCGGGTATCAAACATCTTCACGGATAAGCCGAGAAGCGTCATACAAAGAACCGAACAAACCAGGATCACATACCTCATTCGTATTCTGGGCATATGAGGTCCAGCCAGTCTTTTCCCGCTAAAATAGTAATAGTAAACAGGCAGTCCGGCCAACGTCAGCCCGATCGACAAAATGCCGTTCGCAAACTGGGTTGTGATCATGCCGAACAGCACGTATGCCGCTCCACCAATGGCTGCAGCCGGGACGAAAGGATAGAGGGGTACTTTATAGCTGCGGGGCATGGCAGCATGTGTTCGTCTCGCAACAAATACTCCCACAAACGTAAGCAGATAAAAAATCCAGATGGAAAACATTGCGATATCAGTTAACCGGTCCGCATCCAGCAGTCGGTAATAAAGGTAGGACAGCCCAAGCAGCAAAAACATCGCATTCAGGGGTGACTGACTGTCTGGATCAATTTTACGCCACAAAACAGATCCTGGAATTTGGCCTCGTTCGGCCATGACGAAAATTGTCCGTGACAGCGTCATCGTATACCCGTTCAACCCACCGATAATGGAAATCATGATGCCCACCGAGATGAGATTGCCGCCGATAAGCCCAAATAATTTCTGCGCCGCAATCGAGGATGCATCATGACCGAGCGCCACCATTTGGTCTGCAGGCAGCACTTTTAGCAGGGCAACATTGATTGCGATATATACAATCGATAAAAAAGAAACGCCGCCGATAATCGCTTGCGGCAGAATTTTCCCCGGGTTTGACATCTCACCCGCCAGGGATGCCACTTACGCCCACCCGTCGTACGCAAACAAAGTCGCCAGAATTGCCACGGAAAAAGGAGAAATGTCAGCAGTCCCGCTACTCATTGCCAATACCTGTCCGTTGCCTTTCCAGAGACCAAACACAGTCAGCAGCACGATAGGAATCAACTTGCAAAAGGTTGCTGCAGTTTGCAGCCAGCCTGCCTGGCGCACCCCGATACTGTTGACAAACACCACGAACGCCAACACTCCGGCACTTACCACTACCGAGTACTGTGGCCTGATATCGAACAAAAGGCAAAACACTGAACTGAAGTATCCTGTCAATGCACCCACTGTGGCCGGGCCAAACAGTGTTATGATCATCCAGCCATAAAGAAACGCTGTTTTTTTGCCATATAATTCTTCCAGATATACAAACACGCCGCCGGTTCGTGGAAATAACACTCCCAGCTCACAAAGGGTCAAGCCTCCGGCCATCGACAACACTCCACCTATCACCCAGGCTGCCAAAGCTCCTGTTGAATCACCGGCAGCAGACAAAACGGCAGGAGGCTTCATAAAAGCGCCTGCACCAAGAACCATACCAACCACAAGCGATAATGCCGGCACTAACCCGACATCTTTGCGTAATCCCGCTTGTGAGTTTGCGTTTTCCCCTTCATTCATTCCAACCATCTCCCTGTGGCGTTCCCATCGCAAAGAGTCTTCGATTTTTTACATGCGAAACTTATGGATGGCTTTTTGCAATTCCTGAGCCATTTTGGCCAGACTTTGACTTGATGTAGATATTTCGTTCATGGATGCCGTAAGTTCTTGCGCTGCCGCCGAAACGTTCTGCGCCTGGTCGGCTGCTTCCCTGCTCACACCTGCAATATCCCCGACTGAACCTACGATATTCTCACTGCCCTTGGCTATTTCTCCAATCGCAGAGGAGACACCTGCCATCTGCGAAGATACTTCATCAGTCATCTTGGCTATTTCGCGGAAAGATCCTCCTGCTGCATTCACGACTTCGATTCCGGCACGCACCGAATTTTCCCCGTTCTTCATGGCTTCAACCGCGTGTTCAATATCGGTCTGATTGCGCCGAATCAGTGCCGTGATCTCTTTTGCGGCCGACTCCGACTGTTCCGCCAATTTTCGAACTTCTTCAGCCACTACGGCAAAACCTCGCCCCTGCTCACCTGCGCGTGCAGCTTCAATCGCCGCATTTAACGCAAGCAGGTTGGTTTGGCCGGCTATCCCTGAGATCACAGTGATGATTTCTCCGATTTGTTGCGAACTGGCGGCCAGTTTTTCCACTGCAAGACGCACAGCCTGACTGCCTTCGCTGATATCCCCCATCTGTTTCACGGCTTTCTCGATTGCGTTGCTGCCATTCAGCGTGGTTGTCGTTGCCTTGTTGCTCAACGATGTGATTTTCTCCGATGTGGCTGCGACTCCCTGAGCACTGGCCGAGACTTGTTCAACCACAACCGAGGTTTGGTTTACGGCAGTCAATTGCCTGGATGCACCCTCTGCCACCTCAGTAATCGATTTTGCAACTTGGTGGCTCACTTCAGCCGATTGTTCCGCACTGGCTGTCAGTTCTTCCGAAGAAGCCGCCAATGTTTGCGATAAATCACGTATTTGGCTCACCAAATTCCGAAGGTGAATCAACATAGTATTAAAATCTTGCGCCAATTTTCCAACCTCATCCGCTGACACAACCCTGACAGACCTTGTCAAATCTCCTTCAGCCACAGCTCCGACACCTGCTCCAAGTTGCAGCAATGGATTGATCATGCGTCTGGTCAGCAACAGTGTGAGAAAGAAAGCGATAAAAAGAACGCTGCAAGAGATGCCGGTTACGGTCCAGGTCATTTTATCCCGTATCGCGTATGCTTCCGTCAGCGATTTCCCCGCGAAGAGAATCCCGATATTCTTCCCATCCGCCCCCACTATGGGTTCATACGAAGTCAAATACCGCACACCGAGAATATTTGCAGAACCGTTGTAACGTTTCCCCTGCTTCAGTACGATTTCGGCAATGGTTGGATCCAGTTTGGTTCCAGTCTGCCTTTTCCCTTCCCGGCTTATCGTGGTCGATTCACGGACGTCGCCGAAAAAAATTGTCGCATCCACCTTATATATATTTTTTGCCTGATCCACCACTTCATTCTTCGTCAAAGTTACACCCGGAGTCATAACTCCGACAATTTGCCCCGCTGCATTTCGTATCGGCGCACCAGCGCGGGCCGAGAGTTTTACCACCGTTCCCGGTTCTATTCCTGCTGTTGCATTCCCCTTGAGAGCTTCCCTGACATTGACCTGGTTTGCAACGCTGTCTCCTTTTTTCCCGGGCTCGTGAGTTCTTGCAATCACAATCCCCTTTTCGTCCGATATGGTTACGGAGTCGATAGGATTATCTTTCAGGATCCGTGTCATCACAGCCAGCACCTGCGCAGTGTCTTTCGACTCCACCGCTTTGACAACCTCAGGATGTGCGGCCAGCAACACCGCTTGCGACTTCATTTCTTTTTTTGATTCCTCCAGAAGGTTGTGCAGTCCGGCAACACCGCTGCTCGCCTGTATAGCCACTGTGGAATCGACATAATCCGTGACAAAATAAAGCACTGATCCCAGAACAGATACAGAGATAACCGTTAGCAAAACACAGACAAAGGCAATCAGTTTGGTCTTAATGGAACGTAACATGCAAAATCCCCCTTTATTTTTGCTGCGAACCATTTTCTTTTCCTTTAGTTTTGCCAAAGTTATCACGCATTATTCTATTTTCTATTGTAATAATTGATTCGCCGCAAACATCACGACCCCTGCCTTCGCAAAAGAAGTACCGCG
This sequence comes from uncultured Veillonellaceae bacterium, assembly GCA_964638945.1. Classification (GTDB taxonomy): domain Bacteria; phylum Bacillota; class Negativicutes; order UBA1444; family UBA1444; genus CAZXCC01. The sequence continues at coordinate 308 of CAZXCC010000242.1, read as the reverse complement.
CGAAAAATTATTTTTCCGCGCGGTACTTCTTTGTTTACCTTAATTATTGTTAATGCAACAATATAAATTTATGCGTTTACTTCCTCCGGAACATCTTTCATGTCCACATTGGAGCTGACCAGTCTCGCGATTACCAAGTCACCGGAGACGTTCAAAGTCGTGCGGCACATGTCCAGGAAACGGTCCACGCCGAGAATCAGACCCATTCCTTCAACCGGAATCCCTACCTGCACACAGAGGATGGCTATCAGCGGCAGATACAGCCGAAGCAGTTCGCGAATACGGATATCGTCATCAATAACAAGGAC
>CAZXCC010000241.1:0-4688 GCA_964638945.1 uncultured Veillonellaceae bacterium | reverse complement strand
GGACGTGCTATCCGGCGGTGAACGCAACCGCGTTCATCTGGCCAAGATGCTGAAAGCCGGGGCCAACGTAATCCTCCTTGACGAACCCACCAACGACCTGGACGTGAACACCATGCGCGCGCTGGAAGACGCACTGGAGAACTTTGCCGGTTGCGTGTTGGTCATCAGCCACGACCGCTGGTTCCTTGATCGCATCGCGAGTCACATCATGGCTTTTGAGGGTGATTCCGTCGTGACCTTCTTTGAGGGGAACTACTCGGAGTACGAAGCCGATCGCAAAAAACGCCTTGGCAAAGAAGCCGATCAGCCGCATCGACTGAAGTTCAGAAAACTCACCCGCTAGGAAGCTGTATATACACATTTTGTCAGTGGCTGAAGCGATAATAAAATCAAGGCTCTTCGGACTTTTGTCCGAGGAGCCTTTTGTAATGAAGAGATAAAATTCGGGACAATAGCACCAACACATTGCCACATGATTTTTTACTCGAAAAGTTGTTGCTTCTGATTCGTTTCGATTGCAGGAACAGATTGTGTGTCTGGGTTATCAACAATCTTCTTCAACGATTTGGAAATGTTAACCATGAAAAAAAGAAAAGCTCCCGCAACCGTCAAGTGGAAAACCATTAAAAAGATTCCAAAACCAGCGTGCCCTAAATACATATATTGTCAACTCCTTCTCGTAGCAAGTATCTATTTGTTTTAAAGATATCATCCAAATGTGATGATGATATGACAACTCTGTGACAAATTTGTGGCAAGTTTTCTGCGAAGTGATATTTCATGCAGAAAGGACCCGATGCAGGAGTTATTGGAAATTCATAGAAGTGTAGCATAAAATAGTACCGGTACGCTTGCTCCTACCCAAACATGAAATAAGGAGTGATATCATGTCCGTTGAAAATGTGAAGAAATTCTATGAAATGTTGTCACAAGATGAGGCTATGAAACAGAAGTTTGTGGAACTATCCAAAGAGTATCAGGGTCAGCAAATGGATGAAGCAAAAACTGTGTCGCTTTTGGCGAAGGAAGCACTGTCCCTCGCCACACAGATGGGGTATTCATTTACTATGGATGATTTGCTGACTTATGGCGAAGAGATGCAACAGGCGGATATGAACCGAGAATTGAGCGAAGAAGAAATGACGGCCGTGACAGGGGGAGGTTGTTCGGGTACAAACCGCTGTATATTTATAGGAGTTCCAAGTGGTGACTTTTCAGGATTTTGTTTTTTGTATGGAGAGATTAAGCACGGCGATACTGCTTCAACGGAGTGCTGCGCAATAGGCACTATATGGACATCAACCTAAGAGTGTGTCTTTCCCCGGGCGGTTTGATGATTCTTTTATAAAGAAATGTTAGGAGAAGGTTCAATGAGTTTTTGGTCAATGGTAATGGCGTTTGCTCCTTGGGTTTCCTTCAAGATTCTTATCGCGTTGCCAATCATGGACCCGATTTTCATGGTTAAAATGGGCATTGTTGTGGCTGCGGCCGTTTGTGCATATCAGGCCTGGATTGGGTTGCACAAGGGAGCCTTGTTATGGGGAGGGTTGCTGTTTTTTGGATTTGCCCTGATTACAGTGCCTATATTGAATAATGCATGGGTGATAAAACACTTGGGTGTCTTGTCGCACGGAACTTTAGCCTCGTTTACCTGGGCATCCCTCCTCTTGAAGAAACCGTTCACCCTTGAATATGCAAAGCAGCACGTGGACCCATCGATGTGGAAAGCTCCTGCCTTCTTGCGTAAAAACAACATATTATCAGGAGCATGGGGATGTGCCTTTACCATTAGTTTTATCAACGCCTGCTTAAAGCTGACAATTTTTCCGCAGGCAGGTATGTTTTTTGAAGTGATTGATAATGCAGCGTTATTGTCTGCTGCGCTATTTACATCCTTTTACACGAAAAAACCAAAAACAGCCGTTACAACGACCGAGTAATTCAATAACATTTTTTCATGTCAAGAACAATTCTTTCTGACATTAAGGCTTTCAGCAGGTTGTGGCTGGAAGCCTTTTGTGTTGGGCGGATGAAGATGGGAACCTTTTGGGTGATCAAAGTGCCCATTTGGGTGCCGGCGGGTGATGAAATTGTTTGTTTGAAGAAGGTTGGACAGATGGGCATACTTTTGTGCAGGAATTAGTATAATTCTGAGGAACTTACTACACAAAAGGCTGATACTCTTGCGGACAGGACAAGGCTGTATGCAACTGTTGATTGTCGAAAGTTGCAATTCAGGGATTACAAGTAGGTGAGATGAAATTTTGGATAAAGAGAATATTGTCGGTGTTGGTGGAAATACAGAGGAATCTTTGACAAACCGCGAAGAAAAGTATCGAATTATTGCAGAGAATACTACGGATGCAATTTGGATCTATAATTTGACCAAGATGAAATATAGCTATGTGAGTCCGTCTATTTGGGAACTCAGGGGTTATACACAAGAAGAGGCAATGCAGAATAATTTTGTTGACTCCATGACACCGGAGTCCTATGAAATTGTAAAAGAGAAAATTGCGCATGCGGTACCTGCTTTTCTCAAGGATCCGAACGCAAGACAGCGAGAAGTCACTGAAGTTCAGCTTTATTGCAAAAACGGGTCGCTGCTTTGGGTTGAAGTTTCCACTCAATTACATCTGAATTCATCCGGTGAAATTGAAATCATAGGCATCAGCCGAAATATCGATCACAGAAAGAAAGCTGAAATGGCTTTGTGCGAAAGCGAGGAAAAAATTCGCGCCATTGCCAATTCTGCCAGAGATGCAATTATTATGATTGATACGGAGGGCTCCATCAGTTATTGGAATCCAGCTGCGGAACTAATTTTCGGATACGCAAGCGAAGAGGTCATGGGGCGCAACCTGCACCAATTGCTTGCTCCTCAGCGCTACCAAGCAAGGCATCAATCTGCATTCGCGAAATTTCGTCTCACGGGAAAGGGAAAGGTTATCGGTGCAACGAACGAGGCGGAAGCTTGCCATAAAAACGGACATGAATTTCCGATAGAATTATCACTTTCTGCGATGCATTTCCATAATGGTTGGCATGCAGTAGGCGTCGTTCGCGATATTACAGAGCGAAAGAAAATGGAAGCAAAGTTGATCAGTCAAACGATAGACCTGGAACAAAAAAATGTGGAACTGATTTCCAGTGAAGCAAGATATCGCGCCCTTGCGGACCAGTCAAGCGAAGCGCTGGCGTTAGTGGATATTGAGACGCAGGAGGTTGTGGAAATCAACCGCCAATTCACCGAGATGCTGGGTTATTCTTTGCCGGAGGATGCTCCGCTATATTTGAACAGGTTTGTGGAGTATTCGAAAAATGAAGTGAAAAAAATTCTGGGCAATGCTGTGAATTCAGAAGGCGCTTTGCCGCTGGAGGCAAGGATATATCGTCACAAGAACGGCATTGAAGTACCAGTGGAAAGAATTGGACGAGTGGTTCGGCTTGACCAAAAAGCATATTTGCTTGGTAGCCTTCGAGACATGACAAAAGAGCGTCAACGGCAGGAAGAGATGGTTCGGGGTACCCAGTTTGCAAGTCGTGTGCAAAGAGAATTGTTGCCGGTTGTGCCTGATTCGCCCTATGTGACCATCAGAACGATTTACCATTCCTTAGACATGGTCAGCGGGGATTCTTATTATTTGGAATGGCTGAATGAAAGAAAATTGCTTCGCGGATTTCTTATCGATGTAACTGGGCATGGCTTGGCGACTGCGTTGCAAACGGCATCCCTCAACGTCTTGCTCCGGGAAACTTCAGTCACAACCTTGACCTTGGAGGAACAGCTCCATCAAATCGATTCCCGTGCGGCAAAGTATTTTTCTGAAGGTTCTTATGCGGCAATATTGGGATTTGAGTTTGATTTCCAAAAATGGGAGCTGCGCTATATCGGCGCAGGAATTACTCAATTCTTTTGTAACGGTAAGAAGATTGAAACGCCGGGGATGTTCGTCGGCATGTTTGGCAACGCAGAATTTGGCGCAGGGGCACTGCCGATAGCAGAGGGCGATGGTATATATTTTTTGACAGATGGATTCACGGACAAATTATCACAATCCGCGTTTCCTTTCTGGTCACCGGACGGAAAGGATTTTGAATCAGATGTAGCTGCGTTGGGGAAACTGATTGATGACGGTGATTTGCAAGATGATGCAACCGGGTTATGTTTTAAGATCAATGCGAGAAATAGTCAAGGAAATGAGTAAGGCTTTCAGCCGTTGGTGGCTGGAAGCCTGTTTGCATAGTTGAGGAAAATTGGTGGGAAAGGGCGTTGAGGAAAAATAGGATGTTCAACGATGGAATTTGGCCATGTATTTGTACCATGCCATAAAAAATAAAGGGATTTGGTGATTCTACACGAAATAACGAAATGGTTTATTCGGAACGGGGTTTATCGTAAACGCTATGCAGGGAGGAACACTTTGTTTTCACAGTTTAAGCTGACGACCCGCTTTTTGGTTATTGTTGGTGGCAGCACCATTGTGCTGTTGGCATTGATCATTGCGTTTAGCGCAAGACAACATATGCAACATGCTCTGACGGATTCCCGGGAACAGTCTCTTGCGATTGCTTACCGTTACAGGGATGCTGTCAAGGCAGACGTGGAGACTTCCCTGGATATGGCCAGGGCGCTGGCCTATGCATTTGAAGGGATCAAGCATGCCCGGACGCCTGAGCGGGAAGTG
>CAZXCC010000240.1:0-4696 GCA_964638945.1 uncultured Veillonellaceae bacterium | reverse complement strand
AATGTTCATCCACAGAAAGCGGAAGTCAAGTTTCAGGATGAACGGTCAATATTCAGGGCCGTACACGCTGCATTGAAGGAAAAACTGATGAATCCCGAAGCGCCGTCATCGACTGCTGCAGCCTTTGATCACTCTGTTTATCGTCCTCAATATCAGAAATCTTACGTTCAGGAATCTCTGCCCATGCGTGTTGCGATACCGGACGCAACAGGACCACAGGGAAGTGTCCATGTATCTTTGGAAGGAGAGACCGCGCGTTCGATGACAGGGAGTGCGGAAAAGCCGGTTCCTGCGGAAGAATCGTGCCTGGAAGTCCCGGTTAATACAGAAGCGGTTCGAAGCGGATTAAAAGCTCTGGCTCAGTTCCGGCAATGTTATATCCTGGCGAGTGACGGCGACAGTTTGTATATTGTGGATCAGCATGCCGCACACGAACGCTTGCTTTTTGATCGACTGGCAAAAAAGCAGTCATCTAGTGCGTTTCAGACGCTACTGATTCCCCTGGTGCTGGATCTCGATCCTTTGGAGGTACATGCTGCGGAAACTTTTTCCGAGGAACTTGCGGGTCTTGGGTTTTCCTTTGACTGGATGGGGCCGGGTGCCATCAGAATTTCAGAGTTGCCTGTACATATTCCTCCGGATGAAGCCGCCGGCCTGTTGCGGCAATTTCTGTCTTCGGTTCTGTCACTGAAAACCCCGGACGCTGAAACCTTTCGCCAAATCTGGATCGAAACGGCAGCCTGCCATATGGCGGTCAGAGCGGGACAAAATCTGAATTTGCCCCAAATGCAGGCCTTATTGGATGAAATGGGACAGTCGGAACGCCCTTATACTTGTCCGCATGGTCGTCCAACGACTATCCGGTTTTCTGAAAACGATCTGGCCAGACTGTTCAAACGGATATGATTGTTACGACTTCACACCGAGCCTTGACAATTGACGTGGAGGCTGCACATCATTTTGCCGCGGATATCGGCGGCAGGTATTTGCCACGTGGAAACCAGTCGCTTGTGGAATTGCAGAACAACAGGAACGAAAAAGAATTTGTCGTTATGGAAAAAGGGAATCCTACGGTATATCAGGATGGTACCCGGCTTATTTTTCATCGCGGCATGTCCGAATTGCGTATCCTGAATCTGATCCGGTCCGGTTCCGACCCTCTGGTTGCGGCTCTTGGAATTGAAAAGGGCATGTCGATACTGGACTGTACGCTCGGGCTTGCTTCAGACGCTCTGGTCGCAGCTTTTGCAGCAGGAATGTCGGGTAAAGTGCTTGGGCTGGAAGCTTCACCGTTGATTGCAGCCCTTACTAGATGGGGATTACAGGACCTCTCTGCAGAAAATGCGGATGCACGCAGTGAGACGATTCAAGCAGCAGGGAGAATCAACGTTTTGAACGTGAACCATAAAGAATTTTTGACGGCTTTGCCCACGCGGTCATTCGACGTAATCTATTTTGATCCGATGTTTCGCCATGCAAAACCGGCGAGCTGCGGTATCCGGTCTCTGCGAAGTTTTGCAGAGCAACAGGCTCTGTGCAAAGACTCAATCGACCAGGCTTTACGGGTGGCCCGATCCAGGGTGGTGGTCAAAGAAGCCCACGGCAGCAGCGAATTTGCCCGGCTCGGTATCAGGCGCTTTGCCGGCGGGCGTTACAGTCCGGTGCAATATGGTATTCTGAATGTGGAGGACAAGATTTGAACCGTCTGATTGTAATTATCGGACCGACGGCTGTTGGAAAGAGTGATATTGCGCTGCAGTTGGCAAAACAATTTGGTTGCGAAATTGTATCCGGCGATTCGATGTGTGTATATCGCGGAATGGATATCGGTACAGCCAAGCCGTCCTTGGAGGAACGACATCTTGTACCGCATCATCTCATTGATATCCTCGATTCTGGAGAGAGTTTTTCTGTCGTTGATTTTCAGAAACTTGCCGCCAGCGCCATAGACGATATTAACCGGCGCGGTCATATCCCCCTGCTTGTGGGTGGAACCGGGCTTTATGTCCAGGCTTTGCTGGAAGGATATCAATTCAGTCCTACGCCGAAGACTCAGTTGCGTAAAGAACTGGGAGTGATAGCAGCAGATGATTCCGCAACGCCAGAACTATATCAAAAATTACTTGAACTGGATCCGGAAACTGCGGGACACATTCATCCGGCAGATCATAAACGGATTATACGAGCACTCGAAGTAGTCATGCTGGAACATCAACCGGTGTCACGCAGCAAAGCTTCTGAAAAATCAGGGCTGTTATTTGACTGCCTGGTTTTTGGCCTGAGGCGCAACAGAGCCGAGTTATACCGGCGTATTGATGAAAGGGTGGACGGCATGGTTGCCAGAGGATTGGTCGATGAAGTGAAAAAAATGCTTTCAGACGGCATTCCTGCCGAAGCTACCTCGATACAAGCGATCGGTTACAAGGAAATGGTTTGCCATATACGGGGTGCTTCGAGCCTTGGGGAAGCAGTCGCCAAGATTAAGCAGTCAAGCCGCCGCTATGCAAAACGTCAGTTAACATGGTTCCGACGCATGCCCTATATCCGATGGATTGACATGGATGAGGCAAATACAGGGGAAGAGATGCTTGCAAACATGACCATGCAGGTTGCGGAAAAATTTTCAATCAGGTAGAATATTCTTGTATAGACGCGGCCGGAGGTGTTTTATGACTACAAAACTGCTGAATCTGCAGGACAGCTTTCTGAATCAGATCCGTAAGGAGAACATTCCTGTCATTATCTACCTGGCGAATGGGTTCCAATTGCGCGGTTCTGTGCGCGGTTTTGACAGTTTTACAGTAATACTGGAGAATGATGGCAAGCAACAAATGGTATATAAACATGCTATATCGACCATTACGCCGATAAAGCCAATCACGCCCCTGTTTGCCGAAAAACGTGATGAGCCTGCCGGCGAATAATAAAAGGGAAGGACAAGCCCTGGGCGATCTGCCTGGGGTTTTTTATGTGAGAGTATGAAAGAGAATGGAATGGATACTACGCAACAGGATACAGTCATTTTGGTCGGAGTGGAGATCGGGCAGGATCAGAATATTGAAGAATCTCTTGCAGAACTGGACCGTCTGGTCGAAACAGCCGGCGGAGCGACTGTGGGACAGATAATCCAGCGACGCGAAAAACCTGATCCGGCGTACTATATCGGAAAAGGAAAGCTGGAAGAGCTTAAAACGTTGCAAGCGGAAACGCAGCCGACACTGGTGATTTTTGACGAGGAGCTTTCCCCGGCGCAGCAACGTAATCTGGAAACAGCACTCGAAGTGAAAGTGCTTGACCGAACGGCACTCATTTTGGATATTTTTGCCCAGAGAGCCCGCTCTCATGAAGGGCAGTTGCAGGTGGAACTTGCCCAAATGCGCTACATGCTGCCACGTCTTGGAGGAAAAGGACTTGTTATGTCCCGGCTTGGTGGCGGCATCGGCACACGCGGTCCGGGTGAAACCAAACTGGAAGTTGATCGGCGCCGCATTCGGCGCAAGATTCATGATATTGAAAATGAGATCAAGGAAGTCTGCGCCCAGCGCGCATTGCATAGGTCGCAACGGATCGAATCAGGATTGCCGTGCGTATCGATTGTCGGTTATACAAATGCGGGAAAATCGACATTGTTGAATCATTTGACGAATGCCGGCGTGTTGGTGGAAGACAAACTTTTTGCGACACTGGATCCAACCATCCGGCTTTTGATACTTCCTTCCGGTCGCAAACTTCTCGTTGCCGATACCGTCGGTTTTATCCGCAAACTGCCGCATTCTCTGATTGCCGCATTTCGCGCGACTCTGGAGGAAGTGGTTTATGCCGACGTACTGATGCATGTGATTGATGCAAGCGCTGATGACTGGCAAAACCAAAGTGACGCCGTGCATGAAGTGTTGCGGGAATTAAAAGTTGCAGATAAACCGGTAATCACTGTCATGAATAAAATTGACAGGATTGGTGAGGATGCGGTATTGAACCGCCTTCTGCGTGAACCGGATACGGTTGGAATCTCTGCAAAGTTCGGCACCGGCGTCGAAAAATTGCTGGATGCTCTGGAAGACATGCTCAGTCGTTTGAATAAAGAAGTTTGGCTGCTGATACCGTATGAAAAATCCAGTGTGATAAATCTGCTGCATGAGCAGGCGATTGTGCAGGAAAAACTTTACGAACCGGAAGGGGTCCGTGTTCGGGCCTTATTGACTCCGATTTTGACCGGCCAGCTAGAGGCATACATTATAAGAGAGGAAATGGATGCGTGAAAAGATTTTCCAGTGAACTGCTGATGTTGAAAGAACAGATCCTGATGCAGCTGCAACCGCAGTTTCAGGCTATTGATGCCATTGCCCTGCAGAACACGGCAAGGATACTCGATACCTTTCGTGCCCACAAAGTGTCGGATTACGATTTTCGGCAAACGACAGGCTATGGTTACGGAGATGGCGGAAGGGACAAACTGGACGCCGTATGGGCTCAAATTTTCGGCGCACCGGCTGCCTTGGTGCGCAATCAATTCGTATCAGGCACCCATGCATTGGCAACGGCCCTGTTTGGAGTTTTGCGTCCCGGTGACGAATTGCTTTCGCTCACAGGAACTCCGTATGATACACTGAAAACTGTCATTGGCGTACCGGATCCAGTCCCAGGCTGCCTGGTTGAGTTTGGCGTCAAATATCGGGAAACTCCTTTTGAACAAGCA
>CAZXCC010000239.1:0-4696 GCA_964638945.1 uncultured Veillonellaceae bacterium | reverse complement strand
TATTCTGTGCTGCAAGAGGTATATATTCCTATGAAAAAATCTACTGTCCTTGTTATTGATGACGATATCCGTATTCGCGAACTGCTTCGGCTGTATCTGGAGCAAGCCGGCTTTTCCGTCATAGAAGCGGAAAACGGGTTGGTTGGCATGCTTTTATACCAACAATGCCCGCCTGATCTCATCATTCTTGACATCATGATGCCGGTTCTCGACGGACTGGAAACTTGCAGGCAAATTCGCAAAATGGGTTCAACACCGATCATCCTGTTGACCGCCCGGGCAGAAGATGAAAGCAAACTTCTAGGTTTTGAAACCGGGGCGGACGATTATGTATCGAAACCGTTTGCTCCAGCCGAAGTCGTCGCGCGGGTACAGGCCATACTGCGGCGCATCTCCCCTTCCGACCCCTTTCAAGTTTTGCCTCCCAAGCCCTCTTTATTGTATTGCAGACTTGAAATCGATGCAAATTCCCGTACTGTCAAAATAGCCGACAAACTAATCGAACTGACCGCTAAAGAGTTCGATCTTCTCTATATACTCGCATCCCATCCCGGACGCATCCACGGCAGGGAAGCTCTGATGGCGGAGGTCTGGGGTTTTGATGCTGCCGTCGATACCCGTACTGTCGATGTGCACGTACAGCGGTTACGCCAAAAACTCCAAAACGGCAAATGTCCTGAGTGGAATATTTCCACGGTATGGGGCGTTGGTTACCGTTTTGATGTTTGTGAGAACAGGGGGCAAGAATCATGAAGAACATTTCTTTTCAAATGCGCCTTCTCACGGCATTCATGCTTGTTATTACGATTGTACTCGCTTCTGTTTTAGTGGGTGCTTCTGCATTTATTCGCGACCGAGTGATTGCCGCAAAGCAACAGGAGCTACTCCGCAAAGGAACGGATATCGCCGAAAGAATACGCACGGCACGGGAAAACAGCTCTTCTGCAGTCAGCCTGAGCAGTATCCTGAATGATCTGGACAACTATCTGGAAGCCCGGGTCTGGGTTCTGGATGCAAATCGGCAGCCGGTGGAGTTATCCAACGCAAAACGCAGTGCTTCTTCCCGTCCCGGCCTGGGCCCAGGCATGGGTTCCGGCCTGGGTCCCGGCATGGGTCCCGGTCGAATGTCCGGAATGATGCGCAGCTCACCTGCCGGCGGACCGCCGCAAATGGGCACCCCTTTTCGCCCTCTGCTCACTGGACTTGACCCGGTATATCGAGGCGAAGTTTGGAGCACCGTCATAGATCACCCTTATTATGAAGAAAAAATGGTGGTGGTCGGAGTGCCGATCGTACTACCCGATGGTAGAGTGGATGGCGCGGTCCTGCTCAATTCCCCGGTCGCTTCGGTCAATGAATTTATGGGTCATATATACGAATTTATCGGTTTTGGCGCGATTGCCGGAATTCTGCTCTCCTTTTTGGTCATCCGCATTCTTCTTCGCAGCCTGGTTCAACCTCTTCGAGCCATGCAGAGTTCTGCTGGTGCAATAGCGCACGGTGACTACAGCGCCCGCGTGGAAGTGCACAGCAACGATGAAATCGGTAGTCTGGGAAAATCTATCAACGAACTGGCCAAAGACCTCGGTGAGTATATGTTGGAAGTGGGGAAAACAGAAAAATTGCGTCGCGATTTCATTTCAAATGTCTCGCACGAACTGCGCACACCGCTGACTGTTATACGAGGATATACAGAAGCAATAGCGGATGGAATCGTGAAAGATGCAGACCAAATCAAACGCTTTCAATATCTGATTCGAGACGAAGCGATCAGGCTTGAACGATTGATCAGGGATCTTCTGAATTTAAGCCGCCTCCAATCCTCCAGCGAATCCTGCCCTCTGACAAAAGTATCCCTGCCGGAAATTGCTGCTCATGTTGTATCTTTGATTTCTCCTTTGGTTGAATCAAAAAAAATTCAATTGCAGTATGATGTTGCAGAAAATCTCTCCATGATTCAAGGAAATCGGGACCGCTTGATCCAACTACTGCTTATTTTTCTCGATAATGCGGTGAAATATACCCCTTTCGGAGGAACTGTCTCCCTCTCACTACAGCAAACAAAACCCGAGAGAGTGAATTGTGTGATCCAAGACAACGGCATCGGAATCCCAGAGGAAGATTTGCCTTATATCTGGGAACGGTTTTATAAAGTGGACCAATCCCACCAACAAAATGACCAGGGAACAGGGTTGGGACTCGCCATCGCCCGTCAAATCCTCGATTTGCACAAAGCACAGTTTCATCTCACAAGCGTACTGAATGAAGGAACACGCATTGAATTGGAGTTTCAGACAACTCCCTCTTCCTAAAATGCCAATTTGCAGTCAATTCCAAGGAAAGAATATCTGCTCTGTTTTTTTGCAAATCTAATATTCTCCCCGAATTACTACTGAATTACTGAAGCAAATACAGCGCGTAACTGTATCCGGAAAAGATTAGAATAAACAAAGCAATGACCGGGATTGTCCTCTTGACCAGATCAATAAACGAGGTTTCGAAACACTCGATGACGATCGCCAGACAGATATGCGTTGGAGATACTTGCATCGCGCTATAAATCATACACATCAAAAACACCATTAATGCCAAACCGCCGCCAGGTATGGAGGCAAAGGCCAAAGGTATGCATATTGCTATAATTGCGCTTGCCCCCGCAACAATGGTTCCAACCAATACCACAAGAGCAAATATGATCACTGTCGGGACCGGTAATACTGAGAAAGTTTCCGGCAATCGGTCGATTACGCCTGCATAAGTCAAGATGTCTTTAAACATCATGATAGTAACCGTACTGAAAATCAGCTTGGATTCAAATGCACTGGTGAACATGGGCTTCATTTCCCGCCACGAAAACCTGCCAATTATTATGTACAGAAAAATCGCCATACAAACCGCAATATGAACCTGGATCTTGAAGACAAGAATGATGGCAATGGTGAAAAGAATCGTCCATAAACTACGAAACAAGTTCTTCATATCTTCTATTTTATTCTTCGAATTGGGCAATCCGGTCTCTATGGGAATTTTTCTTACATAAAAAAAGTATCCCATTACAAACAAGACTGCCGCCATTGGAAGCATGCTCAATACAAAATCTGTCATATCAACGCCAGATAATTGCAGAGCAAGTATGATTGAACTATAGGTAGGCATGAAGGCCTCTGATATGTGCCTGAAGTAACTGGTGATAAAGGTCTTGTCTTCTTTGCTTATATACTCCCCGCCGGCATTGTCCACAATCGGGCAGGCAATAATTACAGCTCCCGCAGAGGGCAACAGTCCGATGATAAACGGCGCCAACATCGCATTAACCCGCCTGCTGTTGAACAGCCCGCTCAGTGCTTCTTCGGCCCGAATCAATTGTTTTCTCTTTTCAAGCATTCTCTGCAAAAAAGTTATCGTATAAAAGGCTAACACCAAGGAAACCGTAATCGGGCTTACACTCGCAAACCCCATGATTTTAATGGCCTGTATTCCATCAATACCATATGCGATACACGCTCCGGCAATTCCTGCCAAAATAGCTGCATACAGAGGCTTCTTAAACTTCAATATCATAATGATCAAACAAAATATCGCCAAAAGTTTCAACAAATCCATCGATGTGCTCCTAATCATCGTAATCAAGAATATTTTCCAATACAGCTATTCGATTCTGAGATTCATCATTTCGCAATCAGCTATACATTCGTAAGTTTATAATATTTCCATGTCAGTTGAAGATTTCCTGCCGGATATATCAGCGCCTCTCCTTACAATATGTGTGTATTTTATTCCAGCCATTTTAGTATTTGGCTTGTCTTTCGCATCCGTATATAATATTCGTGTACATATCGCAATGAAGAATTGTTTTGTCTTTCCGGACCTCTTGCTCCATCGACTCGTTTCAATTGGGGGGATCGATATTCATGTTTCATATTCCAAATACTTGCGTCGACCCATGTTACAACCTTGCATTGGAAGAATATTTTCTTAAAAATGCTCCCATATCCGACGATCTGGTTATTCTCTGGCAAAACAAGCCGACCGTTGTTATCGGTCGCAATCAAAACATCACCGCTGAAATCAATCAGCCCTTTATCGAAGAACACGGCATTCAGGTTGTCCGCCGTCTCTCCGGCGGCGGAGCCGTATATCACGATTTGGGCAATCTGAACTTCACGTTCATCACTGCTTTATCCGCGGTTGGCCACAACAATTTCGCCCACTTCACCCGGTCTGTAATCACCGCGCTTTCCACGTTCGGCGTCACCGCCGAATTCACAGGACGTAATGATCTGACCATCGAGGGGCTCAAATTTTCCGGCAACGCCCAGTACATCCATCGCGACCGTTTGCTGCACCACGGCACATTGCTCTTTGAAACCGACCTGAACATGCTGGCTCAATCGCTCTCCGGACCTGATGCCAAATACAGCGGACCGGCCGTCAAATCGGTACGCAGCCGGGTAACGACCATAAGTCGGCATCTACCTTCATCCATAACCCTCGCCGACTTTGAAGCCGCTTTGCTCAGAGCCGTCTTTGCATCGGATACGCCATACAGACGCTACGATCTTTCCCTCACAGACCAGCAATCCATCGAAACTCTCGCCGATAAGCGCTACCGTGATCCGAAGTGGACCTACGCCAACATCCCGGATTACAGTCAAAACATCAAAAAAACCTTTGCCGGTGGCAGCGTGCAAGTGCT
>CAZXCC010000238.1:0-4697 GCA_964638945.1 uncultured Veillonellaceae bacterium | reverse complement strand
TTTTGAGGTGCTCACTTGTTCCGTCAGGATTTCCTGCCGGAACATTTTTGTTTTACTTTGGGGATTTCCATTCGAAAGGAACTGCTATGTTGGAAGCAGGAAATTTATGGTCGGAATTCGAATAATAAATACCTGAAAAGGAAAACCAAACATTGGTTGTGGGGGGTTTTTATGGAGTATCCTTATGATTCCCTTGACTGCAAATATAACAATGAATTGAATACAGGGATTATGTCACTTTTGCGCCAGCTTGATGTTGCAAAAGTGCTGGACAGTATGCTTGATTTTGTGATGAAAATGGGGAAGACTCCGCATGTCTCTTTGCACCTTATTGAGGGGGACAGGGTGCTGCTGCTGATCGGTCGCGGATTGCACGAAACCTTGACTGGAAAATATCGTGCCATTGGCAAGGGTGAGATAGGTGAACTGATAAAAACAGGAAAGACCTGGATCAATAAGAATTATCGAAACAAGCGAGCTGATAATCTGCCACTGCCTTCTGACCTTGTTTTTGCCAAAGCGCATGAACATGTTCAGGCAGCGATATTCATTCCATTTAAAAATGGCGAACGAATCATTGGTGCAATTGGTCTGGATTATGAGCAAACAGATATATTTCCGGAGAATGAAGGATTAGTATTGTTGGAGCAATATGTTTTATGGGCAGGGATTGCATATGAAAACGCCCGCCGTTTTGAGGAACAGCTCAAACATA
This sequence comes from uncultured Veillonellaceae bacterium, assembly GCA_964638945.1. Taxonomy (GTDB): domain Bacteria; phylum Bacillota; class Negativicutes; order UBA1444; family UBA1444; genus CAZXCC01. The sequence goes on along the minus strand of CAZXCC010000238.1, from coordinate 3,982 downwards.
TCGAAAATAATGAAAAGATTATGGATCAAATGGAACAACGCAATGCAATGATGCTTTTTTTGTATGAAACATCACTTGCCATTTTACAACGTCTCGATATAAAGGAACTCTTGGAAATCATTATTTCAAAAGGAGCGGAATATACAAAAGCCGATGGCGCATATGTGTTTTTACCGACAGAGAACAGTGACGAGCTGGAAAGAGCTATTGCAATAGGTGCCGCGCGTGAGAGCCTGGGTCTCAGGATCAAACGGGGCGAAGGTGCGGCCGGAAAAGCGTGGGAAAAAGATGAAATGGTCGTTAATAATACGTATAAGCATTCGCAGGGCCATCTTGCATCCTGCAGTAACGTGGAAGCAATCATCAATTTTCCTTTGCGGCGTGAGAATAAGGTAGTGGGTGTTGTTGGGTTTTGGCATGTCCATTTTGGTGAGAAATTCTGGGAAAATGACGTTCAGGCAATACGTTATCTGGCACAGCTATCTTCTCTTGCCTATGATAATGCCTGTTTGTATGATGAAGCAAAGAAAGAGATTTCCAACAGAAAACAGCTGGAAGATGAAATACGTCACATGGCATATCATGATGCGCTTACGGGTCTGCCAAACCGTCGATTGCTGGAAGACCGGTTAACTCTGGCAATTTCCCAGGCCAGAAGATTTGACGAAAAACTTGCTGTCATGTTTTTGGACTTGGATAGCATGAAAATGGTAAATGACACGTTTGGACATGAAACCGGCGACAATTTATTGGAGTCTGTTGCTGGACGGTTGCGAAACTCCGTACGCGATATTGATACGGTTGCAAGAATCAGCGGAGATGAGTTCGTTCTGGTTTTGCCCAGACAAGAAAACCGTAAAATGACAGGGGAACTGGCTGACAGAGTGTTGTCTGCCATCCGGCAGCCCTTTGATTTTGGAAGGCCTCCTCAGGTTAGCGTAACGGCCAGTATCGGAATCGGCTTTTTCCCCGAAGATGGCATGGATTACGCCACCCTGCTGCGCAGTGCAGACAAGGCGATGTATATGGCCAAGCAGCAAGGACGTGACCGATGGGTTTTTTCACAGGAAAAAACAGTATAAGTATGAAGAAGGTGCAGAAGGATTGTCAGTCACGATAAATGATGTTGCCCGCAAGGCAGAAGTGTCGAAAAGTACAGTATCACAGTACCTGAACGGCAGGTACGAATTTATGAGCAGAGAAACTCGGGCGCGAATTAAACGAATTATTGAAGAAATGGGATATCGACCCAATGCACTTGCCCGCAGTCTCAAACAAAAAAAAACCCATACTTTGGCTGCGGTCGTTTCCAGTATTCTAAATCCGTTTATGACGAATACAATACGGGGTGCGGAAGACTTTTGCATGCAAGCCGGATTTAATCTGATATTGTGCAATGCTGATGATGATCCGCAGCAAGAATTGGCTTATATTCATACGTTGGCGTCCAAACAGATTGATGGGTTGATAATCAGTACCACCGGGCGCAATAATGAGGCTCTTGCGGAACTGAATAATAATGGGACTCCGGTCGTTTTATTTTCGCGTCATGTTCCAGAAATTGGTGTGGATACGATTACTGTGAATAATAGGCTGGGGATTCGGATGGGGATTCGTCATCTGATATCTCTGGGACACAGAAATATTGCTTTTTTTGTCCTGCCGTTCCATGAAATTCCTGCCACTCCACGAAGAGAAAGAGCGCAGGCTTATCAAGACTTGCTCAGGGAGTTTGACTTGCCGCAAAATGATTCTTGGCTGGTGCAAGTCGATTGCGAGGAAAAAATGCTTGCAGAACAGATTGATAAGCTGCTGCATGCGCCAGGTGATAGACCGACAGCGATTTTCGGAGCCAATGACCTTATGACGATGTCGATCGTGCGTGTGTTGGTTCAAAAAGGAATACGGGTGCCGCAGGACATTGCTGTGATAGGTTTTGACGACTGGGAATGGGCGCCTTATCTCAATCCCCCGGTTACTGTCATTGCTCAGCCATCGTATGCCATGGGGAGGCGGGCGATCGAGCGACTGGTCGGACGCATAAAAAAACAGTATGGAGATGTTGGGCCGGAACTTGAACAATATGACCCGGAACTCATTGTCCGCCGGTCATGCGGTGAAAGTGTGAATGCACCGTGAATCCGGAGAAGTAGATTTTTTTATTCTGCATGGACACAGAGAAGGAAAAAATGCAGGAAGCAGCGAATGACTATTAGAAAAACCGGTTTAGTGAAAAACGGGAGGGATAATGGTGATTCCAAAATTAAGAATTCTTGAAAAAATTATGGACTCAGGTGTTGTGGCGGTTGTAAGAGCGGAAAATGCCGAGCAGGCAAAAAAAATTGCTGACGCTTGTATCAAGGGCGGTGTTGCAGCCATTGAGATTACCTTTACGGTGCCGGGCGCAGTAGAGGTGATAAAAGAACTTGCTGAAACATACAAATCCGGCGAGCTTATTTTAGGCGCTGGAACCGTTTTGGATCCGGAAACTGCCCGCATGGCCATTCTGGCGGGAGCGCAGTATATTGTCTGCCCTTCTCTCAATCTGGATACGGTGAAACTCTGTAATCGATATCAAATCTCCTGTATGCCGGGAGCGCAGACGATTCGGGAAATTATTGATGCAATGGAAGCAGGGGCGGATATTGTGAAAGTATTTCCAGGTGAAGTACTCGGGCCGACTTTCGTCAAAGCAGTGAAAGGACCGCTGCCACAGGCGCCTCTCATGCCTACAGGCGGTGTGAGCCTGGATACTGTGAGCGACTGGATCAAGGCCGGATGCGTTGCTGTCGGTGTTGGCGGAAATTTGACTGCCGGAGCGAAAAAGGGCGATTACCAATCAATTGCTGATATTGGCAAACAGTTTGTGGAAAAAGTCCGTCAGGCACGGATGAATTAGGAGGTAGGAACAAAATGTCGAGAGTGATATGTTTTGGAGAAATCATGCTGCGCTTGGCTCCCCCGGGTTATTTGCGGTTTGAGCAAGCTACGGCATTGGAAGTTGTGTATGGCGGGGGAGAAGCAAATGTCTGCGTCGCGCTTGCAAATTTCAACATTGATGCTGGTTTTGTGACACGGGTGCCTGATAATCCGATCGGTCAGTCTGCTGTCAATGAAATGCGCCGTTATGGAGTAGATACCCGGTGGATGCTGCGCGGCGGTGAACGCCTGGGCATATACTTCCTGGAAAAAGGGGCATCACAGCGTCCGTCAAAAGTTGTATATGATCGTAAGCTGTCTTCTATTTCCACTGCAAAAAAATCGGATTTTGACTGGACGCAGATTTTTGCAGGCGCCACCTGGTTCCATTTTACAGGCATTACTCCCGCATTGGGTGAAAATGTCGCTGAATGCGTAATGGATGCCTGTAAAGCAGCCAAAGCTGCAGGCTTGACTGTCAGCTGCGATTTAAACTTCCGTAAGAATCTTTGGACAAGTGAGCAGGCAGGGAAAACCATGGAACAGTATATGCCGTTCGTAGATGTGTGTATAGCAAATGAAGAGGATGCAGAAAAGGTGTTTGGCATAAAAGCGGAAAACACTGATGTTACAAGTGCGTCTCTTAGTCATGAAGGCTATAAGGATGTTGCCAGGCAGCTGGCTGAACGCTTTGGATTTAAAGCCGTGGCTATTACTTTGCGTGGAAGTATTTCTGCGTCCGACAATCTGTGGGCTGCCATGCTTCACACAGAGGGCGGTTTCTATTTTTCGAAAGAGTATCCTGTGCACATAGTTGACAGAGTCGGCGGTGGAGATTCGTTTGCCGGCGGATTGATTTACGCTATGCTAAATAAGATGCCGGTGCAGGAATCTCTTGAATTTGCGGTGGCGAATTCCTGCCTGAAACACAGTATTGAAGGAGATCACAATCATGTGACACTCTCCGAGGTAAAGACATTGATGGCGGGAGATGGTTCGGGGCGGGTTCAACGCTGAGAAAACAGTTTTTCATATTTGCAGAAAAGGGCCTGCGGTTTACCGC
>CAZXCC010000237.1:0-4715 GCA_964638945.1 uncultured Veillonellaceae bacterium | reverse complement strand
ATTGAACTCTTCCCACAAGAAAACCTCCTGTCCTGAAAAAGCAAGGCAGGAGGTTCTTATTGCCAGCGCGCGGCGAACTAAAACATTCCGACCCAACGCCAGTACGTCGCTGCACAAAGAGCGTAAACGATGCAACCAATGGCACAAACGACAACTCCGACTTTGGGAAAGTCTTCCACTCGCATTTTCCCAGTACCGTACACCAAAATATTGGGCAACGTATTGTAAAACATCAATAACGGGTAACCGCCTATAATCATGCCTGCAGGCAGTGCCAACACCATGGGCGGTATGTTTGCCGACTGTGCCATGGCAAGCACAATCGGAATAAATGCGGTAGCCATCGCAGTCGTTCCGACAAACAACAGATGCATGTATTGGATGATGAACATCAATACGATCAATATCACAAGGATGGAAGATCCTGCAAGTCCAAGCGCATTGAAAATGGTTACCGCCAACCACTTGGCAGCCCCTGTTTTCATCAGAATATCACCCAGTGAAATGCCTCCTCCGGCTATGAGGATGATTTGCCATGATATTCCTTTATTCGCATCATTCCAGTCCAGCACTCCAAATTTCGGCAGGAAGAATAGTCCGGACACGGCGAGACAGGCTGTGGTCGGGTCAATCTTCGTCCACTTTCCTGTAGCCCAAAGAACCACCACCAGCACAAAAACGGACAAGGCACGCCACTCTGCAGAACTCATCGCGCCCATGGAGCCCAGCTTGTTCCGGATATAGTCAATACCGCCCGGGACTTCAGCTTGTTCCGGTTTATAAACCCATTGAATAAAGCCCCAGGTAATCACCGTCATCAGAAGCGCCGGCGGAAAACCGTACAATAGCCAATCGGTATAAGATATCAAAGGCCCGCCGGCTTTGACAATAAAATCGATAGTAACCGGATTGGGAACTGTCGCGGTCAGGATTCCGGCGCCAATCGTGGCGTTCGTAAAAGCCAGTGTCAGTAGCAGATTGATTGCAAACCGCGAGCGCCCTTCTGTTTTGAAGAGATCTATGATACTGATGCATACAGGCAGCAAAATTGCAGTCCTCGCTGTCGAGGACGGAACCAGAAATGCTAAACAGATATTTGCCAACATGACTCCGAGCGTAATATTTCGGGCAGACCCACCGATACATTCCAGAATTTTGAAAGTGATTCGTTCCGCCAACTTGGTCTTTACCATCGCGGTAGCAAGGAGAAACGCGCCGACTATCAGATAAACGGAAGAAGATGCGAAACCCTCCAGCGCGGTTTTTAAATTCACGACCCCCATCAGCACCGCAGCAGGCACGATAAGCAGACTTGTGATGGGCAGGGGTATGGCTTCCGTAAGATATAGCACAAAAACACCGGCAAAGAGTGACAACGCTTTTTGACCAACGACGGAAAGTCCTGGAAGTTTCGGCATAAACCAGACAGCCAGCATCAGGAGCAAAGCAAGGGGCAGACCAATTTTTTGGCGGATTTCATCGATACGGCCTTTACCGGGAGCGCTCATAAGTTTCGCCTCCATCTATGGTATTTATCTGCAATGTTTTCCTTTGTTCCTCTACTCTTTATTCATCACAATATCGCTGCATTTTCCCGCTCGCAAAATCGAGCTGTCGGTTTTCCTGCCGAGTATTTCCTGAATGGCACGACCGATTGTCAGTAACGAGTCCAGGTCATAGCCGGTCTCTACCCCCATCTCGTGGCACATGTGAACAACATCTTCGGTGGCGATGTTGCCGGATGCTCCCGGAGAAAAAGGGCAACCGCCCAATCCGGCGAAACTTGCATCGAATCGTGCAATTCCGGCCAGCATGCCGGCAACAACATTAGACAACCCCATGCCGCGTGTGTTGTGAAAATGCAGGTTCCAAACCACATCCGGGTATTTTTCCAAGACCTGTTTGCTGTAAGAATATACTTGCCGGGGATTTGCCATCCCCGTAGTGTCTGATAAAGAAAGCTCCCTGACACCTATTCCCCGGAAGCAATCCACGACGGACAAAACCTGATCCAACGGGACTTTCCCTTCGAGAGAGCAGCCGAATGAAGTGGGGATAGCGCCGGACAATTCCATTCCGTGTGTGGCCGCATAGTTTGCACATTCCTCAAAACTCCGGACAACCTCTTCCGGCGACCGTTTGCTGTTAGCCAGGGAATGGGCCCTGCTTGCGGAAGCAGTGAGTTTGGCTTTTGTCACTCCGGCTGCTTCAGCCCTCTCGAGTCCTTTCAGATTCATGACCAATACGCGATATTCGACACCTGGTAAACGCCGGATGCGTTTCGCCACTTCATCGGTATCGGCCATCTGCGGCACTGCCTTGGGATGAACAAACGAACCGATTTCGATGATCCTTGCGCCAGCTTGCGCCACCCGTTCTATCAAATCAATCTTCTGCTCGGTGGAAAACATCGTCTTTTCATTCTGCAGACCGTCCCTTGGTCCCACTTCACTGATGACAATTTTTGCCGGCCAAGATCCCACGACTGATTCATTCACGTCTGTCATATTATCCCCTCTGCTTTCAATGCTTCGATATCCGCCGTATTCAGCCCCAGAACTTCCTGGTACACTTCGAAGTTATGTGCGCCCAGTTCCGGCCCGGCCCATTTGATTTCTCCCGGTGTTTCGCTGAATACCGGCACGATTCCCGGCATCTTGATGCTGCCGAGGGTGGGATGCGGCATTTCAACGATATTCTGCCGCGCCTGATAGTGAGGGTCATTAAAGCAATCTTCAATGTTATATACCAAATTCACAGGAACGCCTTCTTTATCGACGATCTCTTTCAATTCTGCCAGGTCAAATCCGGCAATCCATTCTCGAACAATCGCATCCAGTGAAGCGTCATTTGCAACCCGATCCTTCATTGTTGCATATGAGGGATTTATCAACAGGTCCGGTCGATTCATGGCCACTGTCAGATACTCCCAAGTACGATCCGTACTACACACCAGAACTACCCATTTTCCGTCCTTTGTTTCATATGTTCCGCCTGGACTGGAAGTACCAGCTAGTTTCGGCGTTCTTTGGCGAATGATTCCATTTTTATGATAATCGGCGCAGTGGATTTCCATCATCCGAAAAATCCCTTCATACAGACTGACATCCACTTCCTGCGGTTTTCCTTTCAGCACATCCCTGTGATAAAGTGCCATCATTGTCGACATCGCTGCATACAATCCGGCGATGTAGTCCGCAAGAGAAAAAGAAGGGCTTACTGGCGGCCTGTCTTTGAATCCCGTCACAAACGTCATGCCGGAAAAAGCCGTCGCAGGCGTTCCAAAGCCTGCCATATCTTTCAGGGGTCCGGTTTGTCCGTAGCCTGTGACATGAGTAAGCACAACACCAGGATTCGCCTGCTTCAGACGATCATAACCCAGATTCCACCGCTCCATGGTTCCGGTACGAAAATTTTCAATCACTGCATCGCTCTTTTTTACCAGTTTCAAAAATAATTCTTTTCCCTTCTCCTTTCGGAGATCCAATGTGATACAGCGCTTGTTCCGACCCATCGCAGCCCATCGCATCGCTTCCCCTCTGTGATATGGTCCCAGGCGGCGAAACGGATCTCCTCCATCCGGTTGTTCCACTTTAATGACATCAGCCCCAAAGTCTGCCATGAGTCCGGCGGCAAAGGGTGCGGCAATCACTGTGGATACATCGAGAATTCTTACTCCTGATAGCAAAGACAAAACATACACCTCTTTTTCATTGAATGAAATTAATTTTCACACAATAAAATTATCATAATTCAATTTTATTTTCAAGAGCGGTTCAGAATTTTGTATTATAAGTCATTCTTTGCCTTTTCACCGGCATAATTGGACAACCTGGAAAAATAGCAATAAAATAATGTAGAAATACATTCAACCAACCGAGGAGGATACCGGGGATGAAAACCCTCGAAGAAACATCTGCTGCCGCTTCTGGACTTCGTACACTCGAAAGAGGTCTGGATGTATTGGATTTATTTTGTCATGGCGCCGCAAAATTCTCCCTGACCGAAATCTCCAGCAGAATAAATTTATCACCCAGCACAGCTTCCAGGCTCTTGCATACTCTCTTGATCCGAGGCTATATTTCTCGTGATGAAGAAACGAAAAAATTCGGTATCGGGCCTCAGGCGTTGCGTCTGACAGCCACTTCATTCCGAACTTTTGATTTGCGGCCTGTTGCTGCGCCTTTTCTTCGCAAGTTGGCCGAAAAATACAACGAAAGCCTAAGCCTGTATGTGGTGCAGGATTCCTTCCGCGTCTGTATTGACCGGATTGAAACGACTCATGCGCTGAGGCATGTTGTAAATATTGGAGACCGTCTTCCGCTTGCTCGCGGAGCAGGCGGGAAGACATTGCTTGCCTGGATGTCCCCGGAGGAACTCCACAAGGTTCAAGCCGAAGGTGAAATCATTTCGCCGGTCGAAATGGAACAGATCCGCAAACAAGGATTTGCCATCAGTTTGGGGGAACGCGACAAAGGAGTCGGAGCAGTTGCGGCACCTGTATTCGACGGAGATGGACATATACAGGGTTCCTTGTCTCTGGCAGCGCCACTTGCAAGAATTGACAGGTTCTCCCTCGAAAAAATCGCGCCGGAACTCGTGAATGTCGCAAATCAAATCTCTGCCGCACTTGGGTATGTGAAATGAAATTCATCCAGTGAAAATAAAAAACGTTCAAAAACAGGCTCTCCGGTTATTCACCGGGGAGCCTGTCG
>CAZXCC010000236.1:0-4722 GCA_964638945.1 uncultured Veillonellaceae bacterium | reverse complement strand
TCTACCTGGGGGGCAACCGACCCGGGCTATACATGGCTGGACATGGAAAAAGAGTTGCAGCAAGCAGGACTATGGACCTGGCGGTCCAACGCAGCCTCGCTTGGAGGGGTTTGGGACCGGGGCGGCGGATTAACAACAGAGGGTAAAGACATGGCTAGGGAGGCTGTATTGCGAAATGGCATTCCTCTTTTGCTTCCGAACAGTCTGCAGGAAGCAGTTGGAAGCAGGATGAGAATATATCGCAACACTGACGGGCTATTGCCGGATGCATTGGTTAATGTGGGAGGAAACCACGTCATCTTCGGAGAAGCAGGACACAGCTCGCCATTGCCGCAAGGCTTGAATATCGGGTACCACCCGCTTCTGAGCCGGCATGATGGTCTGGCGGCAGCTTTTTTGCAGTCAAACCGTCCGGTAATCCACCTGATCAACATTGCGCAAATTGCAGCAAAGTATGGTATCGTCAGCGGCGCAGAACCGGGGAGAAGCAGCGTGTTCTTTTCGAAAGGGTTATCTTGGCAGTTGCGCACATTTTTGGTTATCTGGATTGCCGCAAACGCATTTTTTCTCTGGCAGGGCAAACCAAATCTGTACTGAGAAAGAAAAGAACTTCTGGACACAACAGGAGTTTGACGCGGCAGGTCAAATACTAATCAGTAAAGAAATCGCCGAACGAGTGCCGGAGTGAAAATTACCGGCGTATGTATGGAGGGTAGTTGATGAAAATATTTCTGAAAGTGTTTCTGTTGGCGGCTTTGCTGCTGACTTTTCCTGGAATGGCTTCCGCGCAGCCGGAGCCTACAATAGAGACGGATGTGTTTCTTAAACCCGGAGTGGATGTGAGTCAGTTTAAGACGGTTGGTAAAGATCCGTCTGTAAGTATCAACCCGACCTATTCCTGGTCGGTTGAAAAAGCGGATCCTTTTCTCAAACAGCGCATTCGGGAAATACTCGAAAGCTCGATAAAGAAGCAAGGCTTTGTTTTCGTTGACCCCGTGGATGCCGACCTCAGGATAAAATTGATGATATCGCAATGGGGGCGGTTTCGGAACACGAACGACATAAACTTAATGGAGTATCTGGATTTTGAAGTCAGGGCGTATGCCGTGGCATCGGGTGAACTGATTTTGCGAGCGACAGGCAAATATAGCAGGGTTGATCCGCTGGAAGACTCAACGGTGAAAATTAATGAAGCATGTGCGTCCCTTTTGGAAAAAATCCTGTCTTCTTTGCGCGTCAAACAGGAAGTGCCAAGTACATCAGGTAAATAATTGAGACGATTGAGTACGAGGAGGAACAAATTATGTCAGACAATATTTTTGATATCGCCATTATTGGTGCAGGGCCGGCAGGGCTTTCAGCCGCTTTGACAGCACGGGTGCGCAATAAATCCGTAGCGTTGTTTGAGCATCTGGATTTCAGTCCCAAACTGCAAAAGGCGCACGCAATCAACAACTATATTGGCCTTCCGGCAACACCGGGCAAAGATGTGATCAAACAGTTCGCAGATCATTGCCTGGCAGCCGGGCCGACGCTGATCAAAGAAAAGGTGACCAATATCTTTACTGGTGAACCTTTCACTCTTTTGACCCCACACAACACATACGAAGCAAAGGCTGTCGTCATTTCCATTGGGGTTGTCAGTTCGGCCCTGATTGCCGGTGAAAAGGATTTGGTTGGCAAAGGAGTCTGTTACTGCGCAACCTGTGATGGGATGTTATATCGTGACAAACCGGTTGCGGTGATTGCCTATACGCCGGAGGGAGAACATGAAGCAAATTTTCTCGGAGAGATCTGTCCGGTGGTATATTTTCTGCCGCAGTACAAGACGGATTTTCAGCCAAGCCAACCTACCGTAAAGGTCATGTCGGCCAAAGTGCAATCCATAGTGGGCAGTGAGGAAGTGACAGGACTCGTCACAGATGCGGGAGAACTGGCGGTAGAAGGCATCTTTGTGCTCAGACAGTCTGATCCGGCTGAAAATCTGTTGCCGGAGCTGGAAATGGATGGTCCGTTTGTGAAGGTCAATCGTGATCAGGCGACGAACATTCCCGGTATTTATGCAGCAGGCGATTGTACGGGAAAACCCTGGCAGATTGCCCGTGCTGCCGGTGAAGGCCTGACGGCGGTTCTGAATGCGATCGGGTATATCGACAGTGCAAAGAAATAAGCGGGGGCGCGTGGAAGGTGCTTCAGGCTTTTCGTTGGTTGCGCCGAACTTGAAAAAGCGAGAGTAAATCCGGAGGTGTGGGGCTTTTCAAAGTCCACGCCGGTGCTAATTTTTGCAACTCGCTCATTGCGGATTCAAAATCATGAACGACATCCCATTTGGCTTTTTTCTCTGCTTCGCCGGTCAATCGAAGCAAATATGCCGGATGATATGTGGCAATGGCCGGGATATCCTGTTTTGTTTTGAACCATTTGCCACGGTCTGCGGTAATGCGGGCCTTGGCATGATATAGGTATTTGAGAGCGACACTGCCGAGAGCGATAATGATTTTCGGTTGCACAAGCGCTATTTCCGCATCCAGCCAGCGCCGGGCGCAGAATTCGCCTTCTTCTACTGTGGGGGTGCGATTTCCCAAAGGCCGGCATTTGACTACATTAGAAGTATAGACACGATCGCGCGTGATGCCGACCCGGGCAAGTGCTTTATCCAATAGTTGTCCGGAAGGTCCGACTAGAGGAACCCCATATTCATCTTCCACCCCTCCGGGGCCTTCTCCGACGAGCATCAACGGGCTTTCCGGAGTGCCGTTGTAGGAGGTCGGGCCGATTGCCTTTTCGTGCAAGGGGCAGGCACAACAGGAGAACAGTGCTTTTTCCAGTTCTTCGATATTGTGATACACGTTTTCAGAATCAAGATACAGCAAAACGCTTCCTCCCAGAAAATAATCGTTCTTGTTGCTTTCGAGACATGTTGCAGAAATCCTGCGGATATTGTGACCCTTTTACGGATTTGGAAACGACTTTATTCATGCTGTTATTCTGTGGGAAAATGCAGCGAAAAGACACATTTTATGCTAAAATATACGCGATATGACAGACAGATGGTCTGCTGTGACGGAACGGAGGAAAATATCATGCTGGATTTGAAATTTGTCAGGGACAATCTGCCCGTAGTGGAACAAGCACTACGAAACCGCAATGCGTCGGTGGACTTGTCGGAATTTTCCGGGCTTGACAAAAGGCGCCGCGAACTCCTTGTCGAAGTGGAAGCATTAAAAAGCAAACGAAACACTGTATCCCAGGAAGTGAGCCGACTCAAAAAAGCCGGGCAGGGTGCAGAAGAGCTTATCCTGGAAATGCGGGGCGTTGGTGACAGGATAGCGGAGATGGACAATGAGGTCAAGGAAATCGAAACAAAGTTGACGTCGATCCTGCTGTATATTCCCAACATACCGCATTCATCAGTCCCGGTCGGCGCCGATGAAGAAGCCAATCCGGAAATTCGCCGCTGGGGTGAGCCGCGCAAGTTTGATAAAGCGCCATTGGCTCATTGGGAAATCGGAGAAAAATTAGGAATTCTTGATTTTGAACGGGGTGGAAAAGTATCCGGCGCACGCTTTACTTTTTATAAAGGACTTGGTTCGCGCCTGGAACGTTCCCTGATCAGTTTTATGATAGACCTGCACACGCAGGAAAATGGTTATACAGAGTTCTTCCCGCCGTTTATTGTGAACCGCGACAGCATGATCGGCACGGGACAGCTTCCCAAATTTGCCGAAGACATGTTCAAGCTGGAAGGGTATGAATATTATCTGATTCCTACGGCGGAAGTGCCGATTACCAACTATCACCGCGGGGAGATTCTTGAAGCAAAAGACCTTCCTTTGTATTATACGGCGTACAGCGCCTGTTTCCGGGCGGAAGCCGGTGCGGCAGGCCGTGATACGCGCGGACTGATACGACAACAACAGTTCAACATAGTTGAGTTGGTCAAATTTACCAAACAGTAAGAATCTTATGAAGAACTGGAATAATTGACGCTGAACGCAGAAAAGGTTCTGCAGCGCCTAGGCCTGCCGTATCGGACGATTCTCCTCTGTACCGGTGATATGGGCTTCTCCTCTGCCAAAACGTATGATCTGGAAGTCTGGCTGCCGAGTGCAGACCGGTATCGGGAAATCTCTTCCTGCTCGAATTTCGAAGATTATCAGGCGAGGCGGGCGGAGATCAAATTTAGAAGAGAGCCCAAGGCAAAACCGGAATATGTTCATACTCTTAATGGTTCGGGTGTGGCTGTCGGACGGACGGTTGCCGCCATTCTCGAAAATTACCAGCAAGAGGACGGTTCGGTGGTCGTGCCTGAAGCGCTCAGGCCGTACATGGGAATTGATGTGATTCGGTAATTGGATTCAAAAAGTATATGGTGGAATAATAATGATATAGGATACACGATTTGAGCCTTCGGGCTCTTTTTTTTGCTTGAAAATATTTTTTTCAGAATAATATTTAATAGAAGGAATTTGAGAATGAATACAGAAAATATTATTGCAACGCTGTAACATGTATTACAAGATCCTGGAGGTGCCGGTTGGATATCATTCCGATTGATAAAAAAAGCGTCAGCCAGCAGGTCGTCGAACAAATCATGGCTAACATCATGAACCGGAAATGGGTTCCGGGAGCGAAATTGCCGTCGGAGAATGAGTTGGGCCAGTTGTTCGGAGTTAGCCGGGTGCCGATTCGCGAGGCGCTGCGCACGCTGAACGCCATGGG
>CAZXCC010000235.1:0-4748 GCA_964638945.1 uncultured Veillonellaceae bacterium | reverse complement strand
TCCATCATGTTGTATTTTGCAACGATGCCGATTCTTTTGTGACCTGCTTTCGCCAATCGATTTACCGGCTTCATCAGGTCGGAAACAGAAACTGTAATTTCAACAACCGTTTTTGGGGTCTGGCGTCTTATATCGTCGGCTGTGCCACCACGGCTGATAATGATATCGGCTTCAGGATGGGCGGACACTATCTGAACCGCCTCCTCATTCGCACCGACAAAAACCGGAATTTGCACATTCATTTCCGCCAGTATCTTTTCCGCAGCCTCTGCTATCGGACGAGCCGGCGCGATAAAAACTATTTTCGACATTTCTCACACCTCAACTTCAGCTCATGTTTATTGCTTTTGCTGTATGCAGTATGGAAAAAAATCTCCTACTGCAAATCGGTGTCTGACAATGTAATTATATCATTTTTTCTGAACCAAAGGTCCGGAACAATCCAGGCCCATTTTTATGCAATAAAAAAACCCGGCTTATGCCGAGCCTCTGGCGACAGCGAAAGTCGTGGTTTTCTTATGTCCCCAGAAGTTAAACTTTCTGGTAGACTAAAAAAGGCATCAGAAAAATCCGATGCCTATATCTGACACCTATCAAGCTTGCCTTACTTTTCGGCGAGCAGAGAACCCTTCAATGCTTTACCGGCAGAGAAAACAGGATGATTGCTCGCAGGAAGTTCAATGGGTTCGCCTGATTGGGGATTGCGGCCTATTCTCTCCTTACGGGCATGAACCTCAAATGTACCAAACCCGATGAGCTGAACTTTTCCACCGTTTGACAATTCTTCCTGAATGCTTTCCACAACTGCTTCCACAGCAATCCCTGCATCCTTTTTTGTCATATTGGCCCTGGCTGCTACCGAAGCGATGAGGTCCGTTTTGTTCATGCTGTTACATACCTCCTTCAATATGGGGAACAAAATAATGGGCAGGTACTAGTCATTTTCTTCCGAACATTACGACTTTCACTAAGCATATCATTGTAATGCCTATTCAGCAAGATTGCCGACACAAAGCTTTTGCAAATTCGACTCGCTGCGGAACGGAGCTTATGTAATCAGGGAAAACTGTCCTGCTCCAGAACTGGAAAATTCCACTACTATTTTGCTGGAGTAATTCTGTTTGGCTCCGCTTTTTCCTGCAATCAACAGGATTCTGGCGCCAAGAGTTTCTTTTGACAGGGATTCGCATTCAACCTCCTGCCTCATGCGTCGAGCGAAGCCATGAGCTGATAGAAGTGCTCCGGTTGTTTTTCTTTTTGCAACCGATACCAGAAATGTAACGTATCCGGCGCAAAAACTCCCAGGATGTCGATGATCTGATATGCAAACTCCAGAGGTGCTGTTCCCGGTGCGGTAATCAGGTTTCTATCGCGAACAGCCTCCTGCTGTTGATACAGATGTTCCCCAGTGTATGCATCGCCGCAGACTTGACGCAAAAATGCCAAGTCATTGCTTGTATGCAGATGATTGTTCAGCAGGCCTGCTCTTCCCAGTGCAAAAGTCGCACCGCAAATGGCTGCGACAGGCACATCAGTCGCCAAACACGCCGCCGCTTTTTCCATCACCGGCCTATGTTGCGGCTCAAGCCAGGTATTTCCACCCGGCAACAAAAGCAGCGCAGCCTCTGACAAACAAATCTCATCCACCGTAAGCTCCGGCGCAATTTTCAGTCCTCCCATGGTCGTTATGGGTTCCATGGACAGTGCACAGGCTTTCACCGTCAACGGCTGCGCCGTTTTTTTAAAGAAACGACCGGAATGAAGCTCCGCTGTTGCATACCCGGCTTCCCAGTCCGCCAGTGTATCTTGAAGATAGATATATACTGTTTTCATCTTTTTCAATCCTTCCCCATTTGAGTTCTTTTCATTCAGTCTTTACTTACTGGAACAGGCCTCTTCCAGCCCCAATGCAGAACTAATGTTCTGTATTGATTTTACCAAACATATTTCCGAAAAGAAATATGGACTGCATCAGTATATCGATGAAAAATGCAGCGCCGAAGCGCTGCATTCTGATTACGTTACCCTCTTGCCTCCCTAAGAATGATGAGAATTGATGTTTCGTGGATTCTGTAGTATAAAGAAGTACGATAAGACGAAGCAAAATATTAACTTTCAGGCGGGGAAAAATGAAATACAAAATACTGCTATTCGATTTAGATGACACATTGTTAGATTTCGGCGCCAATGAAAAGGATTCGCTGAAAAAATTGTTTCAGCAACACGGATATACTTTTTCCGATGAGTTGTATCAAATATATAACTCTGTCAACAAACAACTCTGGGCAGATTATGAAAATGGAATGATTGGATTACAGGATGTACTAAACTCAAGGTTTTCAGAAACCATGCGAAAACTGGGGAAAATTGTAGACGGTGTTGAATGGGAAAATTTGTATCGGGAGCTTTTGGGTAATGGATGCCAGCCTATGGAAGGGGCTTTCGACGTATGCCAGCGCTTTTCTTTATCTCATCGGCTATTTGTTATCACAAACGGTGTAACCAAAACCCAGGTTAAGAGATTGAAGCAGTCAGGCCTGCATGAATTTTTCGAAGATATTTTTGCTTCGCAAAGTATCGGGTTTCAAAAACCCTCCAGAGAATTTTTCGATTATGTAATGAGTCATATTAAAGAGTTCCGTCGCAAGGAAACCCTGATTATCGGGGACTCCTTGAATACTGATATCAAGGGCGGCCTTCTGGCAGGAATTGATACCTGCTGGATTAACCACAAGTCGCAAAAAGGCTCTGCAGAAATTCAAAGTACATACACGGTCAGAAGCTTGGCGGAGCTTCATGGTATCTGCACCTCTACAAAATGACCGTTCAAATCCGAACTTTTGCCATGTTCGTCTGAAAATCCTGTGCAAGTTTTGCCCAATTGCCGTTTCCTGCAGTGTTAATGGTGCTTATCAGAAAATGCCGTAATTTTTGTATGCCAATTCAGTCTCCGTCAACGATCCCTTTTCTATATTGCTGCGAATCTGCTCAATCAGGACCTCTTTGTCTTCCGGCAAGTTTCCTTCCAGCGGCAGATAATTGTATAGGTGACTTGCACGCAAAATAGAAGGTCTCCGCAAATCCAAACGCGTCATCATCATAAGTAGCTCCTGCAAAGTTTCCTGTTGGGTCAAGCGTTGGAACTGTCCGGCCGCAATCAATCGCTCCAGCGGCGTGCCAACCCTGGGTAAGAGTGTCATAATCCCAAGCATTGCAGGAGACAGGGCATTGAGTATGTCGGCGGTGTGAATGGCATGCTGTTCACTGAGTTCTTTGCCGCCGAGACCCAAAATAATCATCGTGGATAGTTGAATTTCTGCAGCATCCGCCGCTTGCCCGGCTTTGAGGACATCGCTTGACACAACGCCTTTGTTGATCCTGCGTAAAACTTCATCATCTCCGCTTTCCACTCCCAGATAGACGAGCGTTAATCCATTCCTGCGCAACGCGCTGAGTTCTTCTGGCGATTTTTCCAACAGGTCTGTCGCCCGCGCTGCGCAGGATATCGTTTCCAAGAGTGGAAAAGTATCCCGAAGGCGCTGGAGCACAGCCAGAAGTTCGGACGTTGGCGCCGCCAGGGCATTACCATCCCCCAGAAAAGCCCGCCGCAAGTTCGGCTTCATTGCCTTTGCCTCGCGAATGGCTGTCAGTACTTCCTCCAGCGGGCGTATCCGAAAATTCACATTACGATACATTCCGCAGAAACTGCAGGCGTTATGCGAACATCCCAGTGCTACCCGCAACACCAGTCCCTTGTCTTCACTCGGGGGATTATAGACATACCCTTCATCCTGAATATCGGCGCAACTCAAAGTATTCCCTCCCATTGCCCAAAAGCCAGGCAACCTGTCGTCAGAATTTGCAGCCTTGTATGAGCAATTTTCTTTGTTTCCATTCTTTATAGGCCATGTTTTCCTGAGATAATTTCCATTCGCATCTTATATATCAGCACTCGGTCCAGCATTTTTTCAATCACCATCCGGCCTTTCTCCGGGTAGTCGGGACTCCTGCTCTCTGCAACCCAGGTCATGACCTGGCTCTTTTGTTCCGGGTCGTCGATAAGTTCGATCGACCCTTCTACAATTGCGGATTCATATTTTCGACCGAATTTTTCGGGAACAACCGTTGTGTCACCGAGGATTACAGCACAAACCCAGGAGTTTCCCTTCATGGAGTCGACCTTTCTCCCCTCTCTTGCACCATGAAAGTAAAGGAATTCGTCCCTTCTCACATATTCCAGCGGAACTCCGTAAGCACGTCCGTCCGGGTCGGTGAGACATAATACCGCATATTCTTGCGCGTCAATCATTGCAAGGGTTGCTTCTTGTGTCATCGCCAAGTCTTTTCGACGCATGGATACACCTCCATTATTGCATTGGCTTACTAAACAAAGCAGCCCCTATTGACCCGAAAACATTCGAATGTCAATAAGGGCTGTTTTGCGCGATAAAACTATGCGCCCATAAACAGTCTGATATCGTCTTCCACGGTTCCAATGCCCGCAATACCGAATTTTTCAACCAGGACTTTGGCCACATTGGGTGACAGGAATCCCGGCAGCGTTGGTCCCAGATGGATATTTTTCACGCCCAGATAGAGCAACGCCAGCAAAACGATAACGGCTTTTTGCTCATACCAGCCGATATTGAAGGCGATGGGCAGTTTATTGATATCATCGGCGCCAAAAACCTCTTTCAGTTTCAGAGCGATGACAGCCAACGAATAAGAGTCATTGCATTGTCCTGCGT
>CAZXCC010000234.1:0-4770 GCA_964638945.1 uncultured Veillonellaceae bacterium | reverse complement strand
CCGAAGTCTGTCAGGCTATCAAAGACCGTGTGGACAAGCGAATTTTCGGATACAGCATGGTATTTGACCCTGGTTATTATGAAGCATTCTCTGCCTGGTGCCGCAAGCATTATGGATGGGACTTTCCCAAAGAACAGCTGATATTTACACCGGGCATCATTCCGGCGCTATACGAACTGGTGGGCAATTTGGTGGGAACCGATGAAAAGTTGCTGATCACCACGCCGGCTTACGGATATTTCAAACATGCGGCAACGTTCAATGAGCGAGAACTGGTCTGTTCTTCACTGAAAAATGACAACGGCTGGTTCACCATTGATTTTGAAGATTTGGAGCAAAAAGCGGCGGACCCCAAGGTGAAACTTCTGCTGTGGTGCAATCCGCATAACCCAACCGGTCGGATGTGGACGGAAGAAGAGACGAAGCGGGTGTGTGCCATTGCGGAGAAATACGGATTGTGGCTGATATCGGACGAGATCCACTGTGACCTGATTCGGCAAGGCAAAAAGCATATTCCCACTGCCAAGCTTATGCCGGATTATCCCAAGCTCATTACCTGCATGGCGGCTAGCAAGACTTTCAACATGGCGGGACTGATGTTTTCCAATATCATTGTCAGGGATGAGACAGTACGGAAACAAATGGCTGCCCACGATAAGCTGATTGGTCTGATAAATCCACTTTCGCTTGCGGCAACGCAGGCAGCCTACGAGCATGGAGGAGAATGGCTGGAACAACTGAAAACCTATCTGGACGGTAATTTTCAGCTTGTGTCGGATTATGTCGCTGCTCATTTGCCAGGCGCTGTTTGCCGTATTTCTGAAGCCACATATCTGGCCTGGGTGGATTTGAACCGATGTCTGCCGGATGTCGATGACTTACCGATGTTTTTTGCCAACAAGGCCGGTGTTTTGCTGGAGGGCGGCGACGGCCTGTTTGTAGGAAACGCAAAAGGCTTTGTGCGTCTAAACTTGGCTATGCCCAGGGCCATCGTAGAGAAAGGCTTGCGGCGGATGCATGATGCGGTTCATAAGCACAAAAGCGGCTCTTGCTGACCGTAATATCATTGCAGTTACACAAAAGAATTTGGCGTGTTCAGAAATTTAATACGCTATTGGAGGTAAAAGCATGAATTTAGCGCGGTTTTCACGACGTCGTTACACGGAAGGACAAACCCCCATCGAGAAGTTAGGACGCTTTTCTCAGTCGATAGATGGTCCCAATATTTATATCAAGCGGGATGATTTGCTCGGACTGGCCGGCGGTGGCAATAAGACTCGCAAGCTCGAATTTCTTGTTGCGGATGCGTTGAAGCAAGGGGCGGATACCTTAATAACCTGCGGTGGCGTACAGTCTAACCACTGCCGTTTGACGCTGGCTGCTGCAGTGAAGGAAGGCTTGCAATGCAGACTTGTTTTGTCGGAAATCGATCCGGGAAGCTATAATCCCGAGGCGGGCGGGAATGTTTTGCTTTATCATCTGCTGGGTGTGGAAAAGATAAAGACAGTTCCGTGGGGAACAGACATGATGGGCGAGCTGCAAAGCGCTGCTGACGAAGCGATAGCTGATGGACGCAAGCCGTACATTATTCCCATGGGTGGTTCTGATCCCGTTGGTGTGCTTGGCTATATCGCCTGTGCGGAAGAGATTATGGCTCAAACCTTTGCAAGCGGACTGGATATTCAGCATATCGTGCTTGCCTGTGGAAGTGCTGGTACTTATAGTGGTTTGCTGCTCGGACTGCATGGCAACAATTGCAAAATACCGGTGACGGGGATAAGTGTTCTCAATCCGAAAAGTGTGTTGGAAAGCCGGACATTTGAGTTGATGCAGCAAACAATAGCCTATACGGGAATCGATATAAAGGTGCCGCGAGAAGATATCGTATGCTTTGACGAGTATTTAGGGACAGGATATACGCGGCCAACCGCAGAAATGATTGAGGCTGTCAAATTATTGGCCAGAATAGAAGGCGTTTTGCTGGATCCGACTTATACAGGGAAGGCTATGGCTGGTCTCATTGATCTTGTTAAGAAGGGTTATTTTGGAAAGAATGATAATGTTTTATTCTTGCATACGGGTGGAGCACCTGGTTTGTACGCCAAGAGTTCATTGTTCGTATAGTCGTTATGTATCATTCAAACCTTTTGTGTATAGCAAAATGCGAAACTATTCCATTTTATCGAGGAGGGTATATTTTTGGTTAGGAATGTTACTGCGATGTATTTCAGCGCGACAGGAACCACAAAGAAAATAGTATCGGGTATAGCTGCAAGGCTATCCGAAAGCATCCATTCAGAACGTGATGTAATTTGTATGGATTTTACCTTGCCAAGCGGTAGACAGGAACCGAGGCAATTCAACGAGACAGACATTGTTGTTTTGGGTGTTCCCGTCTATGCGGGGAGGGTTCCGAATATACTAAGCAAATACCTAAACTCCATCAATGGCAATGGGGCATTGGCTGTTGCAGTCACCGTTTATGGAAATCGGAACTACGATGATGCTCTCATTGAATTGGCGGATATTTTGAATTCCCGTGGTTTTACGGTTATTGCAGGTGGAGCTTTTATCGGGGAACATTCATTTTCTAAGACATTGGCAAAAAACAGGCCCGATGAGAAAGACATGGCAATCGCAATGGAATTTGCCAATCAACTAAAAGAAAAGATTTTTGGTAAAAACGACGTCAAGCCGGTGGAAGTGAGAGGCAATAGGCCGTATCGAAATTACTACGTTCCAAAGAATGAACATGACGAGCCCGTTGATATCAGGAAAGTGACGCCGAAGACTAAGGATCTGTGTACGAATTGCCGGCTATGTGTGAGCCTTTGCCCTATGGGTTCCATTGATAGTGAAGATGTGACCAGGGTCAAGGGAATTTGCATTAAATGCGGAGCCTGCGTGAAAATGTGCCCTGTACAGGCAAAGTACTATGACGATAAGAATTACTTGAGACACAAGGAAGAACTGGAAGTTGATTTTGCATGCCGCAGGGAGCCGGAGTATTTCCTATAGATGAGGAGTGTGTTTGCATATGGAACAAGGAAAAATGAAAAAAACATCGCCATCCATGGATGCGTGGCTAAAAGAAGCAAAAGCTGATCCTGCGGCTTTAAAAACAGGGATGTTTTTGGTCCATAATGGTGTCGTTCGTCAGACGCCAAAAGCCCATGTCCGCGAAGGGATTGATGACGGCTCGCTGGTAACGGGCATGGAATTCGGGTATGATGCGGCAAAAGTCGAGGCAGCGGTTGCTGAAACATACAAAAGGGAAGGAATCTTCTATGTTAAGGTATGGCTGAATGAAGGCCAGCTCACTTTGGGTGATGATATAATGTATGTACTGATTGGCGGCGATATCCGACCCCATGTTGTGGATGCCTTGCAATTCCTGGTCGGCAAGATAAAAAACGAGTGCGTTACGGAAATCGAGCACAAGCAGTAATTTTCACGCCGTGCTTCCAAAAGCCTATACTGAACGGATTTGATGAAACAGAAAAGGGTACTGCCATTGTCAGTACCCTTGGTGGAAAACAGAAAATGTACGTACTTTCAGCATGCGCGTGCCCAGGGGCACGCTTTTTTGCTGTTGATGCACATGGTTTCCTTTGGAGGGAAACCATGTGTCCGGAAGGAATATACAAATGATAAACAAACATTGCGATGGGCGATGTCTCTCTCGGTTCGCACTCGACGGCATATGAAATATTTATGAGGTGGATGTTGGTGAACAAGAAAAGCGGTTCTGATGCTACGGAAAAATCTATAGCAGAAAATGTGGGTCCAGTAACGGATAAAGAGGTTTTTTTGAAAGCCCTGCTCAAAAATATCCCTGATATGATCTGGATGAAGAATGTGGAAGGGGTTTATCTGGCCTGTAATTCCATGTTCGAAAGATTTTTCGGCGCAAAAGAAGCGGATATTGTTGGAAAAACCGACTACGATTTTGTCGACCGGGACATGGCGGAATTCTTCCGGGAAAATGACCGCAGGTCCCTGGAAGCAGGCAGACCCACCATGAACGAGGAAGACATCATCTTTGCCGCGGATGGACACCATGCAAGACTGGAAACCATAAAAACCCCCATGTACGCTGCAGACGGAACTTTAATGGGAGTCCTGGGCATTGCCCGTGACATCACTTATCGCAAGCGGATGGAAGATGCGCATCGCCGCAGTGCAGAAATGAACTGCGTACTGCGGGAAATCGCCGAAGCTGCAATCTTGGCGCCGTCGCTGGAAATCTTGTTTCATGACGTGCATCGCCTGGTCGAAAAAATCTTGCCGGCGAAGGCCTTTCATATCAATATCGTCGACGAAGCTGCCGGAGAAGTCATCATGCCGTTTTGGGCGGAGAGCCTGGATATCATTCCACATCGCCGACCGATCGGCAAGGGCCTGACGGAATATGTCATGGGCCTGGGGCGGACGGTTTACCTTCGTCCGACTGACCTGGACCGCATGCGTGCAGAGAAAGTATATTCTCTTCCGCAGATGCCAAGAACTCCCGTACAGCATTATCTGGCCAGTCCTTTGGTCGATTCACGGAACAAACCGATTGGAACCATGGCTTTAATGCTTCTGGAAGAAAGCCAGGAATTTACGCCGGAAGAGATTGAAATCTATACTATCATTGCGGCTCAGGTATCCATCGCGATCAGTAACCGGCAAGCTATGGACGCAATGCTCGAGAGTGAAAAGCTGTTTGCCAACGCTTTTAGCCAGGCTCCCATCGGCATGGCCCTGATTTCACCGACCGGCCGCTTT
>CAZXCC010000233.1:0-4782 GCA_964638945.1 uncultured Veillonellaceae bacterium | reverse complement strand
AGCCCACGCTTTTTCTCTTTGTCCGTCAGATACGTTCCGGCATACTGTCCGGAATGGGACAGTTCCACACTCGCAATGGCGCCGTGGCGGCGAATGGCATCTGCCGTGTAAGTAAAGCTGGAAAGGGAACCCGCTGTCTGCAGATCCAAATGAAAAGCATGCGACCCGTCCGTTTCCGGATGAACCATACATTCGCTGACGGTAACCGCAGCGGCGCCTCCCTTGGCCCGCAATTCATAAAACGCGGTGGAAGCACGTCCGATGGTGCAGTCCGCAGTAATGTCCGTTCCTCCCATGGGAGCGGAAAACATCCTGTTGCGAAAATTCACATTGCCAATTTTGATGGGCTTGCATAGATTTGGATACTTTCTCTGCATGCGTTTCCACTCCTTATACGGTGATCATCATTTCAGGATAGCGAACGCACTTTTCGCGCGATGCCAATTTTTGGATTTCAATTCGACACTGCACCCCTGAAACCCTGCCAGTAACGGCAATTTATTCTCTTTTGCCATTATCTGCAGCCCGTTTGGCATATAGCTTTTGCGGGTAAGAAAACAGCCTGTACTTTTGATAATGTACAGGCTGTTTTCTTGAAACAAGAATGGATTTGATTGGTGGAAACAGATTTGAAATTTGAGCTATTTTGCCGGTACCGCTTTTGCTTCCACCATCGTGTTGTCTTTTTTTGCAAATTTCAATGAAAGCGTAATTCCAAAAGCAATGAACAGGAGCGCTGCGCAAGCATAAAATCCGGCATAGTTACTGCCGCCCGATGCCGTTTTTAAGGCCCCAATCCCAACCGGGCCGATAAAACCTCCCAGATTTGCTATGGAATTGATGGATGCCATGGCCACCGCCGCAGATTTTCCTGTATATACCATGGCTGTCAGTGACCAGAACGCACCATAAATACTGTAAGCGCCGCAATAGACTATGGTGAGGAAAACTACCGCCAGTATCGGGTTGCTTGTAAATCCCAACCCCAGCAGTCCGATCGCGCAAAACAGAACGGAAAGCGCCGTATGCCAGCGTCGTTCCCCTGTCTTGTCCGAATGATTGCCCCACCAAACCATGAAGAAAGATGCAAAAACTAACGGTATCGCATTGATCAATCCAATCTGGAAGTTTGACAGGCCTACCGTCAGACTTTTAATCAGAGTCGGAGCAAAAAAAGTCACTCCATATACAGCCATGGTTTTACTAAAATAAACAATGGCCAGCAACCAGACCGTCGTCCCCGTTAAAGCACTCCACATGGAATGTTTATGTTTGCTGGCGACCGCCGCATGCTCAAGGGAAATTTTTTCTTCCAGCCATGTTTTTTCTTCTGCGGAAAGCCATTTCGCATCGCTGGGAGTATTCGGAAGCATAAGAATCGTAATGATCCCAAGAATTAGAGTGGGTAATCCCTCCAGGTAAAACAGCCAACGCCAGCTGGATATTCCCAGCCAGTGAATATAATCGAGAATCAACCCGGAAACCGGCGCGCCCAAAATGGAAGAAATGGGAAGCGCCAGCATGAATAAAGAAATTACTTTGCCGCGCTCTTTTGCAGGAAACCAATAGGTCAGATATAGCATGACTCCCGGATAAAATCCGGCTTCCATTACTCCGAGAATGAATCTCGCAATATATAGATGCGTTGCATTTTGAATCAATCCACACGCCGCAGAAGCAAACCCCCAGGTGATGAGAATCCGGCCAATCCACTGTCGTGCCCCGACCTTTGTCATGATGATGTTGCTGGGGACCTCAAAAATAAAATATCCTATGAAAAATATACCTGCCACAAGCCCGAATTCTGCGCTTGAAATTCCAAGTTCCTTATTCATGGTAAGAGCGGCATAACCAACGTTCACTCTGTCCAGCATGGCAAAAAAATACAATAGCGTTAAAAAAGGGATTAATCGGTTTCGCACTTTTTTCATCGTATTTGATTCAAAAGAAGCTGTATCTTGAATTGTGTTCGTCATCTGAATCACTCCTAACACATTCTTCTTGTATTTTAACCCCGAAACGTGTCTCATGCTTCCGACAGGGCTTTTGTGACCTCTTCCCACTGGGCCGGCACTTTGCCCTGGAATCTATCTTTCAGTTTTTTACTTGCCAACCCTTGCAGGTGTTTCATGGTGGCTTCGGTCATCGTGGGCTGTATCCCCAGATCCCTGAGCATCACCATGCAGTCCTTCATTTCATGGGACTGCCGCTCGGCGTGAACTGCACCGGCAGTAACCAGCCAGTTCATGGATTTTAGGAACGACCCTGCATCCATGGTGTTGGAAATAGAGGCAAGGACTTTGTCCTCCACGTGCAATTTTGTCGCTGCTTCCAGCATTTCCACCTCTAAAGAAGCAATTCCTTTCATGAAAACACTGCGCACCAGTTTTATCGCGATTGCATCCCCCGCTTTATCACTTATCTTTTCCAGAGACATGTGATAGGGATTCATCAGTTCGATAAATTTGTCGGCTCCACTGCCGCTGACCAACGCAGGCACTTTATGGTGCTGCTGCGGCAGGCTGCCCATGAGCGCTCCATCGACAAAAAGAGCGCCTGTCGGAACCATGAGCGACGCAATTCTTTGTTTGGTCGTGGGTGATGAGGTGGATACGTCCGCATATATTTTCTTTTCGTTTAAATCTCCGAGGATTGATTCTGCAGCTTGCAGCGCCTTGCTGCCTGGAACTGCAGAAATAATCAGATCAGCCGCGGCAATCACTGCTCCCGGCGTCTCCAGCAGTGTCACCGATGCCGTTGCCGCTCTTTCCCGTACCAGAGAACCATACTTTGCATCATGCTGCATGGGATCAAACGCGATAATCCCCTGCAGGCCCTCCGTCTTCAATCCATTGGATATTTCAAAAGACACTTCTCCGAATCCGATAAAACCCAGGTTCATTTTCTTCTCTCCTCAGTCAATAAATTCGCAGCCTTTTTCTTTCAGTGCTTTGTCAACCCAGCTGCGATCCCATGTTTTGTTTTGAATAGCGGCCATCATTCCCGCCTCTTTTTCCACCGTTGCTTTGGCTTTTTCCAGCACTTCGGGGGCATCTTTCGGATCAAGCACAACGACACTGTCTTCATCGCCTACCAGGATATCGCCGGGTTTTATCACAACGCCTCCGCAGCAAACCGGAACATTGATTTCTCCAGGCCCATCCTTGTATGGTCCTTTCGGCTGAACTCCGGCTGCATATACAGGGAAGTCCATCTTTCGGATTGCGCCAAGGTCGCGGATGGCTCCATCAACAATCAGCCCTGCCACACCGCGTCCCTGCATCCAGCGAATCATCAATTCGCCGGTGATTGAATTGCTCGTATCGCCCTGGGCATCCACCACAATGACATCGCCAGGCGCAGCCATGTCGATCGCCTTGTGTAAAAGCAGATTATCCCCCGGGCGGGTCTTGACGGTAAATGCGGTTCCGAGTAGAGGTGCGTCGTTTAGTGGACGGATTTTGGAGTCGATACAGGACATCCTGTTCATGCAGTCTCCAATGTTGGCTACAGGAATTCCCGCAAAGGAGTTCACAAGTTCTTTTGACGGCCTGTCTATTTTTGAATAAATCCGGAAGTTCACATTGGACATGGGCAAAACCCTCCATACCATTTTATTTATTCGCATCCGGTATGCATCCCGGATGGATCGGTTGAATCGCAATTTTCATTGCGACAATTGCAACCTTTGTGCTAATATTAAGGCAATTTAAAACCCAAGTAAAATGACTAATTTTGCAAATAATTATTACTTTTTTTGCTATTTTAAAAGGAGGCCTTTCGTGTATAATCGCGGTATTGAAGCTTTTTTAGCGGTGGTCCGCACACAGAACATCAGCAAGGCTGCCGACCAGCTCAATTTATCGCAGACAACTGTCAGCAAGCGCATCTGTGTTCTTGAACAGGAGGTGGAAACCACCCTGCTCGAGCGGGGAAAAGGCGTAAAAACGATTCGCCTTACACCGGCCGGAGAAAATTTTGTCGCAGTAGCCGAGCGCTGGGACTTGCTTTATCGTGAAACCCAGGCAGTGCTTTCCGGCGGCCCCCGTCTGTCGTTGTCCATCCTTGTTCTTGACAGCATTATCAGTTCTATTTTCCCTGCGCTTTACAACTTGCTCATTCACCACGAGCCAAAAATCCAGCTCAACGTGGTCACGTCTCATTCTGTTGAAGCTTACGAAGAAGTGGATCGCCGACATGTCAATGTCGCTTTTTCCCAATTGGAACGAAACCACCCCAATGTTATGGTCTCTCCCTGCTATTCCGAACCGATGGTGGTTTTGAAAGTCACGCCCACACCTCTTTCTCAGCCTGGGTTGGTTCATTCTGCCGAATTGGACAGGAGTCACGAACTGTATGTCCGATGGTCAACCAGTTTTCAACTATGGCATGATTCACGATGGGATCCTGCAACGCCATGTTTGGCGCAGGTCGATACCGCAAGGCTTTTGCTGCTGGGTTTGCAGAAGCTCGGGCAATGGGCCGTCATGCCGTTATCCGTGGCATTGGTATCGCAAAAGCTTGGAAACTATTCGTTATTTTTTCTATCTGATCCACCCCCTGACAGGATTGTTTATAAACTCACCCACAAGCAACCGAAGTCAAGCACGATAGCGAGCCTGAAAGTTTTCGATCACTACTTGGAACAGGTGATCAAATCGGAATTTGAAGGTCTTGTCGTTCATCCGGCAAAACTTTGAAACTTCGGTAAAACACTACATAAATGTAGACTTGCCTCAGGCGGAGTAAATACTCTTTCTGAGGCAAGTCTGCTTTTATCAA
>CAZXCC010000232.1:0-4829 GCA_964638945.1 uncultured Veillonellaceae bacterium | reverse complement strand
GGTAGAAAGAAGTCATCAGTTTTGCGTGACCGGTATCAAGAAGGATGATGTTGTCATTGAATTCCGGCAGGGCGTACTGCTGGCAGGCTTTTTGGGCAAGAGCCGCAGCGCCTTTCTTGAGCTTGTCAGGTAGTGCGATGATGGCGACCCCTGTTTTATCGAGCTTTTCTACAATTTCTTTGGAAAGCGAATCTTTGTGCAGTTTACAGGAACCGCTCATGGCGCCGAAGCTTCCGTCCGCTTTTTTGCCGATCATTTCCGGTATGCCGGCTTTGCCTGCAATGCTCAGGCGGGGCCCGAACGTCGGACAACGATAGATGCACATGGCACAGCCATTGCCGTATTTGAGACAGTTGGCCTGGGGACCGGCAGTACCGGAGGCATCGACAAAAACGTCGGCTGCGGTTCTGATTTCTTCCTTGGTGACGAAGTTTTCGGCGATGATGCCGGTAATGCGGTTGCCGTCTTTGGTGATGTCTTTGACCCGGCAATGAGTATGAACGACCACGCCGGCATCGAGCAGCAGTTTTTTGACTGCAGGTTCGATCCGTGCCACATCATAAAGAGTGACGTGTTTATGGCCGGGAAATTCGATATTGGTATGGCGGGCATTGGTGTCCGCCGCCAAAAACAGGTCGCCGCCTCCCATGGCAATCATTTCTTCGGTAGCAGTCATGCGGCCGTTATTGCGCATGATGCCTCCGACCAGACCGGTACCGAGCAGCATGTCCGTTCGTTCGAAGACCTCTACCTCGGCTCCTGCCTTTCGGGCGGCAATGGCTGCCGCGCAGCCCGCCCAGCCGCCGCCTGAGACAATGACTTTCTTCATATGACATGGCCTCCTTCAGGTTTGTTGGACACTGCGCCGGGAGAATCGCCACATCGAATACGGCGATTCTCCCCGTACGCGCTATGAATTGCCGACTAGACCAGACCGGCGTATTTGCAGGTGATTTCGATCAGGCGTACAAGAGCCTTGACTGCGTAACGGGTGTTTGCGTCGATGACCTGCCCCTTGCTGTCGCAGGTGCCGAGACCGGGCGAGATGTAGATATTGCCGTCGTAGGCGACTGTGGGAATGACGCCCATCTGTGCCATCCCGGTCTGGAAGATGTTCGAACCGGCATACATGTCTTCGATCGAGAAAATTGGAATCCCAAGTTCGCCGTTTGCCCAGCTGCCTTCATAGTTGACTTCCACAGCAGTCGAGTTGTAGGATTTGGAAATCACGATGCCGTTTTTCAGGTTGGCAGGCAGGTTGATCTGCGCGAACTCTTCCTTGACGATATTTTCCAGGTCGTCGACCGGTTTGGTGAGCACTTCGGGATTGTCGCGCAGGACTTTCAGTGCCTGGATCTGGGTAAGCAGCGCTTCTTTGCCTGGGTCGAAAGTGACATAGGCGGCTTTTCCATAGGAGGCGGTGGTGCCGTAGCGGTCGCCGTGCATGCCCATGGCGCGGCGGATCGGAACCATGACGTCTTCCTTGCCGATGATCAGGCCGCTGGTGGCGGCGCCGGTCGCTTTGTCCATGGAGTAGATGATGGCGTCGGCGCCGACCTTGCGGATATCGCAGCCGACAAAAGGCAGGCCCCAGGCATTGTCCATGACGTAAGGAACGTTATATTCTTTGGCGATAGAAGCAATGATTTTCTGCAGGAGCGGCGTACCGTCGGCGTCTTTTTTCGAATAGCCGTAGCCGGGGGTTTCATAGGCCAGGCTGGTGAAACCGGACAAGGAGGCTTTGTGGATGTCCGCATGTTTTTGCAGGATGGCGCGGGAAGCTTCCGGGTCGACCTGGGTCAAGAGAGGAACCGGATGGTATTTGATGCCGTGCACGTCATATTTGGCGCCGGCCAGAGGGACAATGACGGTGTCGAGGTTGTTTTGACGCTTGCCGTAGAATCCGAGTTCGCCGGCAGTCGACCCGCGGTCGGCCAGGAAATCTTTGTAACGTGGCGGTACGGGGCGACCGTAGCTGGCCTGGTGATGCATATGTTTTTCATAGGGAGCCAAATAAGCGGCGCGATAACTGTCGCCACGACCCATGGCGGGAGGGGAGAACAGAGAATCGAAAGCGACCCAGAGGCCTGCTTCGCAGGTAGAGGTCGGGGCTGCGTCATATTCGTCGCCGTATACGCTCTTTACGAGTTCCCGGATTTCATCCACCAGTTTGGCCAAAGGAATGACTTCTTTGGCGCCCTTTTCACTGGCTTCCATGATGTCGTCGCGCAGAGGCGCCGGACAACCGGAAATGGCGCCGGTCAAACCGAATTTTCCGCGAAGTTCCGCAGGGATGCCGATTTCATCGGCTGCTTTGCGTGCGTCAGCGTAGATACTGGCGATATTGGCCTGTAATTGACGGTACATCTGAAATTTGTAAGTTGGTTTTCCCATGATTGAAATTCCTCCCTTTATTTTTTAGTCAGCTTTGATTTGAAATATCATTTCGACTTCCACTGCCACGCCGAGCGGCAGTTCGGCGACACCCACAGCGGAACGGGCATGCTCTCCGGCCGGGCCGAATACTTTTCCAAGAAGCTCGGAAGCTCCGTTTACCACTTTGGGCTGGTCCGTAAACCCCGGTGCGCTGTTGACGAAGCCAACCACTTTGATTACCTTTTCGATGCGGTCCAGATTGCCGATTACGCCTTTGGCAGCAGCCAGACAATTCAAAGCGCATATTTTGGCTGCTTCATAACCTTCCTCCACGTTGAACTCCTGGCCCAGTTTCCCTTTGTACTTGACTTCTCCTTTGACCAAAGGAATTTGTCCTGAAGTGTATACCGTTCCTGAAACCTGGACTGCGGGCACATATGCCGCCACCGGTTTGGCAGGTTCCGGCAGTGTCAGGCCCAGCTCCTGCAATTTCAGCTCAATACTCATGGTTTTTCCTCCTCTTAGCTACTCATCTTTGATGAGCTGTATGATTAGTATTTCTCGTTTGCTTTTAAAACTCCTGCTATGAAAAAAAATAATTTATTTTTTTTAATCTACAAAAGTCAAAGCCCAACCGACTTTGCCGGATGGGCTTTGTAAAGCAGCATTGCTGACTTTCAGACAAACGCAAAAGAATTTTCTTTGAAGAGCCGCACGCAGGTATCTACTATTTCCGGGTCGTATAGGCGGCAGCGTCCTTGCTGAATTTCGTTCAGAGCGGCCTCGAGGCCGAGGGATGGTCGGTAGGGACGATGCGAAGACATGGCCTCGACGACATCGGCCACACCGAGAATTTTAGATTTGAAAAGCGTTTCGCTGCTTTTCAGGTGATCCGGATACCCGCTGCCGTCGTCGCGTTCATGGTGCTGATGAACAACATCGGCCACATTCCATGGCAGGTCCAGTCCCTTGAGCAAATCGTAGCCTGCCTGGACATGAAGCTCCACCATCTGTCGTTCCAGGGAGGAAAAGGCCACAGGCTTGCTCAGGATTTCTGAGGATAGTGTCAGCTTGCCGATATCGTGAATTAACGCAGCCATCCGAAGGCCTGTAATCTGGCTTTCGGGGAGTTTCAGCTCGTTGGCGATAGCTACGGCAAGACTGGCGACACGCTTTTGATGACCGGATGTATAAGGATCTTTGGCTTCAGAGGCTGCAGCCAGAACTTCGATCGTCTGAACCCAGGCTTTGTGCAGTGCGGATTGGAACAGCAGCGCTTCCTGCTGTTTTTTTAATTCTGTTTGCCGAACCGCGGTAATGTCGCGGATTCGCACAAGCGTCAGGCAGCCGCGTCGTTGAAGGGGAAGGGGACACAGACGTATTTCGGCGAGAAAGGACGAGGTGCTGCTGCGCCGATGCCAGGCGATGGAACTGATGCCATGTCCCGGTAAACAGGCTGGGATTTCAGTGATGGCAGTATCAACCAGCTCAGAGAATTTTAACTGACAAAATTGATAACGGGTATACCCATATAGATTTATGGCTGCCCGATTCACGTCAATAATTCGGTCTGCTCCGTCAATCAATAAATTACAGTCTTCTATTTCATCGAAAATCTGTACATAGGTATCGGCGGCCACGGGGGCTGACTGTTGCATGAAACACTCCCTAACTGTTTGCCACAAAAAGTGAGATAGTAAAAATTAAACAACATTTTTTGCTATTCGGGATTGTTGGCCATATATCCTGCTGTCGAAAAAATAATCCGTAGAATATTGGCAAAATTACAGAAGATTGTTTTGCGACCATAGGGATTTTTCCCAAGTCGTCGAATTCATCAAAGGAAGACTTGCTTCAGGTGGAATGTAGCCGATCATTTCTTTGTGCTGGAGGGCCATGATGAAAGTAAGCGCAGGTCTGGTCGACAAAGTCATCGATTTCGTGCTCGCGGAAACTGGGCTTAAAGCAATAGTATGCGATACCACCGGGACCATTATCGCAGCGGCAGAAAAAGAACGCATCGGTTCTGTCCACAGTGGAGCCTGCCGTATTCTTTTTGACGGAAGCAGTGAAGTCGTGATCACGCCGGAGGAAGAAATCGCTTCCGGCGGTGTTGTCCGGGTTGGAGTGAATCTGCCGATCGTCTATGAAGAAAAAATCGTTGGAACTTTTGGCATTGCCGGCGAGCCTGATTTAGTGCGTTATGTGGCCCGAATTTCAAGCGGTCTGATTCGTGACGCCCTGGATGCTGAGAAGAAAAACCGCCATATTGCCGAGCAGGCGGCCATACTGCAAAAGGAAAAAGCTTTTGCCGACGCTGTCATTGACAGCATCCCCGGGATGCTGTACCTGTATGATGCACAGGGAAGGCTGGTTCGGTGGAACAAGAGGCACGAGACCATCACCGGTTATTCGGCGGAGGAACTGTCGAAGATGAAACTGATGGACTGGTA
>CAZXCC010000231.1:0-4836 GCA_964638945.1 uncultured Veillonellaceae bacterium | reverse complement strand
GCGTCATTTTTACCGCGTCTTCCAGCGTCAGCTCCAGCTGCGCCGCATTCGCCACCGGCAAAGACAATAACATTCCTGCCACCAAGCAAGCTGCCATTTTGCGCAGCTTTTTTGTTTGCATACGATATCCTCCTTTATTTTCGGGCCGTCGTCACACCCATCTTCAACGATTTTCTTCCTATTCAGTATCATAGCAGAAATATCATAAAAATATGTGAAAAAGCTATGACATTTTACGCCAATTTTTTATGGAATTTTAGTACGCTGACAGTCAGAACAATGGAAGTAAAAACAATCAACGAGCATACCTGGGGCCACAATGCAGCAATCCCCACCCCCTTCAGCACAACACCCCGCATAATCTGCAAATAAAACGTGAGCGGCAGCACTTTTCCCAGTTGGAAGAAAAATTCCGGCATTGCTTCCCGGGGAAACATAAAACCCGACAGCAACACGCTCGGCAAAAAGATAAAGAAGGACATCTGCATCGCCTGCATCTGTGTTTTGGAAAAATTGGAAATCAACATGCCCAGGGAAAGCGATGCCACGATAAACAACAGCGTATAAATAAATAGTTCAACTACACTGCCCCGAATCGGTACATCGAAAACAACAATGCCGACCATCAAGGCAACCGTCGCCTGAATCAGCCCGACAAAAACATAGGGAATGATTTTTCCGAGCATCAGTTCATAGGGCTTCAGCGGTGTGACAATCAGCTGCTCGAGCGTCCCGTGTTCCCGTTCACGGACAATTGCCATGGAAGTAATCATGACCATTGTCATCGTCAGGATCATGCCCATGATGCCCGGCACCATGTAAAACGCCGTAACAAAATCCGGATTGTACCAGGGACGAATCCGTATGTCGTACGGAAGGCCGCTCAGTCGTCCGGTAAAGTTCTCCAGTTTACGGATCATGATTTCCTGCGACCGCAGCTGGCCGATCGTCTGCGCCGTCGCAATGGCGGAAGATGCAGCCATCGAATCTGTTGCATCCACAATCACCTGGATGCTCGCCGACCGTCCGCTTCGCACATTTTCTGCAAAGTCCGGCGGCAGAATCACGCCTACCTTGGCGTCGCCATTGTCAATCCGCGAATTCACTTCCGCAAAACTTGCGCCAATAAAATCAATGTCAAAATATCCACTGGCCGAGAAGGATTCCAGCATATCCCGGCCTTCCGGGCTGTGCGATTGGTCAAACACGACCGTTGGCAGATGTTTCACATCTGTATTGATGGCAAACCCAAACAATAACAGCTGAATGATCGGTATGCCGATCATCATGCCAAAGGTCAGGCGGTCCCGGCGCATCTGGATGAATTCTTTCAGCAGCAATGCCCGCAGACGAATCATGCCGCCACCTCCTGACGCTTTTCTTTCACGTAGTGCACAAACACATCTTCGAGAGAAGGCTGGATCACCTGATGGGGAAACTCCGCGAAGGCCCCCATTTCTTCGTTATTGACCCTGATGTGAACACTTGCGCCGTGTGCGTAAGCATCCAATACCGGCAACCTTCTTCGCTGCAATTCCACAAGCATTTCCATCGGATCGGAGGTTCCGATTTGCAGCAGCTTGCCGGGGATTGCCTGTTTGAGACGCGACGGAGTATCCGAAGCAATCAGTTTCCCTTCAAATATGAATCCGATCTCGTCACAATGTTCCGCTTCGTCCATGAAGTGGGTTGTCACCATAACCGTCGTCCCGCCGGCAGACAAGTCATATATAATGTCCCAGAACATGCGGCGCGATTTGGGATCTACGCCGCCTGTCGGCTCGTCAAGAAACAGAATGGTGGGGCGGTGCAAAATCGAACACCCCAGAGCCAGACGCTGCTTCCAGCCACCGGAAAGATTTGCGGTCAGTTCGTTTTCCCTGCCAGACAGACCTGCCATGTGAATCATTTCTTCTATCCGCTCATTCTTCAGTGTTTTCGGCAGGCTGTACATCCCTGCGTAAAACTCCAGATTTTCCCGGACTCTCAGATCGTCGTACAAACTGAATTTCTGTGACATATAACCGATTTTCGCCTTAATCGCCTCGCTTTGGGTGGCAATATCCAGTCCCATTACCAGGCCGCTTCCTCCGGAAGGTTCAATGATGCAGCATAGCATCCGGATCGTAGTCGATTTGCCGGAACCATTCGGTCCAAGGAATCCATAGATTCCCCCTTCTCCGATTCGAAGCGTAACTTTATCGACTGCCGTAAAATCGCCGAATGTGCGTGTCAGTTCATTTGTTTCCACGGCCCACATTCATGCCACCTCCCCTGCCAGGGCGACAAATACGTCTTCCAGCGTCGGCGGCACTTCATTGAGGGAAAAGAAAGATACTCCTTCTTTTTGCATGGTTTCCTCCACACTTTCCCTGGCCTCTTCCGCATTTTTTACCACCAGATGATATTTCTCGCCAAACGCGTTGATATCGACCAGGCCGCAATGTGCAAGCTTCCTTTTGATATCCCGCCCGCTTGCGGAAAGCTCCAGGATCTTGTAGGGATAGTGTGAACGCAATTCTTCCGGCGATGCACAAGACACGATTCGGCCTTCGTGCATAAACGCAACCCGTGTGCACAACTCGGCTTCGTCCATGTAAGGCGTCGATACAAATACCGTCATGCCTTCCTTGTTGAGCCGGTACAGCATTTGCCAAAACTCCAGCCTGGACACAGGGTCCACGCCCGTGGTCGGCTCGTCAAGAAAAAACAGCTGCGGTTTGTGCATCAGCCCCGCCGCCAGAGCCAGTTTTTGTTTCATTCCGCCGGATAAATTTTCTGCCAGCCGGTCGGCAAATGGCAAAAGGTTGGTGAAGGAAAGGATTTCTCTGGCCCGGCTTTCGATGGTCGCGCTTTCAGACCCGTACAACGAGCCGATCATACGGATATTCTCCATAACGCTCAGATCACGATACAGGCTGAATTTTTGCGGAATATAGCCGATGGATTTCTTTACGGCCTCCACTTTGCTGTTTCCCAATACCTCAACGGTTCCACCGGTTGGTTCCACAATTCCCAGAATCATGCGAATCAGTGTCGTTTTTCCTGCGCCATCCGGTCCCACCAGACCGAAAATTTCTCCGCGTTTTATTGCCATATCGACACCATTGACGGCAACAATCGGCCCAAACGCTTTTACCAGGCCCTGCACCCTGATCATTCGATGACCACATCCGCCGGCAAGCCGGGTTTCATTGTTTCGTCCGCATTTTCGAGCTTCACTTTTACTGCAAACACCATATTGGCGCGCTCCCGTTGGGTAATGCTCTGGCGCGGCGTATATTCGGCATTCTGACTGATTTCTTTTATCTCGCCCCGGAACGCTTTGTCCGGATACGCATCAATCTTTACCTTCACCGGCTGTCCCAGACGAATTTGCCCCAGTTGTGAAGTAGAGACATAAATTTTGACCCAGCAGTCCCTCATGTCGCCAATCGTTGCAATCGAAGCTCCTGCATTGACATATTCGCCTTTTTCATAGTTCTTCGACAATATTCTTCCGGAGAGAGGGCTGGCGATGATCGTGTCCTGCATCTGGGTGCGGCTGCTCGCCAGCACTGCTTCAGAGCGTTCCACCTCCAGTCGCTGCGCCTGGATTGTTTCCGGTCTGTTTCCGGCCAGCAGCAGGCTGTAACGGGACTGGGCCGCCAGCAAGGCATTCGCCGCCACCTCGTTTGCCGACCGGATCGCATCCAGCTGTTGCGCCGCAATGGCATTTTCCCGGAACAGCCTCACGTTTCGGTCAAAATCCGACTTGGCCCGTATTGCCTGCGACTTGGCAGCCGCCAGATTCGCTGCGGCTTCCTCCAGTTCCTGGACCCTGGCGCCCAGCTCCAGGTCCTTCAGCTGCGCCCTGGCTTTGGCCAATGCCGCTTCATCCCTTTTTAACTGGGCATCCAGATCCGGCCGGTCGATTCTGGCAAGAATCTGCCCCACTTTCACCGAATCGCCTTCCTGAAAATTGCGTTCCACAAGATACCCGCCCACTTTGGGCGTTACATCGGTTTTTGTCACTTCAATCGTGCCTGTGGCGGTAATGCCTTTCTCCGTCCGACCATACAATTTGTAGCCGACGGTCCCCAATGCTGCCAGCACGACAATCCCTACGACCAAGATCCTGACTATTTTTTTTCTGTCCCTGACCGGTTCGCTCATCTGCTATTCCCTCCCCATGCCCTTGAGATAAATCTTCACCGCAGAATCTATGAATTCATTGTCCCGGGCAGCGCCTCCAGGAACGATGACTTTCGTCACTTCCCTCAAGATAAAATAGAAGTTGAGCATCCCTGCCAGGGAGAGTGCAGCAAAAACCGGTTCTATATCCTGGCGAAAGTCCCCTTTCGCAATCCCTTCCCGCAAGACCCCCGTCACAATCTTCGCCATATGTGCCGTATATTTTCGCACTACATTTTCCAGACAGGAAGTGGGACTGGTCAGCTCCCCCTGAATCAGCCTGGCCATCAGTGGCTGTTCCGTTGTGTGGTTTTGACGGATCACATCGGCATACATGCGGATTTTTTCCTGGGGTGTCGCCGTGGACGCAGCAATCGGTTCGAAACGGCTGATCACTTTTTCATACTGGGCTGTCAATACGGCTTCATAGAGACCTTCCTTGCCGCCAAAATGATAAGAAATCAGCGCGCTGTTCACGCCCGCCGCTTCGGCCAGTTCGCGAATCGATACGCCGGCAAACCCTTTTTCCGCGAATAATGCTGTACCGGCTTCCAATAATTTATCTTTTGCATCAATATTTTGTCTGTCGTCCGCCACGACTTCGTCCCCCTCAGGTTTAATCACTCGATTTAATTAATCGTTTGATTAAATTATATCCCAAAT
>CAZXCC010000230.1:0-4897 GCA_964638945.1 uncultured Veillonellaceae bacterium | reverse complement strand
TGTTTGATTCCCATATCGACACGGTGGAGGTCCAGGACGAGGAAGCCTGGGCGGTTCCACCGTTCAGCGGCGAAATCGTGGATGGGCGGATTTATGGCCGGGGTTCTGTCGATATGAAAGGCGGCGCGGCGGCATCGATCTATGCGGCTGTCATCGCGAAAAAAATGGGCCTGGGTGCAGATAAGACGATTCTGGTATCCTGTACGGTGTTCGAGGAAGACTGCGACGGGGAAAACCTGAAGCATTTGTTCAGGGAATGCCACGTTCAGCCGGATTTCTATATCACGTGCGAACCGTCCGACAACAAAATCGTCACGGGGCACAAGGGCAAGGCACAGGTTTCCATCCGGACACGGGGCGTATCCGCCCACGGGTCGGCACCGGAGAAAGGGAAGAACGCCATTTATGAGATGGCGGAGATCATCCGGCGCGTGGAAGATGTCAATCGGGAACTGATGAAAAAGGAAGGTTCCCGGGCAACTCTCGTGCTGTCGCGGATTTCTTCCTCTGCGGTGTCGCTGAACGCGGTTCCCTACGAGTGCGAGGTTTATCTGGACCGGAGGATGGTGACAGGCGAAACGGAAGCGATGATCCGGGCAGAAATGGACGGGATCATCGCAGGAAAAGACGCCTCCTGGGAAATCGGGACTATCCGGAGAAAAAGCTGGACCGGGATGGAAATCAGCTACAAGCCGTTTCATCTGGCGTGGGAGACTGAAAAAAACCATGTGCTGATGCGAACCTGCAATGATGTGTTCCGGGAAGTGTTTGACCGGGAGCCGGAATATGACTACTGGGATTTCAGCACCAATGCGGTGACGCCGGTCAGCATGGGGATTCCCTCGATCGGATTTGGACCGGGAGTCTACAAACTGGCGCATTGCCGCGATGAAAACTGCGAAGTGTCAAAGATTCTCGACGCCTGCCGGTTCTATACGACTCTGATTCAGAAGCTGTAAAAGTAACTGATGGCGATGTGACAGCAAATATAGCGCTTTGTGAGTGGTGTAGCGGATTTGCAGAACAGGTGGGTAGATATTATGAATGCAACGTTGATTCATGAGGTCAGCTCGGTTTGGCGAGAGGCAAGCAATGTGGTCGTATTCACCGGCGCCGGCATGAGTACGGAGTCTGGTCTGCCTGACTTCCGTTCAGCCGAAGGGATGTGGAAGAGACGGCCGGAATCGCTGGCAACAATGCAGGCGCTGATGGATACCCCGGAAGAGTTCTACTTCTTTTATCAGTGGAGGATTCAACGTCTATCGGAAGTACAGCCGAATGCAGGCCATATTGCATTGTTCAGATTGGAAAAGGCCGGACGGATTCGTCATATCATCACGCAGAATGTGGACGGCCTTCATCAATCGGCAGGCTCCACCCGGGTATCGGAACTTCACGGCACGCTCAAGACGGTGCGATGCCTGGACTGCAAAAGCCGATATGACAGCAGAACGATGCTGCCGCAAAGACCGGACTGGGAAAAGCAATACAAAGCGGGCGGGTATCATCCGGGTCCAGAGTGCTTCTGCGCAAAATGCGGCGGAAAACTGAGGCCGGATGTGGTTTTGTTTGGCGAATCACTGCCCGAAGCTGCCTGGCAGGAGGCGGAATCACAAACGAAACAGTCCGATTTGTTCGTTGTCATCGGATCATCATTGGTAGTGAGTCCGGCAAATTATCTGCCACAACTGGCTGTTCAGTCTGGAGCCAGGCTGCTCATCATCAACCAGACGGAAACGCCGTTGGACCACTTGGCAAGCTGGTGCTTGAGAACAAAAGCTGCGGAGACGATGCCGTCCATTTTGGCGGCCATGACATAAATGAAGTGCTTTCAACGAAATCCATAATTGCGTGAACTACGGATGTTATAGTTTAATCGGTAATGTTGCTCGATGAAAAATCAGAAGGCGTATTCGCTCCGAGAATAATGTCGGAGATACAGGCATGTTGTTTGCTGCCATTGCGAATTGAGCATCGACGTGTTATCATTATAACGATCAAATGATCATTTAAAAAATAATGCAAACAATGAAGTGATCGGTGGTAATGAGAATTGCAAGACGTCTGGTTCCAGCGCAATCCTCTTTTAGTGATTTCATATCTTAGCCTGCGACGAAATGGCGAACTGATCCATGGCCGAAAGCTGGCGCAAGAGCTTCAGTTGAGTCAAGGCAGCGTCAGCGTGATCCTAAAGCAACTTCACAAGCTGGGAATGGTTTCTGCGGTGCAGGCAGGCAAAACGATATCGTATTCTGCCAACAAAGCTTTCCCCATGTATCGCGCTTTTCGTCAGTTTGAGAACCAGCTGGTATTGCAGCCGTTGATCCAGGCGATCAAGGAATCGAGCAGGCAGATTGTATTGTTCGGTAGCTGTGCAACCGGAGATGACAGCATACATAGTGACATCGACCTCTTTGTGTTAACGGATGATCCGGCAACAGTTCGCGATAGGATTGGCCCTATTTCGTTTGATCGGGAATTGCGTCCCGTTATTGTTGACCCCTTGGAGTTGACGATGATGGAGGGTAATGACAAAGAATTTTTGGCCGAGATACGCAAGGGCGTTGTGATGTGGGAGGCCGGACATGAGGACCGTTGATGATTATTTGAAGTCCAATAGGCTCAAACGGGCTTCCATGGCTGCTGAAATGATCTGTAAGGAGCTACGGGTCGGAATGGAAGATATGGCGGAAGCGGAGCATGGATTGGAGCGAGGCGCCTACAAATGGGCGACCATTCAAGCCTATTATGCTGTATTTCATGCGATGCGGGCATTGCTTTATTTGGCCGGATTTCGGGAAGAAAGTCACCTTGCGCTGAAAGGCGCCATACGCGAGCTATATTTTGATCAAGGCAAAATCAGCGAAGAAGCTTTCCGCGCATTAGAACGCGGGATGGAATTGCGGGAAATGGCCGATTACAAAGCGACTTTTTCAGAGGAAACGGCACGATGGTTGGTTGAAAAGGGCCAAATTTGCCTGGCTGATGTTGAAAGACTTGTCAATCCGGTAGAGGGATCGAGTCTGAGTGTTTCTAAAGACGAAATGTGATTTCGAAGATTTCGTTAGAACCCGAGATAGCAAATATGGATGTGAAGATAATGCGGGTGCAATTGGCACTGCAGAACTTCAGCGAAATACATGCTCTTCACAAAGCAAAAGGGCTGTGGACCTTCTCCGCAAGGTTTCCACAGCCCTTTTGCTTTCTTGTACAAGGAGATACTTCACTCGGTGCGCGACTCCGCATGAATCCGGGGTGAAATGATTTTTCGCCGATATTCCGCAGGAGTTGTCCCGTAATACTTTTTGAAACTGGCGTAAAAGCTGGACAGACTGCCGAACCCGGAAAGGAGGGCTATGTCCAGCACGTTTGCGTTGGCGTTGGACAGACAGGTTGCCGCTTTTTTGACACGCAGCGCATTGGCGTATTCCGCCGGAGTCACTCCGAAGTTCTGGCGGAACAGGCGCACCAGGTGTATCCGGCTGACCGGAAGGCGATTGATTCCTTCCGCCAGTTTGTTGCAGTCGGCAAACTGGGTTTCTACCAGTTTTTTTGCCTGCTCCAGCAAATCGGCGGCAGGCTGGTATTCCAGAAGATCGGGCCGGCATCGCTTGCAGGGGCGCAGGCCGCTGGCGAGGGCATCCTCCGCACCGGAGAAAAACACGACGTTTTCCCGGCGGGGAAGTTTGGATTTGCAGGAGGGACGGCAAAAGATTCCGGTGGTCTTTACCCCGTAAAAAAAATTTCCATCATAGAGCGCATCGTTGCGGGAGACGGCATCCCATTTTTCCTGATCTGTCAGCATGACTATTCCCTTTCCTTTTTGGTTTTCGGCGGAGGAGTTTCCGCGGACAATCGCCAGAGATAGAGGGATGCGACGGAACCGTACGGGGAATAGCGCTTCCGGTAGCGTTCAAACTGTTCCCGGTCGAGTTTTTTGATTCCATAGAGCGCCATCATGCCGCGGCGGATGGCCAGGTCCCCCCAGCTGACGATATCCGGCCGCTGCAGGGAAAAAATCAGCAGCATCTCCGCAGTCCAGACACCGACGCCATGCAGGCCGGAAAGCCGGCGGACGATTTCGTCATCAGGCAAATGAGGGAATTCGCTGATATCCAGCTCGTTGCGTGCTACAGAATCGCCTATGCCCTTGATATAGGAAGCTTTTCGCATGGACAGCCCGCATTTTTGTATTTCCTCAACCGGCGCGGCAGCAATCGTCTGCGGCGTAATGCCTGTGCAATATTCTTCCAGCCTTTGCCACACTGTCGCGGCTGCCCTGGTAGCAATCTGCTGGCTGACGATGCTATGAATCAGGGCAGTGAAAAGGTCAGGGGTCGTTGGACGTTCGATCATGCCGATGCGTTCGATGGCAAGGCCCAGTTTTTTATCTTTCTTTTTCAAATGGGACAGTTCGGTCTGTCCATATTTAAAGAAGGTCATTCTGCTGTTCCATGGCCAAAAGAGTTTCCTTGAAGGAAAGGCCTCCCCGGTAGCCGACTAGCTTTCCGCTTGTGCCGATGACGCGGTGGCAGGGGATGAAGATGGGGATGGGGTTTTTGTTGTTGGCAAGCCCAACCGCCCTTGCCGCTTTGGGGTTGCCCAGCTCTTGCGCGATTTGCCTGTAGCTGCGTGTTTCCCTGTAAGGGATGGCCTGCAGGCTGTTCCATACGCGGCACATATACTCCGTTCCGGCAGGGGATAACGGAAGAGTAAAATCACGCAGCCGTCCGGCGAGATAGTTTTGCAACTGATTGCCGGCCTCTTTGAGCAGCGCTGTTTCTTTTTCGACGGAACCGGCAGGAACGGGTTCTCCGTCAAAACAGAGCTGTGTGATGGCAGACCCGTTTTCCACGATGCCGATTTTTCCAAATTGAGTCGGATAAAAATAGTGATG
>CAZXCC010000229.1:0-4918 GCA_964638945.1 uncultured Veillonellaceae bacterium | reverse complement strand
CTGGAATATGCCAGCAAGAAAAGACAAACCCGACGCGATCTTTTCTTAAATAAAATGGATTCCCTGATTCCTTGGCATGCCTGGCTGGCATTGATCGAACCCTATTATCCCCGGGGAGATCGTGGCAGGCCTCCAATCGGCTGTGAACGAATGCTACGATTATATTTGTTGCAAGTATGGTATAACCTGTCTGCCGAAAGATTGGAAGATGCGGTTTGCGACAGCCAATCCCTGCGACGGTTCAGCGGGATTGATCTGGCGCATGAAACTGTACCGGATGCCACTACAACCTTGCACTTCCGACAACTATTGGAAAAACACGACCTGACAAAACGTTTTTCCGAAGAATTGCATTTCCTGCTGGGTCAACAAGGTCTATTTCTTAAAGAAGGCAGCATTGTGGAAGCCTGCATCGCAGAATCCATCGCTTCTGTCAAAAGAATGCGACATAAAAGCACTCTTCAGAAGCAGCATTAATCAATGCGACA
This sequence comes from uncultured Veillonellaceae bacterium, assembly GCA_964638945.1. Lineage (GTDB taxonomy): Bacteria > Bacillota > Negativicutes > UBA1444 > UBA1444 > CAZXCC01. The sequence continues at coordinate 4,430 of CAZXCC010000229.1, read as the reverse complement.
ATATATATCGCATTTTCAAATTTTTGCATATTTATCTTCTTATTAGCCCCGAAGGGGCTTTTCTTTTGTTTTCTTCCTTTTCATTATTTTTCTCATGATTATCCTTATTTCTCTTTTCTTTGCGATGAGGCGACTCTGCTTTCCGGTAGGCCTTCAGTTTGGCCATAACCCGTCCATGCACCGATCGCGAAGGATAATCACCATTCCGGTTCATTTTTCCCGCAGCAACCCCGGTCAGCACTTCGATCCCTTCATCCACAGTGGCAATGGGAAAAATGTGAAACTGCCCCGCGCCTACCGCAACAATAACATCATCATTCAGAGCCAAATCCCGGATGTTCTGGATTGGGATCATGACGCCCTGTTCACCTGTAAGACCTTTAATTTTGCACACTTCAAAGAAGCCCTCGATCTTCTCCGTCACACCACCTATAGGCTGAATTTCGCCTTTTTGATTCACCGATCCGGTAACGGCAATATCCTGACGCAGAGGTAGTTCTGACAAACTGGATAAAATTGCGTATAGCTCTGTGCTGGAGGCGCTGTCTCCATCCACTTCCCCATACATCTGCTCGAATGTCAGGCTGGCAGTAACCGACAAAGGTGCTTTGCGTGCATACTTATCCCCAAGATAGCCGCTGAGGATCAGCACACCTTTACTGTGGCTGGCTCCACTCATTTTTGTTTCCCGTTCCACATTGACGATACCAGCCCGTCCCGAGTAGGTGTTCGCCGTAATCCTTGATGGCTTGCCAAATGCATATTCGCCGATTCCGAGTACTGCCAGGCCATTGACCTGCCCAATCTTGGCCCCATCGGTATCTATGAGATATTTACCTTCCTTAAACATTTCCTGGATAATTTCTTCATATTTATTTGCACGATAGCGTTTTCCCTCGATAGCGCGCCTTACATGGTCAATTTCGTTCAGATGTGCACCGTCCATCGAAGCCCAGGTATCGGCTTCGCACAAAATCTCGACGATTTCATTGAAACGGGTTGTGAGCTTATTTTGACTGCCGCTGAGCCGGACAGCGTGCTCCACCATCCGGGCGATTGCAGCCCGAGTAAATTCCTTGAGGTTTTCTTTCTTAATGGTGGCGCTGGCAAAAGCCGCCAATTTAGCAACATTCGCCGGTGTGTTATCCATTTCCACATCAAAGTCCGCATGAATTTTGAACAGTTTGCGAAAATCTCCGTCATATTGATACAGCAAGTGATAAATATATGAACTTCCCAGGATAACAACTTTCACATCAACCGGGATTGCCTGGGGTTTTACGGAAGCCATGGCGATAAGTCCATACTCTTCTCCCAAACTTTCAATATATAGTTTCTTTGTTTTCAATACCCGTTTCATGGCGTCCCACACTCCGGGTTTCGTCAGCACATCCATGGCGTCTACGATGAGGTAGCCGCCATTAGCCAAGTGAAATGCCCCTGCCTTGATCATTGTAAAATCCGTGCTTACCACGCCCATGCGGCTGGCATACTCTACTTTGCCAAAGAGATTGTAATAGTTTGGATTTATCTCGATGACGACCGGCGAACCCTCGCAATTCCTGTTGTCGACAATCAAATTGACGCCATATCGGTCTTTCATCGCTTCCTGCGAAGTTTTTCTGAACAGTGCCATAGTGCCGTCTTCTTCTGCTGAAGCGGCTTGTTTGAAATCATTGATATTTTTGGCCACGCTCTGGCGCATCGCTTCCAGATATTTACTCACTGCTGCATTGTCTTTGTATTTCTCCTGCAGTTCCTCAATGAGATGTCCTACGACAAACATCCCCACCTTACTGTCCAATTCGCGGACTTTCTCCTTGACTTCCCTCTCCAGATGCTGCACTTGACGCACCACATCCATTGCAAGATCATGCACTGCCTGCATATTCGTTTCGATAACATCTTTTTGAGCCTGATCAAGTTTTTCGAATTCTTCCGGCGAAATCGGATTGCCGTCAACCAGAGGTACAGCCATGAATCCAGTTGTTGACCACTTTGGCATCACGGAAAGCCCTTCCGCCTTTTCTGCGAATTCTTCCAGTAGTTCTCCTCTTTTTCCCTGGAAGTCTTTCATAAGCACATTTTTTTCCCGTTCGTAATCCTCGCTGCTGAAGGCTTTGGGTACGTCGTTTTGCAAATCTTCCAGGAGTTCTTCCATTTCCTTGCAAAAAACATGTCCAGTGCCTGCAGGAAAGCTGATCGCCAGCGGAAGGCTGGCATCATCGAAATTATTCACATAACACCAGTCTTCAGGCACTTGCTGTTTTTTTGCGAGCTTGCGCACCGCCTGTTTTGCATAGGTGAATTTCCCGGTCCCCACCATTCCTGAAATAAAAATGTTATAGCCCGGATTTTTCGTGTGCAACCCAAATTCAACAGCCTGTACGGCGCGTTCCTGACCGATCATTCCCTCTAGGGGTGCAACGGTTGCTGTCGTTTCAAAGTTGAGGCATTTTTCGTCGCAGTAGAATCGCAGCTGCTTTACATTTAGCTCTGTTACCGGCAGTGATTTGTTTTTGTTTGTTTCTGCTTTTGCCATGCGATTATACCCCCTGCATATTTTATTTTTCTCGTTAAATTTATTTTTTATTTATGATTTATGATTGAAGCGCAATACGGATTGCCTCTTCCTGAGGAACCGGCTTGCTGAAAACATAGCCCTGCAGGCAGTCACAAGCGAATTCCGACAGTTTCCTCTCCTGAAGTTCCGTTTCCACGCCTTCCGCTACCACGTTCAGTCCCAATACATGAGCCATATCGATAATTGCGCGGACAAATCCTTCCTGCACCCTATCATCCAAAATTTTATCAATAAAAGATTTGTCGATTTTGAGCGTTCCCACGGGCAGATTTCGCAGATAGGTCAAAGAGGAATAACCTGTGCCAAAGTCGTCCAGAGATAGATGAATCCCAAGGGAACTAAGGGAATAAAGTTTTTGTGTTCCTTCTTCGAGGGACTCAATCAGCACATTTTCAGTAATCTCGACTTCCAGTTGCCCCGGTTCAATCCCTGATTCAACAATGCACCCTTGCATGGCCGGAACAAAATCCTCGGCTGCCAGTTGTCTCGGCGAAACATTCACCGCTACATGCATGTCTTTGCGCCCCAGATCCGCCAATTTTCTGGCAAAGCGGCATGCTTCACCGATGACCCATTTTCCAATCGACTGGATCAGGCCTCTTTGTTCGGCCAGCGGAATAAAGCGCGCAGGCGGTATCATGCCGTGTTCTTTGCTGTTCCATCGCAGCAGTGCTTCAAATCCTACAACTCGCTTTTCGGACAATGTGATTTGCGGCTGATAATGCAGACAAAATTCACCGCGCTCCAGCGCATGCCGCAGACTGTTGGTCAGCACCATCTGGTCATATGTGTCTTTCAACATCTTCGATTCATAGAAGCACCAGTTGCTTTTGCCTGACGCTTTGGCTGCGTACATGGCAATGTCCGCATTTTTCAGAGCATCTTCGGCCGTCAGTGCATCTGAAGGATATCGTGTTACTCCGACACTTGTTGACATATGAATCCGATGACCCCGGATTTCATATTCTTTGCGGATGGCTCCGACAAGTCTTTCGGCAATTTGCGCAATCTCCTTCAGATCCTCTTTACCCGGCAGAATCACCACAAACTCATCCCCGCCAACCCTTGCTACATATGTGTTATTACCAACGGCCCCGGCTATATCCTGCCCTGCGGCAATAATAACATCATCGCCGAAAGAATGGCCAAAATGGTCATTTACCGTCTTAAGGTCGTCCAGATCGATGAACATCACAGCACCGACAGTTTCACCGCAGCGTGCCTGTCTCATCTCTTCTTCCAGCCGCAGGTTCAGATGAGCACGGTTTGGCAAACCGGTCAATGTATCGTGGAAGGCCAGTTTGTTTGTTTTCTGGTGTGATAAGGCATTTTTGACTGCAATGGAAGCTACTGATGCAAATTGTTTAAATGCGGCAATTTTTTCAGGGCTCATTGTGATGGGCTCTCCATATGCTGTCAAGCCGATGTCGCCTATCACTTTGCCCTCCACTTTTAATGGTGCATGCATGGACATGGTAACACCGTCTCTCACGGATTCATGATTTCGGTGCGGCCAGTTAACATAGTCTTCTACTACAGTCATTTGTCCTGTTCGCAGAACTTCTTCAAATACGCCTCCGTGCCATATTTCGCTTCGCCCGACTTTTTCTGCATAACGCCCATATCCTGCTTGGAAGTACACTTCATGGACATTCTTCTCATTGATCATTAGTACAAAGCCGTGAGGAATCTCTGTCAAATCTCTTGCCTTGTCCAAAATGTTCTGGAGAACCTTTTCCACGTCCAATTCGCTCACAAGAGCCGTTGTTGTCTCAGCCAAACCATGCAGGAGCTGGTTTTGGTAAGTGATTTGCATCCCTGCGTGCATCCGTTCCAGTGCGATGGA
>CAZXCC010000228.1:1706-4926 GCA_964638945.1 uncultured Veillonellaceae bacterium | reverse complement strand
CGTGCGTGGCGGTGAACAAAGCTTCTCTGCCGCCAACATCAGGATTGCTCCAAGCACAAGGCCAATAATCACGGTAAAGGAAGAGAACAGCTGCCGTTTGATAAAACCGTGGGCTACAAAGCCGACAAGCCCGACAGGTATAATACCAGCAGCAACATGCCAGACGGAAAACCCTTCCGGTTTACGAAACCAAGAGCTGGGCCTCATCAATCTTCTATACTTTTCCTGATACAGAAACAGAACAGACAAAATTGCCCCCAATTGGATAAAGACGGCAAACACGGATGCCGCTTCGCCGTGAAAGCCCAACGCGTCTTCGACAAGTACCATGTGACCGGTGGAAGAGACTGGCAAAAATTCAGTCACGCCCTCCACAACACCGACAATAAAAGCAATCAGGAAATCATTCAACGTTTCGCCCTCCTGGCTGGTTCTTCAGCAACAGATGAAATTATACACCCGCACATTGATATCGGCAAGCTAATTCTTCAACATTTCCAGCACCGCAGAATCGGTGGGAAATGCCAGAGGGGGAGGATTTTCCGGCAAAAACCATCCCACCGCATCAAGATCGTCCCCTGCCTGCAAAGAACCGCCAAGCAAATCGGCTAAAAACCAAATTCCGACAGTATGGGTTTCCGGATTATGAAAATTGGACAGCACGGTAAATACTGGCCCTATTTCGACTTCCAGTCCGGTTTCTTCAAAAAATTCACGTTTCGCCGCACTGCGCACTTCTTCATCATATTCCACATAACCGCAGGGAATGCACCACAGTCCCGGATAGGAGGAGTTTACGGACCGCCTGCCAAGCAGAATCTTCCCTTCCGCATTTTTTAGAATCACGGCGACACCCACGATCGGATTTGCATAAAAAGTGTAACCGCATGCATTGCAGACAGAACGTTTGTGTCCGCGAACCAATTTCAGTCCCAGCCGCCCGCCGCATTTCGGGCAGAACGAAAACCGGTCGGCTCCATCCGTCATGGGTTGATGCCGGCGGCAACCAATGCCAGAGCAATGGAATTCAGCTTTGCCTGCGGGCTGTCAGCGCGGGATGTCATCACTACGGGAGCAGCGGCTCCGACGACAATCCCGCCAAGTTTTGCATTGGCAAAATAACTCAGCGATTTATAGAGAACATTTCCAGCCTCAATCGCAGGCGCAATCAGCAAATCCGCTCTACCGGCCACTTCGCCCGCGATTCCTTTATGTGCGGCAGCAACAGGGGAAACGGCATTATCAAGCGCAAGAGGCCCATCGATGAAACAGCCTTTGATTTGGCCCCGTTCTGCCATTTTTGAAATAATTGCGGCCTCTTCCGTGGCCCGCATGGCGGATGTCACCGTTTCCACAGCAGCCAGCATAGCCACGTACGGCTTTTTGTTCCCCAATGCTCTTGCAACCTGCAACGCATTTTCGATGATTTGAACCTTCTGTCCAAGATCCGGCGTGATATTGATCGCAGCATCGCTCAACATCATCAGGCGGTCATAGCCGGCAGCTTCAAAAACCGCAACATGGGATATCAACCGGCCGCTACCCAATCCATCGGTTTTGTCCAACACAGCCCGCATAAAATCGGCAGTTCCGACCAAACCTTTCATCATAACCTGTGCCTGGCCTTCACGGACCAGTTTTGCCGCTCGTTTTGCCGCCAGCTTTACATCAGGCACGTGTTCCATTTCGAAACAGTCCACAGGAATGGAGTTTTGCCTGCAAATATCGCGAATCAGACCGGAATCGCCTACCAGGACCGCATCCGCTATGCCTTCATTTTTTGCCGCATGCACAGCCGTCAGGACATCGGCGTCCGCCGCAGCTGCCACTGCAATCTTGCCTTTCTCTTTTTGCCGCGCAGAAGCAATGATTTCCGCAAAAGATTTAAACATTGTGCACCCCCACAAATCTTCAATAGTATCAACCAGACGATTTCTCGCCCGAAAATGTCAAACAGAAATGGCTGCCCTCTTCCCGGAGGACAGCCACAACTACATGTCCCTCAAATAGGCTCTATAGAGTCTGGTCTCCAGGATGCCATTCCATCGGACACAGGCCGCCCGACTGCAAAGCTTGCAATACCCGTAGCGTTTCGTCGATGCTGCGCCCCACGTTCAGATCGCATACCACCTGATACCGCAAAATTCCTTCCGGGTCGATGATAAACAGGCCCCGAAGAGCAACGCCCTTGTCCTCAATCAATACGCCGTAGTCACGCGATACCTGTTTCGTGATATCGGAAGCCAGCGGATACGTTAATCCGCCCAGCCCGCCTTCGGAAACCGGCGTCCGGATCCAGGCCCGGTGGCAAAAAACGCTGTCCGTGCTTGCACCCAACACTTCCGTATTCAGCTCGTTAAATTCGCCAAGCCGCGTATTAAAACCGCGAATTTCCGTGGGACATACAAAAGTAAAATCCAGCGGATAAAAGAACAGTACCAACCATTTTCCCAGATAATCCGAGAGTTTTGCCTTATGTTCGAGAGTGTCAAGATTTTTTGTGGTTTCCATACAAAAATCCGGGGCTTTCTGTCCGATTACTACAGCCATATCCATTCCTCCCACTCAATCAATGAACTTGCCGGCAGTTTGGCACGCAGACGGCTTACTGATCCCCAAAGCATACGCCAAGCCCTCGTCCGGCCAAGAGCAATTGGTCGTCCAACGGTACATTGTGCGGTTTTCCAACAACATCAGAGATTGGAACCGATGTGATCTGATTCTTTTGCAAGGCCACCATCCGGCCGAATTCACCCCTGCAGATGCACTCCACCGCCTCGGCGCCATAGCGGGTTGCCAGCACCCGGTCGTATGCCGTCGGGGTTCCGCCTCGTTGCAAGTGCCCAAGCACTGTGCACCGCGACTCAATTTCCGTGCGGTTTTCAATTTCCACTGCCAGTTTTTCCCCCACGCCGCCCAGCCGGATTTTTTCCGGACTATCTGCGACGATGCGCTTCACCGTCAGTTCGCCGCCTACGGGGACAGCCCCTTCGGACACTACAATGATGCTGAAACGCTTCCCGTGTTCGACCCTCTCCCGGAGCTTGCGGATCACCACATCCATCTTGTACGGAATCTCAGGAAGCAGTATAATATCCGCTCCGCCTGCCATTCCCGCATGCAGGGCGATCCATCCCGCATATCTTCCCATGACTTCAAGAAGCATCACTCTATGATGGGATTCCGCAGTGGTGTGGAGACGGTCAAGCGCCCAACTGGC
>CAZXCC010000228.1:0-1606 GCA_964638945.1 uncultured Veillonellaceae bacterium | reverse complement strand
TGAATCCCCTTCACGGTCATTCCTTTGCCAAGAGCGGTTCGCACCACTGCACGAATCACGGCATTCAGTCCCGGACAATCTCCACCGCCTGTCAAAACGCCTATGGTATGGATTTCCGACATCGTCGCTTCCTCCCTGTTCATTCATATGATTATTTTTCATATCATGCTTATTCTATTTGAACTATGGTTAGCCCTTTCGCATCATATACCCTGGGTTCCGGCTGTCCGCTTGTTGCCGCAAAAAGCTTCGTTCCATCGAATTGGCCGGGCCAGGCAGCGACGACGGAAAATTTGCGGCTTAGATGTTTTAGAAGGTTCAAAGGGTCCACTTGCAATACGGGTGCAAATAAAACCTGCAAATCGTCCAATACGACCACTTCAGGCTTCAGCGCCTCCAATGCCCCTGTAATGAGTCTGGGAGCTTCCTGCGCACGCATTTTCGGGACCATTTCCAAAAGTTCTTCTGACAAAAAAGTACGGCAGTTCACATACTGCCAGCCCCGGATTGAGGAAAGCTCCCGTAGCAGTTTGCTTTTGCCGCTTCCTGGGCGACCCACCAAAAGCACCAGGCATTCTGCCGATTTTTGCCCCTCGCGGACGGTCTCGACGATTTGTTGAATAATCATCGCCAGCGGCCTCCTCGCCATTTCTTCAGCATCATTGATTCGGTGTATCTTTTTTCGCCGTCTGACCAAGAAACCCCTCCCGGCCGAAAAAAAAAATTAAAGAGCGACAACCTGCATCAGGTCTCGCTCTTTAATTGATCAAAAACTAATCATTGAGGTCATCATAAGTCTGCAATTCATTTTGCAATTCCTTGTTCAGACCGGCCAAACTTTTATAGACTCCGCGGATATCCAGATCATCCGAACGATTATCCAAATAACGTTCCAGTTTCCGTTTCACTCTTTGCAGCGCATTGTCTATCGATTTCACATGCCGGGTCAATTCCACTGCGATTTCCTGATACGACTTGCCATCAAGATACGACATCAGGACTTTCCACTCGAGATCGCTAAGAATTTCCCCCATTTTTTCCTCAATGTCGATAAACTCTTCCCGACTGATAACCAGTTCTTCCGGGTCAGATATTTTCGAACCGGACAACACATCAAGCAGCGTCCTGTCGGAATCCTCGTCATAAATCGGTTTGTTCAGGGAAACATAAGAATTCAGCGGAATGTGTTTCTGACGAGTTGCTGTTTTGATCGCAGTGATAATCTGGCGGGTAACGCACAACTCCGCAAATGCCCGGAAAGAAGACAACTTGTCATTGCGAAAGTCCCGAATCGCTTTATATAGACCGATCATGCCTTCCTGAATGATATCCTCGCGCTCCGCGCCTATCAAAAAATAGGACCGTGCTTTGGCTCTGACAAAATTTCGGTACTTGTTGATCAGGTATACAAGCGCATCCTCATTGTCATTGTCTTTTGCGTCCAAAACAATTTCTTCATCGGTCAGGGCCTCAAAATTACAATACCGCATTGAATCGCCTCCATCTGAGAGTCTGCGAAACAGGCCCATCGAAACAATAAAAATAGCCGCTTTCGAGAATCATTATATATTGCTGAACTTCGTTAGTCAAGGCGGCCCGGTCCCTG
>CAZXCC010000227.1:0-4945 GCA_964638945.1 uncultured Veillonellaceae bacterium | reverse complement strand
GAATGACGCTCCAAACTGGAATGTAATGACCCAGCATACATACCTCCGCATAATATTGATTCGGAAAAGGACAAAATAAAAAGAGGTAGCCTGTTTGACAGACTCCTCCAAAGCAATCGACCTTATATGGTTAGGATTTGATCATACCAGTCAATCGAATATCTTGTCAAGGGAATTGCAAAGCTGAAGCAGGAAGAACTTGTTAATCAAATTGAATGCAGATTGCAGTGCGTGATTTGAAACACTTCGCAGTACTTCCCTTTTTGGCTCATCACACCCCGGAAGCGGTTCAATCCTTGCGTAGCGTCAGCATAATCAAGGTTGTTTAATTGTGTCCGGTGCATTTGAAGAGCCGCGATTTTTTGCGATATCTCAGTAGAAATATCTTCGACAAAATTATAATTTTGCATAGGCGTACCCACTTCGTAGGCGAGCGCAAACCTTGGACTCCAGGAAGAATCTGCAACGCCGATGTGTTGCGGTGATTCTGCGCGCAAAATAGCCGCCTGTGCAATTTCTGCGGTAGCTCGGTGATCCGGATGCCGTTCCAAGAGGTGCGGGAAGTAGAGATAGCAAGGACGTTCTTGCCTGAGTATCATAGCAATTCGCTGAATGTTTTCGGAAGTGGCTTGTACATCTCCGTCAGGAAGATGCAAAAAGACGCAAGAAATTTGGCCTAAGGATGCGAGACCGGATTTTGCCTCCTCTTCCCGTAGGAAAGCTAATTGATTCGGTGAAATTTCGCTGGAGCCATTTTCACCGGAGGTCATATAATAAACCGTGATTTGCCGATTCTTTTTTAACTGTTTTATTAGTGCCCCCCCGCACCCGATGACGGCATCATCGGGGTGAGGCGCCAGCACCATAACTATCTCCCTTTCCATATCAACCTCCGGTATTTGGAGTAAAGCATCGCCAAACAGTCCGGAATCGCTTGCTGCTGATCATAAAATTGCCATGTGCCGAGTGAACCCTGCGCAGCAAATCGTTAACAGGGGTATCAGAGTTGTTCGAAGCCATGCTGGCTAAGACCTGGATGATCTGAAACGACATTTCGCTGAGGCCGGCGACATCTTTGGATCTGTGCACAACTTCTCCCAGATTGACTTGACAAGTGGCCCAAAGACCCGCGTCCCGCACCGCCTGCAACAGCATGGCCGCTTCGATTCCATAATTTACCGGCAATTTCATCTTCATGACCAGGTCGCGATGAATCGCGACAGTACCTGCCAAAGGTTGAATATAACCGGACAATTCCGGATTGAAGGCGTTTAGCCAGGGACGGGCCAAAATTTCGGTCACACGGCCGCCGCCAAGCTCTACGCCTGAAGAGCCGATCCTAATAGGACGAGAAAAATATCCTTTTGAAAACTTCAAGGCCGGATCGGTCAACAACGGGCCCAGCAATCCATAGAAAAAACGAGGAGCGATACTCTCAATATCCGTATCTACCCAGGCGACAATTTCTGCGTCTGTGACAAAAAGGCTTTTGAACATGGCCTCTCCTTTGCCGCGATAGCTACCGAGGTCGGGACGGATTTCCGGATGCAGGAAGACCGGAATGCCAAAAGAGTTTGCGATCGATACAGTTGCATCGGTTGAAGCAGAATCAATGAGGATGACTTCATCGATCAAGCCGGCTTCTTTGACTTCCAAGGCCGTCTTGATGACGTTGCCGACAGTTTTTTCTTCATTTAGGCTCGGAAGAAGGACAGCGATTTTTTTGCCCAATTTCTGTTTATATGTGCGCAGTATGGCAGGGAGTGAGAAGTCGGACGCGTCGAAAGTGCGCTCCCGGACCCATCGATTGATTTCATCACTATCGTCCAGGGCGAGTTCCGTCACGGGGCCACGTACAATGGTGACGCTTCCGGAATATACTTCTTTGATTTTGTGATACAACGGCATGATCTCCGAGGCCGCAAGCGGTGCGCCTAAAAAAAGCATGGAATAATCCTTGCCGATAGTTTTGATTAACTCGAACAAGGAAGGGTCTCTGCGCCAGGCGACATCCACACTGTCAAACAACGACTGGGCAGGCATGACGACGGAAGAAAGAAACATTTCTTCCAGGGCGGTAACCCGTTCTTCCAGATGATACATTTTCAAAGCACTGACACCTGAACGACTTAAGATCTCCAGTGTCGCCTGCGCGTTGATGCCGCCGCGCAGTACGGACGCAATCGAGCCATCTTGCCAACCATCGGTAATTACGACAATTTCATTATGCTGCATCGTGTTTTCGGTAAAGCAATCTGCCGCAACAAAGAGAACTTGAGACTGATCGGCACGCTGCTGCAAGGGCCAGGACAACTGTGGTGAGCTACTCAAAGACAAAGACAACACCTCCTTCAAACAATAAAAACAAGCCTTTATCTATGATCGGGTTAAAAAGAAAACCAATGGAAATACAGCGTATGGGAATTAAAAAAACACATGGATTTGGAACGGTATGGAAAACACTTATTATGTCAATTATAGAAGGATTCATCAGGACAAGCAAATGTATACTGGAGAGAGCAGGTTGCGAAAGCATATGATTGACAGTTGTTTCTGTGATATGGATAAAGGAGCCGGGGTGATATCTGTCGAAGATAAGAAAAATACCAAAGTAAATATTTATAATTATGAGATACAGAAAGAGGTGCATGACGATGGGAAATTCACTGAAATACCTTGTGGCATACGATGGGTCGCCGCATAGCAAGACGGCATTGGATTGGGCGATTGCTCTTGGTTGCCAGACTGGCGCTGAAATTGAAGTAGCAAAAGTGTTTGAGCCAATTGTTCGCCATTACACCAGCGGTGATTATAATATTACGACGCAAATTGCCGAGCAGTTTGCCGAGATGGAAAAGGCAGACCATCAAATGATGGAGGACATAAAAAAATTCAAAGCGGATTCCTGCAACATTACGATTCGGACAAAAATGCTCAAGGGTCCGGTGGCGGCGACTTTGCTGGACTATGCAAGCCAAAACAGAGTTTCTCTGGTTATTGCCGGCACGAAGGGACATCATTTGCTGGAAAAACTGCTGGTAGGGAGTGTGACCAGCAGTTTGGTCGCACTCTCCAAGGTTCCGGTCATGATCGTGACCGATCAACGCGAAACGGCTTGTCCGAAAAAGCTTCTTGTTGCCTACGATGGTTCGATGCATGCCAAAAAAGCCTTGGCTCTGGCTGTTGATCTTGGCAAGAGCATCGGGGCGGAAATCTTGGTTGCAAAAGTGATTGATCCAGTGGATCTGGCGGTGTTTTACAGTAAGATTGAGCCTGGGACCGAGGTGAAAATAGGCTCTCATATGAGCGAACTCGATAATGCGGTGAATGCCATGCTGGAAGAGGCCAAATCCATTGGTGCGGCTGGCGGAGTGAGAGTCGAGACAACGCTTTTGACCGGCTCAAATATTGCAGAAACCATTATTCGCTGTGCGGAAGATCAAGGGGCGGAGATCATTGTCGCCGGTACTCTGGGAAAAGGTCTCCTTAGCGAGCTCATGGTAGGAAGTGTGACAAAAAATCTGGTTACGTTAGCGCAGATGCCTGTATTGGTGGCCAAGTAATCAACAGGTAAGAGTGAAAGGAAGTTTTGCAACAAAAACTTTTTTAGTACTTAGACTGTTAGCTGGAATGAGGAATGCTTTCCAGCTATTTTTAACCCCATCGATTGCCGTCTGGTTATTGTATTTGTATATAAGTGAAGTCGGTCAAAAGGAATTTGACTTACCATGGTGAAGAGGGTAAAAGAGGAACGACAGTGAGGGGCATGTTCGCATGAAAAATATTTCCGTAACCATTTTCAAACTTGATCTTCTCAGTGACTTGCTGGTTGCCATGTTGGTACAAATGGGATGCTCCCGAAAAAATATCAATTGCGTGACTGATGATGATCCGGCTGTTCGGCAGATGCAGCCGTCTCCCAAAGAAAGAATTGTTTTTTTGGATGACAACATTATCGGGGCGCATAACGCGGAACAATGGATAAAAGATCTGACAAGGGAATACCCCTGTTTGATTATTGCTCACCGGCAAAAGAGCCATCAGTCCAAACGCTTTTTTGAAGTTGGCATACAAGAAGTTCTACAGGTGGATGATCTCTCTGTCAACTTGCTCAGAAAAACAATATTCAACGCTATTGAACGCCATCGCTTGCGCAAACAGCTGCGAGAGATTTCGTTGATTGATTCGCTTACCGGCATCTATAATCACCGCGGCTTTTTCAGTTATGCCGAGCAGGAGATCCATTTGGCAATTCGTCTGAATACGCCGGTCTATCTGATGTATCTCGATATCGACCATATGAAATGGATCAATGATTCCTGGGGGCATGAGGAGGGAGACTACATTCTTCGGGAGGCAGCAGCGCTGTTAAAGTTGTCGTTCCGGCAGACGGATATCGTCGGCAGACTGGGCGGCGACGAGTTTGCGGTATTGAGCATTCAACGCGGCGATGATGGAGAAGGCGCCATGCTGGAGCGGTTGAACCATCATCTGCTTGAAAGACGGAAAACATGGGATAAGCCTTACCCGCTATCCTTCAGTATTGGGGTTGCGCACTGCAACAAGCCTGACAAAGGAGCTTTGCAAAAACTTCTTGCTGAGGCGGACAGTCAGATGTACATAAACAAAACAAGTCAACGCGGCCAAGCGCCTGCGGATCAGTAACCAGATAGTTCTATCGGGGGAAGCCGGAAAGTTTTTCATGGGGAGGCAATCATGGGACTTCATAGCAAAGGCGCTTTAAAAGAATTTGCCGCGACTGCCATATGCGGCAACGATATCACCTCCTCTTGCCTCTATGTATCTGCGCTTTCGGTAGTCTATGCCGGCAAGTGGGCCTGGGTATCCCTATTGCTTGTGTCCGCTGTCTTGTATTTTTATCGGAGCATTTATTCCGAAGTGGTAGGAGCTTTGCCGCTAAATGGTGGAGCTTATAACGCCCTGC
>CAZXCC010000226.1:0-5025 GCA_964638945.1 uncultured Veillonellaceae bacterium | reverse complement strand
TGACGATTTCTTCTTTGGAACGGTTATTCAGACGTCCGCCGGTTTCCCGGGGATCGGCAAAGGTCTTCAGACCGACATGGGTTATGACCCCTGGCTTTTTGCCGCCGATGGCCCGGAACAGGTGCATCATGACGCCTTGGGGAACTGCATAGGCATCAACCTTCTCCTGATTGATCAGCTTGGGCATATCCGGCTGCAGATTGAAATGCCCTGCGATGATTTTTGAAATCAGACCTTCTTTGCACCAACGGTTCAGGCCCCAGTTCGATTTTCCGTCATTTTGCGATGCACCATAAGCGAGAGTAATATTGTTGGGAACTCCATTTTTCAGGAAACTCTCTTCCACCGCCTTGGAAATTTCCTCGGGGTGTCCCATGCCTATGAACCCGCTGATTGCCACTGTTGCTCCCGGTTTGATCAATTTTACCGATTCTTCCGCCGTCATTACCTTGTTCTTCAATGTATCTTCACCTCCTGAACTTAATACACATGCTCCAAAAAAATCAGGCTTTCTGTTCGGCCGGTTTGGCAGCAACGGGTTTGGGTACAAAGGATTCCACGGTGAAGAATAGGACTGCCGTGCCTATGACCATCCCCCAGAAACAAAGCCAAAACGTTCCTGCATAACCATCAGCCGGAAATTTTCCACCCACTTTGCCATATCCGTCCAGAATCCGTCCCATATACTGTTGATAGAATGCTCCGCCAACGAAGTAGAACAGGTTGAAGACGCCGATCGCCGTTCCGACGACTTTGCGGGGCAGTCTCTCGGAAATATGCGGATAGTTCGTGATGTATACGCCGCCGAAAGCACCCATGAAGAAACAGAACGCCGACATCGTGGTCACACTCCAGCCGGTTGGATTCATACTGATGAAGAGCCAGCCAAGAGTGTAGACAATTGCGCCTCCGATAACGACTTTCTTGCGGCTCTTCAGGATGCGGTCTGAGATAATGCCGGCAAGCGGACACCCAACGATCATCCCGATAGCCCACCAGGAAACCACATTCGCAGCAACCTGTTTCGTGAAACCTAAAATGTCCATCATGTACGGTACGGCCCAAAGTCCCTGGAATCCCATCATCGGTCCATATACAACAAATGCATATACGGCCAGCCAGCGGAAATTCCAGTTTGTTACCGACATTCTCAGAGCTTCTTTAAAACCGATCGCATCATCTGCCGCCTGTTCCGCAGCCGAAACTTGGATCCCGTCCACTTCGTTCAGACTGGGCAGTCCCATATCCTGCGGCTTATTGCGCACGAAGATATAGGTCACAACTGCCAGAACAACACAAGCAGCGCCAAGGTAGTAGAATGCAGCCCGCCAGCCTGTTGCGCCAACAAAAACTGCCAAAGGAGCTGCAGCACCCAGTGCCCCGACATTGCCGACCGTCAACAGGATTCCTGTCAGTGTGGCAAATTCGTAGGGCCGGAACCATTGAGCCTGGATTTTCATGATGGGGATGTATACAACGGCAACTCCGACTCCCATCAAAACCCGTCCAACAATTGCCCATTCATAAGTTTGCGCCATACCGAACAATGCCGTTCCAATACCGGCAATGATGAAAAAAATCGTTACCGATAACCGTGGCCCCAGAAAATCGGCCAAAATTCCGGAAGGAATCTGCATAGCCGCATACGGATAGAAATATGCCGCAGACAAAAGCCCCATGCTTGCAGCGCTGATATTGAAAGCCTTCATCAGTTCCGGCGCAACCACGGCCGGTGCTACACGATCAAAGTACACGAAAAAGTAAACCAACCATAATGTCACCAGGCATACCCAACGATAACTAAGCACCTTTTGTCTTTGCTGTTCGCTGATCCCGTCCATCAATTCTCCCCCTTAATTTTTAATGGTTACCGAGGTCGCTTTGTGAAAAACAGAACAAACATTTTCATACTACCTTTTTGCTTCCTCGCATCCTTTTATATTGCATTTGTCATGCCAACCTTGATTTTTAGGCGTTTAAGACAATTTGTCCCAAATATTCAGGCGAGAATCGATGCATAAATGCATCGATTCTCGCCTGAATCAGTGTGTTTTTTAATTCGGAAGAGTCAGACTATTCTTGCTAGCGCTTGGCCTTTGCCAAGGTCCGATGCTTTACCGCATATAGCGATGCTTTATGACATCAGTTTCGCCATTCAATTGTTTTCTGTTTCCGCGGTGGCACCGGCGGATTCTGATCGGGCCACCCTACCGGTGTAAGTCCAACCAATCCGTATTCCGGACAACCCAGGTATTCCAGGACAGCATTTTCAACCCACAAAGGCCCTGTCATCCAGCATGCGCCCAACCCGGCCTCATGCGCCAATAACAAAAAATTTTGCATCGCCGCACAAGAGGAATAGATACTTCCCCGTTGATACACTTCTTCCGCAGGCAGATGCGAAACCAACGCAACAACAGCCGGAGCCCCGCCAAAATCCTTAAAATATCCTCGCACCAAAGTCCGCATCTTGTCATTGAACAGCGTTTGCATGCGCAAATCAAGTTTTTCGATACAGCCTTCCGCAATCGCAATCAAACCGTCTTTTGCCGGACCCGTCAGTACAATAAACTTCCACGGCTGTGTATTCATTGCCGAAGGCGCCCACATGGCCCCCTCAATCAAAGATTCCAGCAATGACGGCGGCACAGGGTCCGGTTTGAATTTACGAATGGTACGCCGCTCACGGATAGCTTGAATCAATTCCAATTCAATACCCCCTCAGCTGTCGAATCTCGTCATCCATATCCACCAATGTTTCTAATCCTTTTTTTCCTACAACAAATGTATTTTCCAGCCCGACCGCTCCATCCGGAAACACAAATTTCGGTTCAATTGCCAAAACCATTCCCTCAGCCAAAACAGCATCCGCACCCGGACCGATTACCGGCCACTCATCCACTTCCAAACCGACCCCATGCCCAACAAAAGAAACTTGTCGCATCATCCCCATAAAATGTTCACAGAAGCCATGGGTGCGGACAATTTGTCGCGCAGCCGACCAAAGTTCCGAACAGACCGCTCCGGGACGAGCCTTCTCTACTATCATTTCCTGAATTATTCGCGCCGTTTCATACGCCTGACACATGTGTACCGGTAAATTGCCCCTGACAAACACCCGTGTCATATCAGCCATATATCCCTCAACCCATGGCGACTGATCCACAATCACCGGTTCATTACGCATTATGCAACGGTTTGATGGTCCATAGGGAAAGGCAGCAGTTGCCCCCTTCCCGCCCAAAGGCCCGCTGTTATAGCTCGGCAGCACCGCGTCAACACCCGAAAGAATCAAAACATAAGACATTTCCTGGTTGTAGCCTCGCGCGCGCATCAGCCCAGGATGTCCTATTTTTCGGGCAAAAGACTCGATTTTCCCGCATAATTCAAATTCAGTCAGGCCTTCCGTCCAGGCATTTTCCACGAAATTAAAAATTGAGCGCCCCATCTTGCAAGCATCTCTGATTTTTTCAATTTCCCATGCTGACTTTTTCGATCTGACCCGTCTTATTAAAGCACTGACATCCACAAGTCGGGCCGGAGAAAAAATACTTTCATAGCGAAAAAAGAGCGATGCCGGTACCACATCGCTCTCCACGCCCAGACGTTCAGGAAAAAGACAATTCATTTGCCTCAATGCCGAAGGCATCTCTTTTACGTGATTCAACACAACCACCCGACGGACTGTCGTTTCATCGTGCAGACGCTCTGCGCCACGGGCAATAAACAATATCGGCTCTCCCACGGCAGGAATATAAAAATACGCCCTGTTTACAGCACCAGTAAAATAGAACAGATCGGCATTTTGGGTGATCAGCGCCGCATCGACCCCTTCGGCAACAAGCAATTTCTGCAGACTGCCTATTCTTTCCTGTATTTCCATTTCAGGCACGCATGCCATGCTCGTTCCTCTCCCATCACGCCGGAATCTTTACCGTGCTCTATTTCACCAATGGCAAAATCACCTTGAAATCGTCTCCATCAGCCCGGCTCACCCATTCATAAAGTGTAAGTTCCGAAGCGCTGATGATACCACCGGCCTGCCGGATTCGCGCAAGACCGATTTCCTTGTTGGCTGTAGTCCGGGAACCCACCGCATCTGCCAGAACATGCACTCCATAGCCGCGGTGCAAGCCTTCCAGGGCAGTCTGGCAAACACAGATATGCGCTTCCGTCCCGATGATAATTAACGTTTCCGCCTTCAATTCCCTTATTTTCTCGTCGAATTCCGGTACGTCAAAAGCATTGAACTGGGTTTTTTCGATATACTCAAACGCAGGCATCACGCTTCGCAGGTCGGCGTGCGTTTCTCCAAGTCCCTTTGTGTACTGTTGCGTAAAAACAACCGGTACGCCAAGAATTTTAGCCCCTTTGACAATTTTCACCGATCGCTCCAGCACTTTTTGGCATTCATGAATTGCCGGCAGAAGTTTTTCCTGAATATCCACGACAACCAAAACACTTCCACTCTTCTTCAAGGGGGCAAAGTTTGGCATGATTCAGTTCCTCCACTTCTCCTAAGAAAACCCCTGCATGGAAAAAACATACAGGGGTCTTCTTAAAGCACTTTACTTTCCGACAAACGAGGCTTTTCTTTTCTCAACGAATGCGGTCATACCTTCTTTTTTATCTTCCGTCGCGCATGTCACGCCGAAAAGCGAAGCTTCATAAGCCGACCCTGTTGCCAGATCGGTATTCAGGCCATGATGGATGGCCACTTTGGCAGTCTGGACAGCAAACATGCCTCTCGACATGATCTTCTGCGCCATGGCCTTCGCTGTCGGCAGCAATTCTTCCGCCGCCACAACCTTGTTGACCAGCCCGATGCGCAATGCTTCCTGTGCATCAATCATATCTCCGGTATAAATCAATTCTTTGGCGATGCCTTTGCCAACCAGGCGAGGTAAGCGTTGTGTTCCGGCAAAACCCGGAATAATTCCAAGCGTTACCTCCGGCTGACCGAACTTTGCTTTTTCCGAGGCAATGCGGATATCACATGCCATTGCCAATTCACAGCCGCCCCCC
>CAZXCC010000225.1:0-5112 GCA_964638945.1 uncultured Veillonellaceae bacterium | reverse complement strand
CATTATTTCGCCTCATTTGTGCTGCTATTGTCGCGACTACTTGCTTCTCCATATATGAACGCGATAACTGCCGACCACTTCGCCGTTTTCCAGTTGCAGCGGCGCTTCCATGGCTACGAGCCGCGTGGCGTCCGCATTGGTGGCAAGAGCCACGCAAGGGCCGTCCGTTGGCAGCATGTCCAGCAAATCCAGCTCGGGAACAGACAACAAAGCCAATCCATGCACACCGGGATCTTTCGAGCGGATGTTGCGTCCCACCGCCACCGCCAGTTCATTCCGCGACGTTGCCATATGTTCCAGCATGCCGCCCATCTTACGCCGTTTGACCAGGTGCCCGGTCCGGTCAAACAAAAACACATTGTTGCTCTGCGGATGTTCCACCGGCGTCGACAGTTGCCAGTTGGCCCGATTATAGGTATTGCCTGTTGTAAATGCCACATATTCGCCCAGATGGCGGACATGCAACCCCGTCGCATTCACATATATGCCCTGAACCTTCTGCGGATGGCTGAGGGAACGGGTCCATTGCAACTGGCCTGTTCCGGCAAAAAAGAATGCCCGGCCATCCGAAGCAATTCCGGCCACCGCACCGGCATCCGGTGAAATCTCCGGTCCAAACCGCATGTTAGTGCGCTCATAGGGTGCAATGGTCGGAATATCCGCATGCCAAAGCTCCTTCGCTGTTCCGGTCTCCAGCGCGTATATATTGTGCGCGTAGCGCCGGGCCCGTCCCGGCGCATAATCGGACGTGGCAAATACAAGCTCGCGGCCTGCCTCGTCCACACTGATGCAACTGACCCACACATCCATATTTTGATCTCGCGGCAGCAGCTCAACGTTCCCCTGCGGGTCAAACCGGTAAATCCGGCTGAAGTATTCGGTCTGTCCGCCGGCTTGCCGGACCGAACGCAGCGCGACCGCATAGAGGTTTCCCTTGGCATCGTCGGTCATGTACATGATTCCGGGAAATGTTTTTTGCCGGATATCGACGCCCAGTTCTTCGGCGCTGGCCCGCCGCCAGCGTTCTGCACCGGAAGCTGCGTCCACACAGATGACCGCACCCTGCTGGCTGTTCTCGCCGATAAAAACCGTCCGGCCATCGCGGGAAAATTCCAGGGCGCTGATTTTGCCCAGCCCGATTTGGCGCTGCCACAATCGATTGCCCTGCCAGTCCAGCATTAGAACATCGCCGTTTTCCGTCCCGACGACGATCTTCTCTCCCACAGGAGCAATCCTCACCAATCCCGGAGTGGAACCCATCTGTTGATAGCCGCGAATTTCCACTTTACCGAGAGAAACTTCCGCTACCTTTTCATAGCGGCCGGTGCGGCTGGGTGCATAGCCATCGGCAGGCTTGACCTTCGCAGGCAGCAACTCCGGAAATATGTGTACTGCCAGACCCAGGAGGCTGAAGAAAAAAACGCCAATCAATAGACCCGTCAACACTTTGCTTTTCATCGTCTTCACATCCAGCCCGCCATCGCGTCATAGACGCCCCGCAACCCGGCAAAATAGACAATCCCGTTAAACTGCAGCCAGTACAGCGATTTTAGAACAACGCACAAGGAAATAAAGCTCAATGCCATCCCACAGCCAATCTTCTCTCCCAGCGGCCAGGACGGCAAGTTTGCGACCATTCCCCTTCGTCCAAACCCCCTGCTTTCCACCGACAAGGCCAGCGTCGCCGCCCGGCGCAGTGTGCGGGCCAATATCGGAAACAAAACATGGAATGCCGTCCGCAGCCAGCGAAGCGGCGACAAGGAGCGCAACGGTTCGAACCCCCGCAGCCTTTGGGCGGTGATCACAATGGCCGTTTCCTGAAAGATGACCGGCAGAAACCGCAGGCTGGTAATGAGCATGAAGGCGATTTCATAGGGCATGCCCCACTGCCGGAAACATTGGAGCAGTTGCCGGGGGTCGGTGGTCCAGCAAAGCAACAAACCGCAGGTCAGCATGGTCCCGGATCGCAGCGCCTGTATGGCTCCATGTTCCAGCCCTTCCCGATAAATGAATATCCCGCCGGTCCATTCGCCGATCCAGGGAGTCGAGGGGGGAAGGATGCAGGCAACCAGAGTACGGGGCTCCTGATTATAGAACAGGGCCTGGCTCGCCATCGCTCCCCAGATTCCCACCAGCAAAAACAGCATCAGCAACTTCCACCGCGCCAGCGACGAACGGGCGACACCGTGCAGACTCAAGGCCAGCAGGAAAAGCAAAAACAAAATCCGGGGCCCATCCACGCACAAAGAAGCCAGCATCACCGCCGCCAGCATCACCAGTTTGGTCCGTACGTCGATCCTGTGAATCAGGCTGTCAGAGGCGCTCGCTTCCCATATTTGCCTGTTGTACATCGCCGACCACCTCCTCCACGCTTAGCGCGTCGCCGCCGTAAAGCTCCCGGGCCACCCGAAAGGCCAACGGTGACCGCAGACCGGCGACAGCCAAAATTTCTTCCCGCGCAAAAATTTCCCGGGGCGGCGCATCCGCCAGTATCCTGCCGTCGGACATCACCACGATCCTCTCGGCATAACGGGCCGCCACCTCCGTGTCGTGCGTGCAGAGAATGACCGTCCCGCCTTGCGCCGCATAGTCCTGCAGCAAAGCGATGATATCGTCGATATGGCCCAAATCCTGCCCGGTAGTCGGTTCATCCAGCAGAAACAGCTCCGGACGGCAGGCAAGCACAGAGGCAATGGCCACGCGAACTCGCTGCCCCTGACTCAACGCAAGGGGAAATCGTTTTTCCAGACCGGTCAGGCCAATCCGTTCCAGAATATCGCGCCAGGAATCTTCCGCCCCAGCACCTCGGTCCTGGCGACGTCCAAAGTTTACCTCCGATTCAACTGTTGAGTTGAACAGCATCAGGTCCGGATTTTGCATGACCATGCCAACCCGCCGGTCCAACCCCCGCACCATTTTTCCACTGATCGACACCTGACCCGACTGGGGAGGCAGCAATCCGCAGATATGCTGCAGCAGCGTCGATTTTCCCGCGCCGTTGTTGCCCATCAGCGCGACAAATTGGCCTTGGGGCACGGCCAAGTTGATATCGCTCAAGATTTTTCTTCCCTGCATTTCATAGTGGAACTCCAGCTTTTGCACATTGAGAAATGGCGTTGCAGCAAATCCAGATGGATGGCATGGTTCCGAAATAGTCGCTTGCCTGAACCCGCTGTTCGGATATTCGCAGCGAATGCGTTCCACCGTATCGGCAAGCGCCGCCGTCACCGCCGGAATGCCGAGACGATAACAAATATGGATCGTCTGGGGAATCCGCAGACCCAGGCGCAAAAACACCTCCGGGGCGCGAAACGCTTCCTCCCGACTGCCAAACCAAGCAACTTTTCCTTCCTCCATCACCATGACATGGCGGCACAAGGGCATCACCTCATGCAGGCGGTGTTCCACCACAATGACTGTAACGCCGTGCTCCTGGTTCAGTTTTTCCAGCACCGCCAGCAATTCCACAGCCCCCCGAGGATCAAGCTGACTGATCGGCTCGTCCAGCGCCAATACTTTCGGTCGCACGGCCAGCACAGCCGCCAGCGCCAGTCGCTGCCTTTCCCCGCCGGATAGGGCATGCACGCTGATTTTCTCCCTGCCGGCCAGACCAACCCAAGCCAAAGTTTCCGCCACCCGCGCCGCTATTTCCGGAGGCTGCATGCCCAGATTCTCCAAAGCAAAGCCAACCTCGTCCGCCACGGTTGTGGAGAAAATCTGATCGTCCGGATTTTGAAACATCAGTGCCACCGTCCGGCTGAGCTCGGCCACCGAAGCGCCCCGGGAATCCACTCCGTCCACCAGAACCCGTCCGGTCAGGCATCCGCCAATCTCGTGGGGAATCAGTCCGTTCAACGCCTTCAGCAGTGTACTTTTCCCACAGCCTGTCGCGCCGGTGCAGAGGATGAAATCCCCCGGCTCAATACGCAGGTTGATTCCGGAGATACTGGGTTCGGAACGAGTTTTGTAGGTAAAGGAAAGGTTGTCGCAGTGCAGAATGGCGCTCATTTTTCAGTCACTCCCCACGTCTGCCAGGCGTCTCCCCAGCCATACGCCGCACAGGGCGCCAATCATCGTGTAGATGAATCCGTTCACGGCCATCATCATATAAATGTACCAGTCCGCATAATAGAACCGATACAACACCGCCATGCCCTGCAGAGCCACATATGTCGCCACAGTGTCGGCCAGTGCGCAGCACAGCGCCAGCCATGCCGCGCGGCGCAGGGAAAATGCCACCGGCGATGAGGCTTCAATGTGGCGGCTGGTAACCCCGGACGCAGACAGCGTCACTTCCAAAAGAAATGCGTTGACACCGGTAGACAGCAGCATGATCGGCGATATATGGCCAAACGCCAGCATCCCGAGCAGAAAGCGAGTCGCCGCCATCAGGGAAGGAACTCCCTGCAGCGGCATCAGGGTAATCAACGCGCCTGTCAGCATATACAGGACCACGCCGCTGAACATGCCGGTAATCAGGAAACCGAACGGCCCCAGCAGGACATGGAAAAAATCATTGAGCAGGGTGGCGGGCACGCTCACCACGGCAAACGCACAGGTCCCGAACAATGCCACCGTAATAAGACGGCGCGTTTTCAGTTCGGCCAGCACCGAACGGCCGCGCCGCATGATGCAGAACAAATAGGTCAGCAGCAACATCAATCCGATACCCAGCGTTCCCAGTGCACGCAGGTTTTTCTTCACCACCGTCACCGGTGTTTCGGTCGACCAGACACGGGATTCTCCGTCTTCGGCCGTAACCTTGAGCAGATAATGCCCTTCGACAAGCATTGTTTCATCCGCATAAACCGGCAGGATCAAGCGTTGGCGAGTTTCACCGCTCAGCGCCGCCATCGCCGACAAATGCTCCTGGTTGCCGGTCATCGCGCCCGCACCTTCATTATCGCCGCTGCTGCCGGGCGTATACAGGCCCCGCACGGGCCGCCGCGTGTTGGGGTCCAGCAACTCGGCGACAACTTTCAGCACTTTCTGCTGGCCGGACGGGTTGGAAAAATCCAGCCCCATGTGCGAAATGGGATGAATCGCCTCGATTTCCAGATTGGACGCTCCTTTGCCGCGCAGCACGTTCTTGTAATAGTCGAGGGATCGGTC
>CAZXCC010000224.1:0-5138 GCA_964638945.1 uncultured Veillonellaceae bacterium | reverse complement strand
CGGTAAAGGCTCTTCGGCATTGCGACCGGAGAGCCTTTTGAATGGAAGAGATGAAGTTCGAAACAGCGGTGCTGTGAATATTGGGAGGAAAAGAGGCTGCGGAGGACCGGACGGATGCCGATACGCTATTCGATAAGAAGAAAGGCATACCTGTTCATGGGATCGGCCGGAGATTTTAAAACCTGGATGGGGTAGCCAATACTCCGAACTGTTGCATAGACGTCAATTCCGAGAGAATCAGCTCCGGGACGTGCCAGCCTGGGATTCCGGCATTCTGTCCGATTTCCGGCACAGATTTCACATAATGCGCAACCGGTAAATGATACAAGGAGTGTTTTGTAATAGCCGTCAAGAAACACTTCTCTTTCCAGTTTTAACAGTTTCTGCGCCGTATCCCGATTCCAGGCCTTTCGTTCTTCCGGGTTGTCGCTTTGCTTTTCAAAGTGAAATACAGCCACATCGTGATATTCGGAGATCATTTTCCTGCATTCTTCAATGGTGGGCACATTGGGAGGACACATGCAGCTTTTGCCATATTGCGGGCAGCCAAACATGCACCGAAAGCGAACCCATTGGGCGACAATAATGTCTTTTGCAGCCATCCATTTGAAGTCGGAAAAACCCTGCTGATTGAAAAGGGTTTGTAAGTGGTTTTTGTCGATCATTTCATAACCCCTCCGCCAAAATTGTTTTGAAAATCATGGGAGAATTGCCCTGTGTGTCATTTCGCGGGTAAACATAGGATTCCTTCTATTATGACCGAACGCAAATGCTTCGGGTGAAAGGAACCATGGTTGGCGACGGGTGAGAGGCGGCAGGTTTGTTCCTGCAAGGTGTCGAATAAAAGTTTCTCATACAATGCGCTGAAATAGTAAGGTTGGATGGTGAAGTGCGACATGGATACCATTACGATATTTCTTATGATTTTCATCGGCAACTTCATAAGTGCGATGCTGTGTTACACATATATTAAACGACATTCTTCGAAAGTCCTCAGGTTTCATTTTTTCTCGCAGATCGCGTTTACCGTTGCTTTTGCGATGTTCGTGTTTGAAGAATACATGGATATCGATATTTTTATGCTGACAGCGAATCTTTTTATTCTGATAGGCTGTACTTATGGAATTTTTGCGATAACGCTTCTGATCGGTAATTATACCCGCGAGATAAAAAGAAATATTCTTGTTTATGTTGTTTTCATTGGGATAGTACATGTGGGGATGACTTTGTTCAGTGAAAATTCCAACCTTCGCGTTGTTGTTTCGACAGCGGGGTTGTCGATTTTATGGATATATGCGGCCTATTTATTATTGAGACAAAAAAACAAATCGCTTCTTCAGAGCTTGGTCGGCATGGTTTCTGTAATGATTGTACTGTCCTTGTTTGTTAGAATCCGACACGCCATGGATTTCAGCGTAAATTTTATGTTTTACGATTATGGTCTGGGTCATACCGCAATTTTTATCAGTTACTATGCCTTCATGATATTAAGCGGGTCCAGCATATTGCTGCTGGAAAAAGAAAAAGATGACGAACAGATTCGATTTTTTGCTACTCGTGACGAACTTACCGGCTTATATAATCGAAGGTATTTTTTCCAGGAAGTTGAAAAAGCCCTGAGCCTGTCGTATCGAAAGGAAATGCCTTTTTCCGTATTAATGCTCGATATCGATTATTTTAAAAAAATCAATGATACATTTGGACATCAAAAAGGTGACCTGGTTCTGAAAGACTTTGCCGGAATCTTGCGGAATGAACTGCGTCAGCATGATATCATAGGCAGAATCGGCGGGGAGGAGTTCCTGGTCTTTTTGTATGGCCTGGGCAATGGGGAGGCATACGCGGCGGCAGAGAGATTACGATGCATGGTTGCACAACACGACTCGGAAGGAGTGCGTTTTACGACAAGCATTGGCGTGTATTCAGCGGGCTGCAGTGACGGAGATGCAAAAAGTTTTGACGAAATCTATCACCAGTGTGACCTTGCGCTATACGAAGCAAAAAATACCGGACGGAATCGTGTAGTCCAAAAAACAAGTCAAGATACTCCTGTGTAATCAGGACAGCATCGTCTGATCTCCGTTGAGGTGAAGCGCGGGGAGAAGGGACCCGTCCGGCCGCATAAGCGAGATCAGGGAAGCTGCTTGTGCATTCGTTTTACAAAGCACTTTGACGGCTGCGCGGCAGGCGGGCAGATCCGGTACGATCTTCATAAATGTAAACGGATAGATTTGGCCGGAGTTGTCCAGGTGGCCGATATCGAGGTGGTCGGCAATCTCGAAGGGAAATGTATCCGATTGCAAAGCTCTTGGCAAATCATCAGGCTGGGCGACGAATTCATCGGCTTCGGTGAAGGAAAAACAGAAGAACTTCGGGGTGCCGTCGTGTTCATCCATTGCGATGATGAAAGGCCCTTCCCCTTCAAAAAAATGCGGTTCGGAGGTCTGGGAACAGTGCGTTTTGCTCACGAAAATTATTCGTTCCATCATTTGGTCTTTTGTCATGGTAGGGTTCATCCTTTCAGTAGTGTTTAAGAACAGTTTTAGTATAGCGCGTAAGTGGCACATTGCAAATAAGGGGCAATCCTAAAATGGATTCCGATAGGGCCTTTGGGCCACAAAATCGATAAATATCCGTGCTGCTTTCGACAAATATCTGTCTCTGCTCCAGGCAAGCCCCATCTTGACAAATATGGGCGAAGAAAGTGGTCGGTAGATGATTTCCGTATGCTTTTGAATGATCGACTCCAGCAAGAACGTGACTCCGGCACCTTCCCGAACGAGCGCGACAATGGTTTCGATCTGACTGGATGAAAAGGCGATATTCGGTTTGAAATGATTCGTAACGCATTCTTTGAGGATGACTTGTCGAAGATAGGTATCTTCCTTGAACAGCAAAAAGGGATCATTTTGCAGAGATTGAAAGGGTATGGTATCACAGTCGGCCAAAGGATGGTGCTGTGGCAGACAAACAACAATTTGCTCCCGTGAGATCGGCATTACCTCCAGGTTGGCGGACAGTTCGGACATGATAATGATGCCTAGCTCAAGTTCTCCTTGTTCAAGAAGTTTTATGACGGTGAGAGAACCTTCTTCCCCGACAGTTAGGTCGATTTGCGGATAACGGGTGCGAAATTCCGTAAATATTCGCGGGAATATTAATCCGCTCGTGGTCGGAGTGATGCCAAGCCGAATATGGCCTTTGTTCAACTCGCTAAAATCGTTCATTTCGCGGACGGAATCCGAAAGTCGGTCCAGCACGTCACCAACTTTTTGGAGGAAGATGCGCCCTTCTTCTGTCAGCGTTATTTGTCGATGACTCCGATCCAATAACTGAACACCCAACTCTTTTTCCAGGTTTTGAATAGCGGTAGTAATGGATGGCTGAGCAATGTGAAACTTATCAGCTGTTTTTGTTATGCTCAAAAGCTGTCCTACGGACTGAAAATATTGCAACTGACGTAGTTCCATAGTCATCACCTCTTTCCACTGTAGTATAGATTATAACTATGTTAATTCACAAGAAAACTATTTTTAATTTATGTGAAAATACGATATATTTTTGCTGTCTAGTAATTTTTCAAAGAAAACGATTCGGGGAATAAAAAGAGAATCTGGAATACGTAGGCGGATTGCGCAAGGTAAAGAGGCATTATGAGCGACAGGAGCTTTATGAATGATTGAAGAAGCAATAGAAATCATGCGGATGACGGAAACAGAGATTCTTTTTTTGCAAAACACCATCCAATTAAGCGAGATTATTTCTGTGGTGAACAATCGGGCAGCGAATTTTATCAGTCATAGTTGTTTGACCGAAATATTTGTATTTGATGAGGAACGACACGATGCGATGATGATATGCTTTCGTGTAGGGAATTCGCATTGTGCAATCGAATTGGCTTGTCCGAAGTGGATGGGAATGAAATCGCTTTGCGAGCGCAGTAATTTTCTAAATGAAATCAGCCCTGCGTACAGCATCGTTGACAGACGGCTATTGGCAAAAATTCTTCCCAAGGAGCTTGTGGGCAGACTTCGTGAAAAAATAGATGAAAGGTTTTATTATAAAAATCCTAGGCATGACAACTTATGAATTGTTGCCATAACGAAGGGTTGGATCATGAACCGATGCAAATGGCGGAGCGGCGAAATTGATGGTTTACATCCGCTGGGACAGAAAGTCAGGCCACAGAAGGTTGTGGCTCTTTTTTGTCTGCCAGAAAGGTTAACTTCGTTATGTTGTGCAGGAATTGTTGGAAATTCATAGAACTGTAGCAGGAAATGGCTGCGATGGAGCAGAAGCATTGTCTCTGGCGGCGTAGATGAGATATTCCTAGTGTGAAGTGGAAAAAGGAGAGGGCATGATGCAATATCGAATTCAAAAAAGCACGAATCAAATTGATTGGGATGCGGTCTATAATTTATTGCTGGAAACCGGCCTGGGAACGCATTCCGCTGCGTTGCGAAAAAAGGCCTTTGAAAACAGCTATAGCGTGGTGTTCCTGTTTGATGAAGAATTGCTGATTGGAGTAGGTCGGGCGATTTCTGATGGGGCATACGATGCCGGCATTTATGATGTTGCTGTTTTGCCTGCATATCAGGGAAAAAAACTCGGCAGACTGATTGTCGAGGAACTTCAGGCCGATTTGCAGGGGATCGATATTATCCTGTTCGCACGACCGGGAAAAGAGCCGTTTTATAGAAAACTCGGCTATCGTCGCATGTGTACGGGAATGGCGAGATTCATCAAGGAAAGCGCGATGCGTGAAAAAGGCTTTACCGATTGACTGCTTGTGTAAAGTGACCATCATCGGAGCGGGAGAAATCCCGCTCTTTTTTTGTTGGGGAATCATCGTTTCAGGGATGAACTTGCAAGGTTATTGTATTGAAACTAAATCGATATTTTTGAGGGATAATCTATTTGATTAAAAATTTTAATAAATATAGATTGGAGTAATTGACAAGCGCAAATTTTCAAATTATGATGTAATAAGCTGAATTGTAAAGAACATATGCGGGGCGAAACGTTGCGGCGCAAGTGGTGTGCAGAGTGAACCGTCATGGCATATTACATATTTTTTCAGATGAATTAAATATTTTAATTAATTTGTAAATGAATCGGTTGTTGCTGCGGTTGCCGCC
>CAZXCC010000223.1:0-5146 GCA_964638945.1 uncultured Veillonellaceae bacterium | reverse complement strand
CCCCTCCTCTTTCTCTATTTCCCTACGAATCTTTTCGATTCATTCTTTCTCTGTTCCATTGTAAAAAACATTCGTCTCTATGCCAAGCATTTTTTGTACCAACGACACAAAACAGACTCCGAACGTCACAAATTCAATAAGAAACGACAGATGTATTTCAAATAGGCAAATATTGTTTTAATCGAGGTGCATACACCCTCCCCACCGGAATCTCGGCAGGAGGACTTTTCATGATCAGAAGGTAGCCGCGATGAAACCAGTTCGCCAGCTGGGAAATATGATTGACATTGACCAAATAGTTGCGATGGCAACGAAAAAACTCATCCGGATCCAGCATCTCCTCCAGTTCGTTCAGACGGTTCTTAATTTCATAGCGTTTTCCCTCGGTTGTAAATAAAAACACTTGTCTTTCTTCCGCCTGAAAATACTGGATTCGTGCAACATCAATCACTTCCAGCCGGTCCCCGGCTTCTGCCAGTATTTTCTTGAGAAATCTGGCCGGTTGCCTGGCCGGTGCTGGGCGGCGGCGTTCACGCAGTTTCTTCATCACCCGTTCGATATCCACTTCATCAAACGGTTTCAGAATATAATCAACAGCATCGACTTTAAAAGCATCAACAGCAAAATTGCTGAAAGCAGTGACAAAAACAATCAACGGAGGGTTCGCCTTGGAGGACAACAATCTTGAAACTTCCATTCCGTTCATTCCCGGCATCTGAATATCAAGAAAGACAATCTCAGCATCAAGTTTTTCAATCAGTCCCAATGCCTCTCTGCCGGTGCTGGCAACTCCTGCGACACTAATTTCTCCTGTAGCTTCCAGAAGGCATTTCAATTCATCGCACATCAGTTCTTCATCATCGGCAATAACGGCTTTCCAAAGACTCATGCAGTAACCTCCTCCGGCTGAAGAACAGGCAGGGTTGCTTTCACGATGGTTCCCTGTCCTTCCTGACTTTCGATGCGTAAGCCATACTGTGGCCCAAATGTTGCCTGCAGGCGTTTATGAACATTGTGCAGGCCGATCCCTGTCCCTGCAGGATCACGCACCGACACTCCGTCAAATCGCCTAATGGATGCAAGACGTTCCGCCTGGATACCCACCCCGTTGTCTTCGACTTCTATATGAAGAAGCCCTTCGAGGCAAAAAATGCGAATAATAACGACTCCACCATTTTGTCTCGCCAACAAGCCATGTTTGATGGCATTTTCCACCAGCGGTTGTAAAATAAAAACCGGAACTCGGCAAAGCAACAAATCGGCAGGCCATTCTTCCCGAACCTGGATTCGTTCGCCAAACCTGGATTGCTCCAAACTGATATAGGATTGGGCAATTTTAATTTCTTCAACAATCGCAACCAAATCTGTTCTATGTTCCAGGGTTCGCCGCAAAAAATCGGAAAGGTCCTTGATTCTTGCCCTCGCAGTTTCAGGAGCGGTTCGCACCAAAGCTCGAATTGTTCCAAGCGTGTTGAACAAAAAATGCGGGTTGACCTGTGCTTTCAGCATATTATACTCCGCCTGGGCCAGCATCATTTTTTGTTCATCAAGCTGCCTTCGGTCCAGCAACAATCCAAGAAAATCCGCAATTCCCTGAATCAGCTCCGCTTCATAGGGAGAAATCGGTTCATTGTTTATCTTGCAAAGCTTCAGGCTTCCCCGCAATTGTCCGTCAACCATGAGCGGCGCGTCAATAATTGCCGTAATTGGGCAATTGGGATCGGGACAGTTGATCTCTTCCCTCCGGTTCACGATAATCGTCTGCAGCAGGCTCATTGCCAACTGCGTCGGTTGCGTCACGATGGGAGTACCAACCTTGTGATGATCAGATCCGGCGCCTACAAATGCCAGTACGCTCTTCGTGTCTGTAACGGCAACAGCGGCCGCCTTGGTTTCCGCCTGGATGATTGAGGCAATTTCACAGGCGGTTTTTGTGTTCAACCCTTCTCGCAATAATTCTGTTGTCTGCTGAATCAGACGTATCGCTTGCTGTGCAGATTGTGCCTGAACTTTTTGCTGTGCCTGAAACACATCACGTACGATGTAGAAAAAAAGCCCTACTGCGAGAGTATTTGCCAAAATAGTTGGAATGCCAATGATTTTTTCCAGTTCCCACGCCCGTTCAAACGGTTTTGACAATAACAAAATCAATATTTTCAACAGCATTTCGCACGAAACAGCTGTTACCAGTACAATTTTCAGGCTCAGCCTGCCTGGTCCGTATTTTTGATATACCAGCCCACTGATCACACCGGCAAGGATATTTGCCGTCACAGAAGCTGTTACAGTATATCCGCCGATAAAATAGCGGGGAATTGCGCCAAGTATCCCGGCCCCTACGCCGACAATCGGGCCACCCATCAATCCTCCGGCAATCGGCCCTACAATACGAGTATTCGCCAATGCTCCCAAAACAGGAATCCCGATGTAATTGCCCAAGGCGGAAAAAGCGCCAAAAACAATCGCCAGCGTCATTTTATCCATCATGCGGTACTGCGAATAAGTCAATGCCCGTCTGATTGCAGGCAAGCGTGTGGTTATATAGGCAATAACACCAATAAATCCCACATTACGGGCAATATCCAAAATGAGAGGCCATTGGCTGTTCATCAGTGACTCTCCTGTAAATTTCTGCACTCTGTTCTGCTTTCCGCATGGCAGGAAAAAACCTGTCATGCAGCAAGCAGGACAGGTTTTTCCTATTTTAAGCAGGCATTTTTACTCGACAATCACGGATACTCCGTCCGGAATCACGGTGATGGATGCTTTCTTGCCTACAATCGCTTCGGCCATTTCCATTGCTTCCGTCATGGTACGGGCTGCCTTGAAATACATATTGCGGATCATTTGATGGTCACACTGGTCAGTGACAATGATAACCGTGTGTTTCAGCTGAATGCGGGCCGCAATCTGCGCTTCCCACTGGTCGGCCACTGTGGATTCCTTGTCGATCGCCATGATTTTTCGCATGATTTCTTCTGCATCTTTTGCATTAAGAAACCAATCGTAAAATGTCTGTCCGCCATGTCCATCGTTGCAGGCAGCGGCAATCACTATCACTCCGCCCGGCTTACAGGTCAGTTCCGCGGCTGACATCCCTTTCACAGACTGATATACATTTTGGTCCAGAGGATAACCGCCATTGGATGTCACAACAATATCCGCCGGAACAGCCTTAACTGAAGCAAGTTCCTTTACAAAAGCACATCCTTGAAGGTGGGCTTTTTCCATGTCACCGGCAAAAGCTTTAATAATGCGTTTTTCCGCATCAATCACCACATTGAGTATGAACGCCAGCTTAGATGCCCTGGCAGCCGCCATCATGTCAATGTGCAGAGGATTTCCGTCCAACACTCCTGCACGGGCGTTTTCATGCGCAATAAACTCAGAACTGTGATTTGCCAGTACGGTAACTTTGCTGACAATCCCTGGCAGAATACTTTTGCGGCCGCCGGAGAAGCCTGCAAAAAAGTGCGGTTCAATAAATCCTTCGGCTACGAGTAAATCAGCCTCCATGGCCAATTTGTTGATTACTATGTCTCCGCCTGACGGCAGTTTGCCGATAGTAACCATTGATGATGCATCACGGCAATCATGCATGACTATTTTCTCTTTTGCAAGAAGTTCAACACCGAACTTGTTTTCCATTTCCGGTTGAGTCATCGGGCGATGAAACCCTGTTGCCACAAGGAAAATAATCTCAGCAGAAGGATTGGCTGCACGAATTTCCGCCAACAGGATCGGAGCAATAATTTTGGTTGGAACCGGTCGTGTATGGTCACTGGTAACAATTACAATTTTTTGCTTTCCTTTAGCCAAATCTCCAAGCTTCGGTGAACCAACCGGTTCAGCCAGTGCCTGTTTCACCAGGTCTTCCTGATTGGCGGTCGGTCGATAATGATGAGCCTTTGATTCCAATATTCCTGCTAGTCTTTCCTCCGCGACAGTGAGTTCCAAGTGGGTCCGGGCGTAGGGAATACGAATTATTGACATGCATACACACCCTTTCTTTCCCGTTTTCACTTCACCAGGCCTTGGCCGGATCGTGCAGAACTTATGGATTCACTACGAATGAATTCACTGAGGAAAAAACTTAAATATTATCGTCTTCCTCATCTTTTTTCAGCATTTCCAGTTGTGCAGAAAGAAGGGTCTTTTGCCGGATACGAAATACCTGCGCCTGTTTGCGCAGCTCTTCATATTCTACGTTCATACGGCGGACTTTGGCGGTCGCTTCGTCCATAAGACGCTGCCCCCGCACCTCCACCTCCTTCATCATCAATTCGCTTTCGCGTTTCGCGTTGAGTTTGACTTCCTCGGCAGTTTCCTGCGCAATAACAAGAGTGCTGTGCAGGGTGGCTTCCATATGCTGATAATGCTCCAACTTGGTGGTAAGCCTCTCCACGTTTTCCTTGAGGTCCATATTGTCCTGCAGCAAACGTTCATAGCTCTTTTCCACTTCAGCGATAAATGTATCCACTTCGGCCGGATCATAGCCGCGAAATTCTTTTTTGAATTTTTTATTGTGGATATCCAGCGGTGTCAGCACAAGTCCACCCCTTCCCATTTATAGACCATACATACTACACATATCTTTTCAACAGAACTCCGGTTCGTCCCTTCTTTGTCTGACCGGTAATTTCCACAACCTCAACCCGTCCTCGTCCGCGAAAGGAAATAATATCGCCGGCTTTCAGTATCTGGGAAGAATTTTTGGCATCTTTCCAGTTGACTTTAATCTTTTCCGCAGCAATTTCCTCTGCAGCGTGTGTTCTCGACATGCCAAACCCAGCCGCAGTAAGCGAGTCAAGACGCAATGAGGCAACTGTCGAGCGAATCTCTTTTACAGTTTCCGGTCGAGGTTGCAATTCACTCAGTTCAATGCGGCGTGTTTTCACATTGGCGGCACCGATACGCTGCAATTCATTCAGCAAAAAGGGGATAATGGAACGATCGGCGATAATCTGGCACCCTCCCGAAACCATCAGGATATCGCCAAACAAACCACGTTTGATTCCAAGCGACATCAGCCCACCAAGCACATCACGGTGCGACAATTGATAGTAACGGGTATCCCACTCCACAGCAATCGACTCTATATCAGCTGCAGGTTCTCCCCGAAAATCACGACAGACAAATGCAGCTT
>CAZXCC010000222.1:3715-5146 GCA_964638945.1 uncultured Veillonellaceae bacterium | reverse complement strand
GGTCTGAATGCAAGTATCGGAGCTCTTTTTAGCGATACCCTATATCCGTATGAAGAGGGGCAAATTCGTCAATTTACTTACTGGGTTGAATTCATCGGCACGCCTGATGATATTCATTTACTTGAGCATCAATCCATTGCATGGGTGACACCGGAAGAAATTTCCCAATACGATTTTGCTGGAGCAGATATTGCCGTGGTCGAGAAATTTCGCAAAGAGAACTTGGGGAGAACTGACTGAATGAGCGTATTGGCCTTACTGTCAACTTTTTTACCGTGGATCGTATTTAAGGTAATTCTTCTCATTCCGGGGGTTGACGAACTGCTGATGCTGAAAATCGGCATCACTGCCGCCGCGCTTATATGTGCATATCAGAGCTACACCGGTCTTAACAAGGGAATCATCGCCTGGGGCACGATGTCATTCTTCGCGCTGAGTTTAGTCATGGTGGTCGGGCTGACGAATGTTTGGTACATGTTCCATCTTGGCATCTTCTCCAACGGAACGCTTGCTTTACTGACCTGGGTCTCCATCCTTCTTGGCAAACCGTTTACCCTTTCCTATGCCAAACAATATGTTGATCCGAAATTGTGGGATTCTCCGGGATTTATCCACAAGAACTACAAGATTACCGCCGCTTGGGGAATGAGTTTTACCATTGCTCTGGTTGATTCCCTGGTGCGGTTGCAGTATCCCGGAATTCCCTGGTTTGTTTCCGAATGTATTGACGACCTGTCCATGGTGGCTGCGATATACTATACCAAGCATTTGTCAAAGCCGCCAGCCCAACCGACACAGTCAGAAATCCATTCTTCTTCAGTCTCTTGATAAACAGAACGCAAATTAGGTTGCCCATCAGATATTGCAATAGTGCGAATAATCAATTTTTATGATATAATATGGACAAAGGGTAGCAGGGGATACAAGACGAGCGCCTGCGAGCGATCGAACTTCTTGGGAAGGAGTGACTCCATCGGATAACACGGAACAGTCCCCCGAACAGAATAAGGTTGTAAAAGGTGCTGCAAGCACCTAATTGTACAACGGCTGTTGTACACGTGAGAAGAAAGGCTCTTCGGGTAAAAACCCGAAGAGCCTTGATTTTCGCGTTTATCTTTACAGCTTGCCGACAACAATACCCAGGCAATGGTTTAATGGAATACTTCCGAGGCGGCGGCTGTCCAGGCTGTTGTTTCGATTATCCCCCATCACGAATATATGCCCGGGAGGAACTGACATTGTCTTGTCGGCATCACGGCTCACCGGTTCATTTACGTATTGTTCATCGAGTCTCTGACCATTCCTGAAGACCATTCCGTTCTTTATTTCAATCGTGTCGCCGGGTTTCCCGATCACCCTCTTGACATAAAAATAATCAGCCTGCTTCAATAGTTTCTGAACCGGTTCGACCAAATCGTCACTGACATTCCG
>CAZXCC010000222.1:0-3615 GCA_964638945.1 uncultured Veillonellaceae bacterium | reverse complement strand
AAAAAATGATAAGGCTCCCCGAAAAAATCCGAAGAGCCTTTGACACAGGGATATTCAATTTGTTCGCACTAGTCTTTGACAACCAATACAGGGATATGCGCCAGACTCACCAAACTTCTCGTCACGCTTCCCATCAACAATCCTTCTACCTCGCCGCGCCCTTTTGTGCCGGCCACAATTAAGTCAATCTGCTCTTTCTTCGCATATTTTATTATCGTTTCAGCGACATTGCCCTGAAGAAGCTCAGTTTTTACCTCAATACCACGCCTTACGCAAATCGTTTTTGCTTCCGCCAGTGTTTCCAACCCTTTTTCCTTGAGCTCTTTCACCGCTTCCCTCATTGTCATGTCACTGCCACCCTGGGCATCATAAATGGACATGATATTGATCGGTTCAAAAACATAGACCACCACGATGGAACCGTTCGAATTCCGGCTTAGGTCGATTGCCCATTCCAGCGCTTGTTTACTGTGCGGAGAACCGTCGAATGCTACAAGGATTTTATTTGGTCGTGTCATTTGAATACACCTCCCAAAAATTACTTTGATAGCTGGTTCGTCCTTATATTTCAAGAATTATCTTGCAATTAAACGTTACATCAAAACAATCCCGCTGTCAACGCGTGCCGTATGCACTTATTTTTTCAGGTGATAGGGAATTGTTGCCACGATAACATTTTCCCGTAAAATCAGCAGGGTTCGCAAAATCCACCCCGTCTGGTTATGCAAAAAACGATGCCACCATTTTTTCGTCTCAAATTCCGGAATCAGCACAGTAATATAATCTTCCGCTTTCTTTTCCCTTTCCATTTTTTCAATAAAATCCAGAATGGGTTGAATCACCAATCGATAGTTTGATGGGATTGTTACCAGAGGAACACCTGTATTGAGCTCGTTCCATTTCATCCGGATTCGGTCTTTTTCCGCAAGGTCAATTGCCACATATACTGCAATAATATTTTCACTGATGGTTTTTGCATATCGAATCGTATCCGCCACAAGGCTGGTCGGGCTTGCAATCGGAACAATGACAAGATTTCGCCCTTTCACGGGTTGCGAAAAGGAATTTTCCTTCTGCAATTCCAAATGAAGCTGCTCTGCCATGTCGTCATAATGACGGCGAATTTTTTTGAATATATAAACCATGATGGGAATGAAAACAAGGACGACCCATGCCCCCATCAAGAATTTCGATTCGGCAATTACCAAGACCACAATTCCTGTTGTCAATGCTCCCAAACCATTGATTGACGCCCGGATTTTCCATCCCGCATCCCGTTTTTTTCTCCAATATACAACCAAGCCGGTCTGTGCAATCGTGAAAGAGAGAAACACCCCGATGGCATATAGGGAAATCAAATGCTCCACATTGCCTGCAAATACCCAGATGAGCATTCCGGCGGCTATTGTCAGCATAATAATCCCGTTGGAATAGCTCAGTCTTTCTCCCCGATACCCCAGATAGCGCGGTACGTATTTGTCCTGCGCCAAAATGGACAGCAAGGGCGGCAGTCCGTTATAGGAAGTGTTGGCTGCCAAATACAATATAAGCATTGTTGTGATTTGAATATAGTAATAGATCCAATTGCGGCCGAAGATATTTTCCGTCAGTTGGGAAAGCATCGTAATGTTCTCTATAGGCGTCAGGTGATAATGCATGACAAGAAACCCGATGCCGGTCAGGATAAAGCCCAATATGCCCGACATGAGATACGTTGTTTTGATCGCATTGGATACTTCCGGGGGATGAAACATGGGCACACCGTTTGAAATCGCTTCCACCCCGGTCATGGAACTGCAGCCATTGGAAAAGGCCCTCAATACCACGACAAGCATGACCATATCAAACTGCTGCTTCACAAGCGCTTCCGACGGAATCAGCACCGCATCGCCCGACAGCGCCTGATACAACCCGGCGAAAATCATCGCCAACATGCCAAATACAAACAAGTACGTCGGCAAAACAAAGACGTTTGAGGATTCACGCACTCCCCGCAGGTTAATGATCATCAGTGCAAAGAACAGAACGATTAAATCGATGGCGACTTCCTTCCCCAACAGGGATGGAAAAGCGGAAACCAGAGCATCGGTCCCCGAAGAAATGCTGACAGCGACAGTTAACACATAATCTGCCAGCAAAGATGCTGCCGCCACAAGCGCAGGCAATTCTCCCAGATTATGAATGGCTACCGAATAGGAGCCGCCGCCGCCGGGATTTGCTCTCGCGACTTGGGCATAGGATAACGTCACCAGAAAAAGCAGCAGGATGATTCCCAATACGATATAACTGAAATACCCATATGCCAGCAGTCCTGGCACTGCCAACGCCAAAGCAATTTGTTCCGGGCCATACCCGACAGAGGAAATGGCATCCGAAGAGAAAATGGACAAAGCCTTCCATTTTGGCAACTTTTCATGGCTCAGTTCATAATTGTGAAGAGGCCGTCCTATCAACAACCTGTGAAAAAAACTGAACAAGTGATTCTCCCCCAGTATATCGACATCATCGCACTTGACGAATACTTATTTTACTCCGCTACTGGTTGAATACAAGTCGTTTGGAAAAAAATCCCTCATAAAATTTTCGTAAAAATTGACAGTCACGAAACAAAGGCTCCTCAGGAATACAACCTGAAGAGCCTATGCCTGTTTTACGCGCGGACCGATTCCATTCTCTTGAGCAAAACACCATATGTTTCCAATTTCACTCTGTCTTCAACCTGAATTCCTGAATTGTAATATGTGATTTTGCCAGATCCGTGATGCAAGGCATCCATTTCCGTTAAAATCCTGACAAGATTTTTTACAGTTCCGAGGTTTCCGTCAATGATATCGATACCAGTCGGCAGAATTCTTTTAATCAAATCTTTGAAAAAGGGGAAATGGGTACAGCCCAAAACAACCGTTCCATACTCGTTCAAATCATATTGCGCCAGTTGCTCCTGCAGATAGGGCAATACCACGTTATCATCAAACTCCAGTTTTTCCGCGAATTCTACCAATCCCGGAAGCGGCAGCGAATCAACAAGATGTGCATTATCCAGCTTGGCAATGAGACTTTGCATCTTTTCTTCTTTCAATGTCAACGCAGTGGCGGTTACCAAAATTCTTCGGTTCGAATTATTTTCCAAGGCGGGCTTGACGGCAGGCTCCATGCCAATGATGGGAATCCCGTATTTCGAGCGCAAGTCGCCGATCGCAACGCTTGTAGCCGTATTGCAGGCAACAACGATCGCCTTGACACCTTGTTGAACAATAAAATCCATCGCCGCAAAAACATGTTTTTTGACTTCCTCTTTGGGCTTGGGTCCATACGGAACATTCAGTGTATCCGCATAGTACAGGTAATCTTCCTGCGGCAGCAATTTTATTGCGTCATGCAGTACGGAAATCCCGCCGACACCTGAATCGAATATGCCTATTTGCATGCGTATTCCTCCCTGGGCAGAGCCTCAGCCATTTCTCCCTTGATAACTATGTATTCTATACCATGTACCTATGAAGATAAATAATTAATAACAAAAAAAAGACGCTGCGGAAGAAAACCCGCAGAGCCGAGACAGCAAAAGAATATGCAGTTTACAAATTCAGCAGTTCACATTCTTGCCGTGAGAAA
>CAZXCC010000221.1:0-5161 GCA_964638945.1 uncultured Veillonellaceae bacterium | reverse complement strand
GAATCAATGCGATCGATACGGTTTTTTCCGATGTCAATGATACAGAGGGTTTCATCAATGAAGCCTCAGCAATCAAAGAGATGGGTTTTGATGGAAAATCAGTCGTGAATCCACGTCAGATTCAATTGGTTCACAATATTTTCACGCCTACACCTGCTGAAATCGATCATGCAAAAAAAGTGTTGATTGCTTACGAAGAGGCCTTGGCCCGAAAGTCCGGAGTCATTTCTCTGAATGGACGGATGATTGATTTACCCATTGTGGCGAGGGCTGAACGAACATTGGCATATGCGGATGCAGTGGGAGCCGGTTCAAGGAGGGTTGAAGCATGATTAATGCGATAGGACGTGAAATTCCACAATCTTTGCCTGGATATGCTTCCTTAACGCCGTTTTGCGGAGCGTTTTCTTTCAGGCCGGATAAACGGCGCGTTGGTGCACGTCTTTCCGTTGATATGCCGCATTCCGACAAGATGGTCAAAAGTATCGATGATGTGATTGATGCCTGCGGCTTGCAGGACGGGATGACGATTTCTTTCCATCATCACTTTCGCAACGGCGATTATATACTGAACAGTGTTTTGGCAGCGATTGCACGCAAAGGAATCAGGGGGCTTACACTTGCCCCCAGCTCTTTGAATGATGTCAATGACGCGATTATTCCCCTGATTGAAAATGGCACGGTCATAGCCATTGAAACCAGCGGAGCCCGCGGGAAGCTGGGGAAACTTTTGACATCCGGAATCCTTGCAAAACCGGTACTGATCCGCTCGCATGGCGGACGGGCCAGAGCCATTGAATGCGGAGACCTGCATATTGACGTGGCTTTTTTGGGTGCACCAGCCTGCGACCGTTATGGAAACATCAATGGAGTCGAAGGAAAATCTGCCTGTGGCTCCATGGGCTATGCAATGATCGACGCTGCTTGCGCTGAAAAAGTGGTTGCGATTACCGATCATTTGGTGCCGCATCCGTTGTTTCCCGTCAGCATTCCCCAGACGGATGTCGATTTCATCGTAGTGGTGGAAAGCATCGGAGACCCCAAAGGGATAGCGTCAGGAGCTCTACGGATCAGTAGCGACCCACGCGAATTATTGATTGCGCAGTATGCTACTTCAGTCATTGAACACTCCGGGTACTTCAAACAAGATTTTTCTTTCCAACTGGGCAGTGGCGGCGCTTCTCTTGCAGCAGCACGTTTCATGAAAGAAAAGATGCTGGCGCAAAAGATTACCGGCAGTTTCGGTATGGGGGGCATTACTGCACCCTTTGTGGATATGCTGGAAGAAGGCTTGTTTCAGTGTTTGTTTGATGTGCAGGACTTTGATCAGACCTCCATCCAGTCGATCAAACGCAACACAAACCATCTGGAGATGTCTGCTTCCTATTATGCAAACCCGCATAACCGCGGACCGATTGTCAATATGCTGGATGTAGTTATATTGAGCGCCACCGAAGTGGACGTGGATTTCAATGTGAACGTAATCACCGATTCAAACGGCGTGATTATGGGAGCTTCCGGCGGACACTCCGATGCGGCAGCGGGCGCATCGTTGGCCATTGTTGTGGCGCCCTTGTTGCGTGCGCGATTGCCTATGGTGCTGAAAAAGGTCAATACTGTTGTGACGCCAGGGGAATCTGTGGATGTTGTGGTAACAGAGCGTGGCGTTGCAATTAATCCCAGGCGGCAGGATCTGAAGGACAATCTTCGGGATTCCGGCGTTCCGGTCATGGACATCGAAGAGCTTCGCCGGATGGCGGTTAATCTTGCAGGAGAGCCCGATTCCGTACCCCTTTCCGAAGAAGTTGTCGGACTGGTGGAATATCGCGACGGAACGATTATCGACGCCATACGAAAGCCCTTGTAGCAGTACGCAGGAATTTGACCGCTGTGCATGGAAATGCTCTGTCAGCGGAGGTGTAACAGTGGTCGGTGTTCCGGAGAAGCGCAGAATGCCCCTGCAATATAAGATTATGATATTGGCGGCCGGATTGATAGCTCTGGTACTGATT
Organism: uncultured Veillonellaceae bacterium; assembly: GCA_964638945.1. Classification (GTDB taxonomy): domain Bacteria; phylum Bacillota; class Negativicutes; order UBA1444; family UBA1444; genus CAZXCC01. The sequence continues at coordinate 3,149 of CAZXCC010000221.1, read as the reverse complement.
CTTGTCGGTTCTTTGGTGGTTCACAATGTGATAAACCAGGTGGAAGACGAGGTCGGAGTGCGTGCTATGGATATCGGCCGCCTTGTTGCACAAGATCCGACTGTTCAGGCGGCGATATTGTCGGAGCATCCATCGGCTGTTTTGCAGCCCTATGCCGAGCGTTGGAGGCATATTACAGGAGCTGCGTTTATTGTGATAGCCAATATGAATCAGATCCGTTTGTCACATACTTTGCCGGAAAATGTGGGAACTCCTATGGCAGACCTGTATCGGGAACCAGTGCTGCGGGGGCAGGAATTCATTTATGTGGGAAAAGGAAGCCTGGCTCCTTCATTGCGCGCCAACGTTCCTGTATGGAGTCCTGATGGACAGGGGCAAATAGGTATTGTATCAGTAGGATTTTATCTTTCGGAAATGTACCGGAAGGCTTTTGACGAAGTAAAACAAGTGGTTTATGTTCTTTTGGCTGCGTTGGTATGCGGATTGATTGGGGCGGCTTGGCTCGCGCGCAATGTAAAAAAGGCGATCTTTGGTTTGGAACCTTATGAGATTGCACGGCTTTTGCAGGAGCATGTGGCAACACTGGAAGCCATTAAAGAAGGTGTCGTTACTGTGGATGCAAGTGGAACGGTGCGTTTGATGAACCGGGAAGCAGGTGCAATTCTAGGAGTCCAACCGGACGAATCAATCGGTAGACCGATCGCGGAAATGATTCCCTTTACGGAAGATGATTCGTCGGCAGCCATGTGGACTCCGCAATACAACCGTGAGTATCAGGTGAACGGTATCACGATTCTGGCGCATAGTGTGCCGGTACGATTGGAAGGAGAAGATGTTGGGTCGGTGATTACTTTCCTTGATCGTACGGAAGCATGCCGTCTGGCAGAAGAGATCAGTGGCGTGCAACGCTTTATTGACGGGTTGCGGGCGCAGGCGCATGAATACAAGAACAAGCTCCATGCTATTTCTGGCTTGATTCAGTTGGGGCGCAACGAGGAGGCTGTCGACTTTATCACAGACAGTAGCGGCTTGGTGCAGGAAATTTTTGAACGATTGCAAACCCGGATTCAGGATCCGGTCACTTTTGCACTGCTTGTCGGGAAGAGCAGCCGGGCCCGCGAACTGGGGATTGATTACCAGATTGATCCGTTGAGCTCATTGGAGCATACCCAGCTTCCCTGTAGTGGAGGAGACATGGTATTGATCCTGGGAAATTTGATTGAAAACGCCATGGAGGCTGTCGCTTCGCTTCAGGACAGAAGGATTGTTGTGGGGGTTTACGATACTGGAGACGAAGTTGTAGTCAAGGTTATGAACTCAGGTCCGGGGATCAGTCCGGAATTGGGTGAGCGTATTTATGAACGCGGAGTTACTACAAAGAGCGGGGCCCGTGGTTACGGACTGGCGCTTGTTGCGGTAAAACTGCGTGATCTTGGCGGGAGCATTTGTTTTCATAACCTGCCTCAAAAAGGGGTTGAATTTGTCGTTACCATTCCAGTGAACAAAGGGCAAGAGGGGTAAAAATGAAAGATCTGCGCGTGTTGATTGTGGAAGATGATCCGATGGTTGCCGACATTAATAAAAAATTTACCGAAGCAGTTCCTGGCTTTATTGTTGCAGGGACTGCGCGAAATGGCCGGGATGCTCTGTTGATGTTGGAAAAGGAAAAGCCTGATTTGCTTATTTTGGATGTATATATGCCGGATGTAGACGGCATCAGTGTGTTGTCCCTGCTGCGAAAAAGTGACATTCCGGTGGATGTGATCATGGTCACTGCTGCAGGCGACACGGCAACAGTTGCCCGTATCATGCGGCAGGGAGTCATCGACTATATTGTGAAGCCTTTCAAATTTGAAAGGTATCGGGCTGCTCTGGAATCGTACCGAGATTTTCGTAAAAAATTGTGCCAGAGTTCATCGTTGAGTCAAGCGGACCTGGATACGATGCTTTCCGTGAAAAGAGAATCACAGCACGAAACTCCGAAAAACCTGCATGTTCAGACGATGAATGCCGTTGTTGATTTTATGCAGGCCCATGACGAAGCGCTTTCTGCTGATGAAGTAGCTGCTGGAACAGGTGTGTCGCGCGTGACAGCACGCCGGTACTTGGAATATCTTGTCACACAAGGTAAATTGCAGATGCTGCTGGATTATGTTGCCGTCGGCAGACCCATTCACCGATTCACGGTGAAACGATGAAAATCACGGAAAATACTCCCACTGTCGATCTGGAAAAAGTTCTGCTTGCAAAAGAAAACCGCTCTGCGCGGCAGGATGAAATACGACGCTCCAATGGAACCGCCTTATTCAGTGTGACGTTGAACATTCCTGGCGCAAAAAAAGTTTTCGCGGGATCAACGGAATTGCTGCAAACTGCTGTAAAGCAAATTGTAGAAAGCTGCACGGATGAAGGTCTGCGTATTGTCGAAGAGCGATTCTTTTATCCCGTAACAGGGCCGGAAGCCTTGCTGGCGGTAGATGCTGAATCTACCATATTGAAAAAAATCGCTGTATCCGTGGAAGAAGCGTTTCCATATTCGCGATTGTTCGATATCGATGTGATCAACGCCGAAGGGTTGCACATCAATCGGAACGATCTGGGGATTATGCCCCGAACCTGTTTTTGCTGTAACAAGCCCGCAGTAGAGTGTATCCGAGCAAAAGCACATAGCAGCGAAGAACTTGGCAACCGGCTGGAGTCTTTTCTGCAACAGTTCCGGGCAGTTCAAACTGATTTGTGGCCCGTGATAATCTGGGATATGGGCAGCATAGCACTGGAGGCGACTTTGCTGGAAGCAGCGTGCACACCTGCTCCGGGGTTGATTGACCGTATTAATGCCGGGGCGCATGAGGATATGGATTATTTTACTTTTTTACATGGTTCAGCGGCTCTGGCGCCATTTTTTAACAAATGTGCGGCAGCCGGCTGGTTTCATGACGGAAGTCCGGAGGAATTGCTGCCGGTATTGAGAGTGATCGGACAAAGCGGCGAAAAAAAGATGTTACAGGCAACAAAGGGTGTCAATACGCAACGGGGATTATTGTTCCTGATGGGAATATTGCTTGGCGGCGCTGCATATCTTGTGCGATGCGGTAAGGAACTTTCCGTCGGAATGCAGCTCGCTATGGCCGCTGCCATTTGCAAAGGCA
>CAZXCC010000220.1:0-5169 GCA_964638945.1 uncultured Veillonellaceae bacterium | reverse complement strand
GCAATGTCGCAACCATGAGCTATATTCCGCCCGGCGAGTTTATTATGGGGCATGAGTCGGACGGCCGGTCATGGTCACTTCATAACGGGACAACGCCATGAATCCGCGTACATTGAAACAGATTTGCCCCAATTTTTTCAATGCAAGACCTACATGCCCGCCCAGCAATATATCGACGTCATCAACTACACCGGCAGCGACCATCGCAGACGCGCCGGATAGATTCTCCTCATTCGGCTGAAAAATGAATTTCACGGTTCCCTTTATTTTTTTACGGTTCGCAGCAAAATAACGGGCAAGAAGCAGTCCTGTTGCAGTATGAACGTCATGTCCGCACATATGCGCATAGCCAGGATTTGCCGACTGGAAACCGGATGCCGCAGGGCGATGTGTACTCTCGGAACTCTCCATCACTTCATTCGAATCGATATCAAAGCGAAATGCGACGGTCGGTCCGCTCTGTTCTCCCTTGATGGTTGCCACCACGCCGGTAAAGCCGCCTCTGGACCGTTCCAAATATTCAATTTTTCCGCCTGCCTTCAAAGCCCTGTCAAACTCAGCCTGCAGAGTTTCCTCTGCCGGAAGCAGCAACTGCTCGCCTTCCTTTATGATGTCACGCCCCATTTTTAGCTCGTAGCCCCAGGATGCCAATTTTTCAGCTGCAAAAGCCGTCGCATAAAATTCCAGCCAGGCAGGCTGGGGGCATCGATGAAGGCTGCGCCTCCATTCAACAGCGTCACTCATGTACTCTTTCAGCATGGATTTTTCCCCCTCGTAATCATTTTTTCATTCCTCACTGTGATAGTGTATTTGACACCGCTGCCAATAGTCCTTCCCGTACAAAGCAAAGGAGCTGTGTTTGCACACAGCTCCTTAGTTACATATGCGTTCTCATACGGAAATATCGATGTTCTGTCCCAAATGCGGGAGAGACGCCCTGCCCGCCGGTGAAGCGGTTTTCAGCAGATCCACGACCTGTTGGCCATTTTGCTTCTGCTGGTCCATCGACAGTTTCGCAACAGCTACTCCTACAGCTTGTTGTGTTGTTGCCTGCCTTACCGACATAGCGGCAGACACGGCTGTCATATCCATAGTACTCACCTCCCTTCCATAGGAGATTCGGGCATCCCTGCCCTTGCGAGTTCGGTGGACGTTTTCTTTTTGCATGACGTCCGTCGGCCACCGTCCGTCAGCACAAATAGAAAACTCCACAATCTCTCAATCTATTTATCGACACAACACGATGAAAACTTAAATCATTTTTCCGGATTTCCCAATGATATATCAGATAACCTTGCTTAAACGCTCCATAGCCTCAGCAAGGCGGGGAGCAGGCTGAGTCAAGGCGATACGGAAAAAGCCTTCGCCATATTTTCCGTACATGGATCCGGGTATCATCCAAACCGCGATATCATCAAGCACCTTGAGGCACCACTCCTTGGAAACCTCCACTCCTTTCGGCAACGGCGCCCATACATAAAAGGTGCCTTTCGGTGTGTCCACATCGATGCCGCACTTCTTCAGTCCGGCGACAACAACATCGCGTCTTTCCTTGAACATCAGATTGCGTTCCTGCATGAAGTCGTACGAACCGTTGAGAACTGCGGTGGCAGCTGCCTGCAAGGGATAAAACATCCCTCTGTCTGAGTGAGACTTGATTTTCGCCATGCCGGCAATAATTTCCTTATTGCCCAGCATGAAACCTGCACGCCAACCGCAGGAATTGAAAGCCTTCGAAAGGGAATTGAACTCGATGCCCACTTCTTTGGCTCCTTCAACCTGGAGGAAAGAAGGCGCACAATACCCGTCAAAGCAGATCTCCGAATACGGATTGTCGGAAATTACGGCCACGTCATATTTTTGGGCCCAATCGACAAGTTTTTTGTAGAAATCCAAATCAGCCTCGGCGGCAGTCGGATTGTTTGGATAGTTCACCCAAATCATTTTGGCTTTCCGCGCAATGTCTGCAGGAATGGCGTCCAGATCAGGCAAGAATCCGTTTTGCTTCAACAGGGGTACCTTTTCGATAATCCCGCCGGCAATTCTCGCACTTGCGACATATGCCGGGTAACACGGATCAGGAATCAGGGCGATATCGCCTGGATCCAGCAGGCAGTTGTGAATATGAAACACGCCATCGGCTGAACCCAACAGGGGAAGAATCTCTTTCTCCGGATCGCAGCTGACACCGAATCGCTTGATATACCAGTTTGCTATGGCTTCTTTCAAAGGTGCAGGAGAATAAAAACTGGGATAGTGGTGGCTGTCTGTGGAGTAGCAGGCATCTGCCAGTATTTTTCTGGCGCTCTCCGTCGGAATCACATCCGGATCACCCAGTCCAAGATTGATGACATCTTTTCCTTCAGCCTTCAAGCGGGTCATAATGACGTTCATGGCTGTGCCGAGATACGCGTCGAATGTGTCCAGTCTTTTTGCCAGATTCATTAGTGCGCCTCCCTAGATTTTTTCTTCCTGATCATAGACATTGCAAATACAGCAGAGAAAGGTTGCCGGTTCCTGACCGATGTTCTTCATGCCGTGAGGTGCGGCGCTGGGCACATAGATGGAGGTTCCCGGACCACAGATCTTTGTTTCTACCAATTCGTCAGTCTGAGGGTCGAATTCCCAGCATTCGAATTCGCCTTCGATTATAAACATGGTCTGATGGTAAAAATGGGCATGAATCGGGATCTGTCCCCCAGGCTGGATGGTAAAGAACCGCAGACCATAATCGGGATAACCTGTTCCATCATCGCCGTACTTGGAAAGCCAGCGGACACTGGTGCCGACAACATCATTCATCTTGCCTCGATAGGGAAATTTCTCGATTTTCTTGTCTTCACAATCTTTCCAATGGATAACGTGCATTTTTTTCCCTCCTATTATTTATGTTCCGTTTTCGTTGGAGTCCCCCATTGGGCCTGAATGAATTCATTTTCCGCAAATTGCTTCAAACAGCAGGGCGATGGAAGTCGCGCCCGCATCCTTATGACCCAGGGATCGGTCTCCAACGTAATGGGCTCGGCCTTTTGTTGCGATCATGTTTTTTGTGCTTTCCGCTCCGGCGCGGGCTGCCGCAGCAGCCTGCGACCCGCATTTTTCAAGCGAACAGTCTGCGTCGGCAGCTTTACGGAACGCTTCAGCAGCTGGCTGCAAGGCATCGACAATCGTTTTTTCACCGGGTTCAGCCTTGCCGCGCGCCTTAACGCCATTGATGGCCGCTTCAAGCATGACCGCGATATCCGATGCCGTTAACTCTGTTTTTGCTCCGGCAGCCTGTCCTGCCTTCATGAAAATCGTACCGTAAATAGGGCCGGAAGCGCCGCCTACCTTTGATACAAGAGTCATACCGACTTTGGAAAGCATCGGTCCTGCCTCCAGCCCCTCCAGTGACGGCAAAATCTCCTGCACTGCAAGAAAGCCGCCGCTGATGCTGGTGCCGAAGTCGGCGTCACCGATCGCTCCGTCCAGCTCATTCAGATAATCACGGTTTTCAATAATCGTAGCAGCCATGATGGATACTGCATCAAAAACCTGTTTTTTTACCAGCATTTTTCTTCCTCCAGTTGATCAAGCTTGCCATATTTTAGAATTGCTTGAATCCGGGTGTATCAGCCGGATATTCCAGCAGTGATTTTAACTCTTCATCCAGTTTGAGCAGACTGATGGAGCAGCCAGCCATTTCCAGCGATGTCATGTATTCCCCCACATAGGTTTTGATTATTTTTATTTCATGCGCAGCAAGGATTTCTGATACCTTGCGGTTCATGATATACAATTCCATCAGAGGGGTGGCGCCAAGGCCGTTCACAAGCACTGCCACCTCGTCTCCTTTTTTGTAGGGAAGATCATTGATTATTTTTTCCAGCAGCATCGTTGCTACGGCATCCGCATTTTCCAAACTACTTCGGTGAATGCCGGGTTCGCCATGAATCCCCATGCCAATTTCCATCTCATCATCGGCCAGTGAAAAATTCGCCTTGCCGGCTACCGGTACAATGCACGGTGTTAATGCCATTCCCATGGATCTGGTGTTGGCATTGGCCTTTTCCGCAACTGCGGTCACTTCCGACAGACTTCCTCCCTGCGCCGCCTTCGCTCCCGCGATTTTATGGATGAATACCGTGCCAGCAATGCCGCGCCGCCCCGTTGTCCAGGTGCTGTTTTCCACAGCGACGTCATCATTGACAATGACCCGCGTCACCTGTAGTCCATCCGCTTCCGCCATTTCCGCAGCCATTTCCGAATTCATCAGATCCCCGGAATAATTCTTGATGACCATCAGAACTCCGGCCCCGCTATCCACAGCCTTGGCTGCAACATAAAAATGATCCGGTGTCGGTGAGGAAAAGACATTCCCTGCACATGCCCCGTCCAGCATCCCTTTCCCGATATAGCCTGCATGCGCGGGCTCATGCCCGCTGCCACCGCCGCTGATAATTCCCACTTTGCCGGCTACAGGCGCATCTACACGCACAAGACAGTTATAATCGGGTAATTTCCGCAGATACTCGGGATGGGCAGCTACCATTCCGGACAACATTTCAGAGACAACTGCTTCCGGTTGATTGATTAGTTTTTTCATTGGATACCCCCCAGTATTATTATTTGGTTATTTGTTGGTTTATTCCCCGAGATATGCCTTGCGCACTTCGTCGCAGTTCAACAATGCATCCGCTTTGTCGGAGAGCACTACACTGCCTGTTTCCAAAATATAACCGCGATTGGCAATCATCAGGGCCATACGGGCGTTCTGCTCAATCAGCAGAATCGGCATACCCTGGCTGTTGATTTTTTTGATCAATGTGAATATTGTTTCAACCAACAGAGGGGACAAACCCAGCGAGGGTTCGTCCAGAAGCAGAAGCTTTGGCTTGGCCATCAGCGCGCGCCCGATTGCAAGCATCTGCTGTTCCCCTCCTGAAAGTGTGCCCGCCTGTTGCGCACGTCTTTCCCATAGTTTGGGGAAAAGGCTGAAAACTTCATCCAAGCTCTCTTTGATTTCAGATTTGTCATTGCGGGTATACGCACCCATATCAAGGTTTTCCAGAACACTCATGAAAGGAAAAACCTGCCGTCCTTCCGGCGATAACGAAATTCCTTTGGCAACGATTTTATCCGGCGCCATGCAGGTGATGTCTTCGCCATTGAAAAATACGTCGCCTTCGG
>CAZXCC010000219.1:0-5179 GCA_964638945.1 uncultured Veillonellaceae bacterium | reverse complement strand
TCATCAGAAAACCAGACTCTGCTATATTATGGACGGTTGACCGTCATCTTGATGGAAAGCTTTTTTGCAGCCATTTTAATATCTTCCCATGGGCGCGCAAGAACAAACTGGAGGTTTTCCGTACCGGATGCTTCTAATGCCTTTACCGTGAAGATTACCCGGTTCGGGCCACCAGAGAGGTTTTTTTCAGGATACACTTGCTCCGGTCCTGATTTTTCCACCGTTGCAAGTTTCGATTCCTCCAACAGTTTCCATTCATATCCCGTACCGCTTGCTGCCGTTAACTCCACGCGGATATATTCACCAGGCAATAAATCAACAGCCACTTCCGTTGATCCCTGACCCATTCCATCGACCCGGACCGTGACTTTCGGGTTGAGCTCTTTGGCAAATGCAACACCTTGTAATACGCATGCAAGCAAAAGCATCAAAGCAACCTGCCGGATAACTTGCCTACAGTTTATCATTTTCGCCCCTCCACTTACGCTTGATGAAACACGCAGTTTATCCCAAACAGCCTTCTTACTTTGTATAAACGTTCAAGCCGATTTTGATCTCTTCATGACCCGGCACCGACTGATTTCCCTCCGTACTGGCGACAATTGTGGACTTTCCGCTGCTGGATTTACCGAAGCGCTGGCTCAGATCAACTTTGATCGTCAATATATCGCCTTCTGTGTTCATTTCAATGTTTTTCATTCTTCACAGCTCCTTTCCCATCTTCCGGCACTACACGACGACAGTACCTGTCATTCTTTACTGATTTAATTCCTTGTCTTTAAAATACTTGGTTCCCTTGACGGAAAGCTCTGCCGCCAGCCCGGTTTCCGTCAGCTGGTACAGCCATACTCCCGGTAAAATGGAAACTGCTCCTTGTACCGAATCTCCCGTCACGCTGTCGGTTGCTGCAGCAGTCGCCTGTGCGCCGAGTTCAAGGCCTGTATTTACAAAATTGTGCAGTGCTTTTTGCGTCTCAAAAATAAAAACCAGCTTGTATTTTTTTGCGCCGAGCCCTAGTCCAACATCCATCTCCGCCATATTCATAAAGGTTTCATTGTCGTTTTTGTTGTTTATTGCCATTCCTTTGCCGCTTCCGCCGCCCAAAAATATCAGTTTGACCCCCCAGCTGCCGAATACCGCATATCCTTCGGCGCTTTCCACATAGTGCCTTGCGGAAGGATTGACCTTATAAAGTTTATTCAATGTCTCATTCGTGATATTGCGGACATGTTGACGTTTTTCCTCAAGGGAAGCGGCATTCGTCACAGGAAGGATGCAAAAAGCAAATACAATCAGGCAACTGATAATTTTCAGACTCATTTTCATAAAACGGCTCCTTTCCAATGCAAACATTCTGCAGATGCATTACAGCATTAATTCCATGGAAAAGTCCAGACTCCTTCAGGCTGTCTCCAGCAAGGGAATCTTCCGGTCCACATCGATTCCAATCGGTGATGATGGTTTTTGTTCTGCCGCTTCACGTAAGAATCAACGTGAAACGCGTCGTTTTCTTGACAGCGCAAAACCGATAGACGTATGATGGATTTGCCTCGTTTTTAATTTCCTACTGTTTTCGAGTCTAAAACTTTATGCAGGTGCGAACTATGTGTAGTGTTTTACCAAATAGACAGCGCCGGCTGCATGATAGCGCCGCCCGTTTCGCGATGGACTTCCTGGCCCCGCGCAACGATTTGCGTATTGCTGATGCGCCACCATCGGATATCGAACCGGCCTTTGTCAGGAACGAACTGCGCGGGCTGGCTTTGCCGCGAAAATTTGGCGGTTCAGGCGGCGGATACCTCGATCTGGCTGTTGCCGCTCAGGCTCTGACGCAATACGGCGGCAATCCGGGCATCGTACTGTCGTGGCTGTTGCAGGAGATGGTCGCGCGCACACTGGTCGCTGAAGGAGCTTGTGCCAAGCAAAAGGCACGATACCTGCCTCGAATGGTCACAGGCGAAATCACCGCCGCGCTGGCCGTATCGGAGCCGGGCACGGGTGCACGCCGGGACTGCCTGCATACCCATGCCGAGCGCCGCGGTGATTCGTTTGTTCTATCCGGCGAAAAAACCTTCGTAACCAACGCACCTATCGCCGATATATTCATCGTTGTCGCCGTCACCGGCAATCGGAACGGGAAAAATGAGCTTTCCGCCTTTTTGGTGCCTGCCGGCACACCCGGCTTGACGCGTACCAAACCGCTCTCTTTGTCTTTCCTGCGTCCTTGTCCGCATGGCGGCATACTGCTTACCGATTGCATCGTACCGGTCGACGCCCTGCTCGGCAGGCAGGGACGTGGTTATGAAGACGCAGCAGTTCGGTTCCGCGCCTTCGAGGATGTGTTGATGGCGTCGTTATTCGCCGGCACGATGTCTGCCCAACTTGACCTTGTTACTGCAGATTCTTCACTGCCGGAAACGGATGAAACCCTCTGCACCCGGCTCGGCAGGCTGCGAATCATGCGAGATGCCGCTCAAGCCTTGTCTTATAGCGGAGCAGCCATGTTGAAAGACTGCAATGTTCCGGTGGAAGCGCTGTCTGTAGCCATCGCTTGCCGCAACCTTGCAGAAGAATTCCAAACAGTTTTGCAACAAATAGTATCCGCGCATCCGGTCAAAGCCGAAACGAGCTTGTCACAACTTACCGACGACTTGACCGGGATGCTTTCCATCGCAAAAAATATCGCCGCCCTTCGGCAAAAAAAGTTTGGGGCGGAACTGATCAAGGGAGCAAAACAAAATGAGTTATAGACAAAATCAGCTGTTCCATTCAATCGAGACTATCGGTCAAGCTTTTGAAAAAGTCAATTATCTTACCAGCCCGCACATCGCGACAACGCTGTTCCTGGCCTACAATCTCGACAAACCTTTATTGGTCGAAGGGCCGGCCGGCGTCGGCAAAACCGAACTGGCGAAGAAAACGGCCGAAATGCTGGACGTGCCGCTGATCCGTTTGCAATGCTACGAAGGCCTTGATGAATCGAAATCCCTCTATGAATGGAAATACGGCAAACAGCTTCTGTATACCCAGATTCTTAAAGACAAACTTAACGACCTCACCGATGGCAAGTCGCTGGAAGAATCCATCAAAGCACTGCACCGTTTTGACGATATCTTTTTTACCGACCATTTCCTCGAACCGCGTCCGCTTCTCTCCGCACTACAGCAGGAAAACGGCTGCGTATTGCTTATCGACGAAATTGACAAAGCAGACGATGAGTTTGAGGCATTCTTGCTGGAAGTGTTATCCGATTTTCAGGTTTCGATCCCGGAAATCGGCACAATGCGGGCGAAAACAAAGCCTATCGTATTTTTGACCAGCAACAACACCCGAGATTTGTCCGATGCTCTCAAACGTCGCTGTCTGCACCTGTACATCTCGCTGCCTGGCGCCAAACTCGAGCAGCAGATCGTCCGCTTGCATGTTCCGGCTATCGATGAATTCCTCAACCGTCAGCTTGTTGCCTTCGTGCAGAAAATTCGCGAGCTTGATATCAAAAAGATTCCTTCCGTCAGCGAGACGCTTGACTGGGCACGGGCAATCATTCTGTTGCAGCACAATAAGCTTTCACCTGATGTCGTGCAGGAAACCCTGCATGCTCTTTTAAAATTCGAGACTGACATCGAAACAGCGCGTGAACGGGTCCCAGAAATCCTCCACCAGATAAAAGCCGAAACCAATGCATGACTATTTGATCGACTTCATCAGCGTACTGCGTGGACACGGTGTACGCGTCTCTACCTCGGAAGCGATTGATGCAGCGCGGACCGTTGCGCTGTTCGGCTACGCCGATAAGACTGCGCTCCGATTCGCACTGGCCGCTGTTTTGGCTAAAACCAGGCCGGAAAAGGAAATTTTCCATACCTGTTTCGACGCTTTTTTTTCTTTCTCTCCGTTTGTTGCGAAAGAAAAAGCAGACAATGCTCTCGTTCCTGCGGCCGACCAAGAAGATCTTTCCCCACTCAGCCGAATGCTGCTCGAAAGCGACCGTGCAGCTTTAATGGCTGCTTTGGCAGCGGCAGGAGATGCCGTTGCCGTCAATGACATCGCTCCAATGCAAAAAGGTATTTTTCAAAGACGGATCATGGAAGCCATGAACATCGGCGCGCTCGACGCCGACATCGGCAATCTGCAAAATGGCGGCAGCGGCTCATCACAAGGTCTTGCCGCAGTGCTTGCCGATCAGCGGAAAGAGCTCGTCGGCCAGATTCGTCAATTCGTCGAGGCCCGCTATGATCTGCACGCGAAAGCTCGCATGGAAAATTTATTCGAGCGACATCTGATGCATCAAAATCTCTCTTCCATCGAAGAACGCGATTTCGAACGCATGAACTCCATCATCAAAAAGATTGTCAAGCGAATGAAAGACGTCCATTCGCGCCGGAAGAAAACCTACAAACGCGGCATTCTCGACGTCAAACGCACCATCCGTCTAAATCTGAAATATAATGAAGTTCCGTTCCACTTGCAATGGAAACGCAAGAAAATAGAGCGGCCCGACGTAGTCGTGCTATGCGACATCAGCCGTTCCATGCGCCTAGTGGTACGGTTTTTTCTGATGCTTCTTTACATGCTGAACCGAGAAGTCGTTCGCATCCGCAGTTTCGCCTTTTGCAGCAACCTGGCTGAAGTCAGCCACCTTTTCGACCGTTACGGCGTTGCAGAAGGTGTCGCCCGTCTGGAGACCGGATACGACTGCAACATTCTGATGTCGCTCACCGATTATGGTCAGGCATTGCGCGATTTCGTTTCAGTATACGGCGATTGTGTTTCCGACCGCACCACGGTGATTATCCTCGGTGACGGCCGCAACAATTTCGGCAACCCGGAAACAGGCCTTCTCCGGATGATCGGAGAACGGGCAAAACGTGTCGTGTGGCTTAATCCCGAAGCACCGGCGTTTTGGGGCACGGGGGATTCGGCCATGAAGCAATATCTGCCTTTCTGTAACGGGGTACGCGAATGCAACACCCTTTTCCAGCTGGAACGTGCTATTGACGCGCTATTGGCATAATTCCGGATGCGCGCTCCGTCATTCCCATCAGGATAGCCTCACACTTTGTCCCCTATCGGTTTCTTAATTTAAACTGCGCATCCAGCACTTCTTCCAAACGATCTGTTGCGGTGCCAGGATGCACCGACAATTGGGAAATTTTCTCGCGCAGCTCCGCCTCCATGG
>CAZXCC010000218.1:0-5182 GCA_964638945.1 uncultured Veillonellaceae bacterium | reverse complement strand
TCAAACCGGAATGGATCGAAGCCATCGCCGGCGACAATTCTCTGACGGGGAACCTGGCCGGCGTATTGTTCGGGATCTTCATGTACTTTCCGACGCTGGTGGAAGTTCCTATCGCCAGAATGTTTCTTGATCTGGGAATGCACAGAGGTCCGTTGCTTGCCTATCTGATGGCCGACCCGGAGCTGAGTTTGCAAAGCATGCTCATCACCGCCGCCATCATCGGCCGTTTGAAAACAGCGGCATATGTGACCTGCGTCGCTGTTTTCAGCGCGCTTTCCGGAATGCTTTACGGCATGTGGATCGATGGCGCAAATATTTCCTTGCTTCTGTTGTATTTGGCGGCCTTCCTGGTGGTGCTGTTTGTCGGGCTTTGGCGGGTGAACAAGCGCAACGCATTCGAAGGGAAATCCATGTAACAAAGGAGGTCGGTACGATGCTTACGATGAAAATACTCGGTCCGGGTTGTGCTAACTGTAAGCGGCTTGAGGGCATTGCGCAAAAAGTGGTGAAAGAAATGGGGCTGGAAGTGCAAATCATCAAGGTCACGGATTATGCCGAGATTATGAACTACAATATATTGACTACGCCTGCCTTGGTTATCAATGAAGAAGTTGTCGCTTCCGGCCGTATTCCGGCTGCATCGGAAGTTCAGGCCTGGTTGTCGAAGGCAAACGAAACGCTGCACTGAATGCGTGCTCAGACGAGGGCTCCTTCGGTTGAAATCGTGTGCTGTACCGCCTTGCTGCAAGCGGAGGCCTTGGGCAAGGTGGTTTTTTCTGGCCGCTCGGTAGTTTTTCCGCTAACGGTAAATGTGTAAATACAAATTGACAGGGAATTGTATTTATACTATTATGATATCAACATATAAACATAATATTATATGTTGATTAAAACGATGAGCTGACACTTTTGAGGTGGCATGAAGATGGAGAGAGAATATGATGTCGAAATTGCGATTCTTGGCGGCGGGCCGGCCGGCTATCTCGCGGCTGTGCGGGCTGCGCAGCTGGGAGCCAGGGTCGCAATCGTGGAGCAAGAAGAGTTTGGCGGGGTGTGCCTGAATCGCGGCTGCATTCCCACCAAGGCGTTGCTGCGCACAGTGGAGTTGGCAACTCTTGCCCGCAGGGGGCAAGAGTTTGGTGTGGTGGGACTTCCTGCCGTAGTGGACTGGTTGTCTGCGCAGAATCGCAAAGGCAGGGTAGTCAAGAGCCTGCGCCTGGGTGTGGAACATTTGCTGCAGAAAGATGCCATTACCGTCATTAAGGGACAGGGGCGCATTGCAACTCTTGGAAAGATGATTGTCGAAACAGCGGATGGAGCTGTAACCGTGCGTTGCCGGAAAATGCTTGTAGCGACAGGTTCCCGCACAATCCGGCCCAGTATTTCGGGACTGGAATCTCAGGCAGTATTGACAAGTGAGGAAATTCTGGAACTGGCGGAAGCGCCGGAGCGATTGACGGTAATCGGCGGCGGCGCAATCGGTCTGGAATTTGCCCAAATGTTCAATAGCCTGGGAACAAAAGTGGCCGTCATTGAAATGGCGGATCAGCTTTTGCCGCAGGAAGATGCGGAGCTTGCTGGAGAGGTATTGAAATCCTTGAAGCGTCAGGGCATAAAAGTGCATCTTGCCAGTGCCGTCACCGAAGTTGCTAGTAACGGAACAGGCGTAAAGATTCAGTATAATTCACAAGGAAAAGAAAATCTGATCGAAGCTGATAAGGTGCTGCTCGCAGTCGGACGCAAACCGGCGGTTCCGGATGAATTGATCGCGCTGGGCGCGGCGATCGGCGCGCAGGGAGCATTACTGATAAATGAGCGAATGGAAACCTCATTGCCTGGAATTTATGCGGCAGGAGATGTGACCGGCGGCAAACTGCTGGCGCATAAAGCCTATGCGGAAGGGCGTGTTGCGGTGGAAAATGCATTGGGCATGAGCAGCAACCTGAATTATAATGCTATTCCTTCCTGTATCTATCTTCAGCCGGAACTGGCTTCGGTCGGCCTCGATGAAAAAGCGGCGGTTGCACAGGGACGCGCGGTGAGGACGGGACGTTTCGATTTTCGTCATAACGGACGGGCCCAGTGCCTGGGTGAACGGGATGGAATGGTGAAGGTCGTGATCGACAAAGAAACCCATGTGGTTTTGGGCGCGCAGCTTTTTGGCCCGCAGGCGACGGAGCTGATATCGGAATTGACGCTGGCTGTTGCAGCAGGCATCAAGGCGGAGGTGATTGCGGACCTAGTTCACCCGCATCCCACGCTGAGCGAAGCCGTGATGGAAGCCTGCGCCGACGCGGTCGGCAGAGCGATCCACAAATAAATACAAGTCATATTATGTAGAGGAGATGGAATGATGAGCGACGAAGAAAAAAAACTGCCCGGATTTATCATGTGCGTGTGTACAGGTAAGTGTCCCGGATTTAAGGCCATGGACATCTGGGATTTCATCAACCAGGTTCGTGTGGAATTGCCGGTGGAATACGGTTTCATTCATCCGCAGCTTTGTGAAGAGGATGGAGACCGTTTCCTGGCGGATATGCTCAAAGCCGACCGCCCGATGGTCATCGGGGCCTGCGCAAGGAACATGCAGATCAAGATGTTCAAGGACGCCTTTAAGGCAGCGGGGCTGGATGTCACCAAAGACCTTGTGGCTCTCGATATCCGCGACATGACCAATGAGCAGGCTTTTGAGAAAGTGGCCAAAGCACTTGAAGAAATGGAGGCCAAACAACAATGAGCGAAGACACTTTCATGGGAGTTCCCCGCAATACCATTGACTGGAAGCCGACGATCGACTATGAAAAATGCAACTACTGCATGGAATGCTTCGATTTCTGTCCTCACAAGGTTTTCAAAAAACAGGAGAACGAACCCATCAAGCTGATCGTTGAAAATCCACTCAACTGCGTCGTATTTTGCCGGGCCTGCAGCAAAACATGCGGGTTGGACGCATTGGAGTTTCCCAATAAAACCGAAGTGACGAAAAAAATCAAACAAACGCGCGAGGAGTTGGGCAGCCATGAGTGAAAAATATGCCGTCCTGCCTTGCAATGGGCTTGACAAATGCGCCGGACAAATGACACGGGAAATCGCACAGATTCTCTGCGAAAATACGGAGAATGAACTGATCTGCCCGGTATTTTATCGGGTGGCGGCTGCCCGGTACGACAAAATTGCCAAAGAAAAGCCGCTGCTGGTGATCGACGGCTGCGCGACACGCTGCGCCAGCAAACTGGCAGCCGAAAAAGAACTGAAAATTTTCCGCAAGATGACGGTAGCGGAAGAAGCGCAAAAACGCGGTGCGCCGCTTGCGGTAGAACCTTTGCGGCTGCGGGAGCCAGAACTGGCACTTTGCACTGCACTTGCCGCCGAACTGATAAAAGAAGAAGCCGGCGATGCAAGCGTTGAATCTGGAGTAGTCTATCCGGTTCCGGCTGACTATATGATTCACAAGAAAGATAAATTTGTTTTTCGGGTTCCGCCAACAGGATTTTATTTCACGGAAAACGACTGCTGGGTGCAACCGGTAGAAAACCGGGCCCGGATCGGCATTACGGATTTCATGCAACAAAGTTTGTCGGACATCATGTTCGTAACGCCGCCGGTAGTTGGCGCGACAGTCGATCAATTCGACGAGGCGGGGACTCTCGAATCCGGTAAAGCTGTCTTTGAACTGGTGTGCCCGGTCAGCGGCAAAATCACTGCGGTGAATAACAGGGTAGTGAATGCGCCGGAACTCATCAATCAGAATCCTTATGAACAGGGCTGGATCGCTGAAATCGAACTGACGAATTTTGCCGAAGAAGAGGAATTCCTGCTTGATGCCCAGGGGTATCTGAAAGTGCTGAAGAAGAAGGCGGATGAGTATCATGCTGGCAAAAAGCAAGGTTAAAGTCGTTGCCTGCAGCGGCATGGGCAAGGTGTACGGATTGATGGCAAGGGAAGCGGCGCTGCAGGTCATTACCCGGCTCTGCCCGGACCAGGCCGATACTTTGTGTTTGGGTTATATTGTGACAGGAGATGCGGAGGCGACAGATGGAATCGTCAATCAGCCCTGCATCACCATTGATGGCTGTCCGGCCATGTGTTCGGCAAAAAGTGTGGCAGCCATGGGCGGCGATATCAAAAACGAACTCAAAGTGCTGGATGTCATGCGGCTGCATAAAGGGGCAAAACCAGGGACTGCCACCGAATTGACGCCGGAAGGCTGGGCCATCGTGGATGAGATTGCGGCGAAACTGTGCGCCAATGTGGCGCAAATCCAAAGCGAGAGGCGATAGAAAATGGCGGAAGAATTAAAAATCGGCGTGGTATCCTGCAGCGGCGAAGATTGCCTGGGCGGCACGATTTCTCGGCTGGCTACCCGTAAAATGCTGGACGAAGTGCGCCCCGACCAAACGGTCACCATATGCTTGCCGCTGTTTATCGCCGGTGGGCAGGAAGAACGGGCTTTTGCCAGAGATTTTCCGACCATCGCCGTGGATGGCTGCAGCAAGGCCTGCGCCAAGCGGGCTACGGAAAAGTTCAGCGGTAAGGTCAACAGCGTAGTGTTTGTCGATGCGATTATCGGCAAAGAGGTGGCGGAAGGCCCGATTTTGTCCACAAGAGAGCTGACGGCCGAGCATCAGGAAATGGTGGAAAAAGTTGCGGTAGCTGTGACGCAGCAATTTGATGCGATATTGAATAGCAACGCAAAATAGTAAAAAGTATCTTTCAAAAAACCTTGGGGGAGGTGAGTCAGATGAAGCTGGAAGTTACACCTCACGCCCGCCGGTATATCCATGAAAAAGGCGGGTCTGCCACTGCACGGATTGAGGATCGCCTGACCGGCGGCTGAGGCGGTACCGCACAGGTTGCGACCCCGTCCGTGCGACTGGGATTGCCTGACGAGAACTATCAGGAATATGAAGTAAGTTCTTTTGAAGGGGTGACCCTCTATCTTCATCATTCGCTTGAGACGACTACACCGGCTTTATGGGAAATCGGTCTGGTAAAGTGTCTGTTCTTTAAACGACTTGTTTTACGAAATCTCCTTGGTTAATGGGTTCTGGATTCAGCTGGAAGTATGCAAACCGAACTGCGCAAAATGAAAATTGACTAAAACAAAGACACCCCCTGCACACATTTTGATATGCTCCCCTTTGAGTAGACACCTGAAACAACAAAAATTCAGGACTACGCA
>CAZXCC010000217.1:0-5191 GCA_964638945.1 uncultured Veillonellaceae bacterium | reverse complement strand
CAGTCGAATCTTTTGCCCGATGAAGGGGTCGTGTCTTTTTATATTAAGGTAGGGAGTAATAGGAATGATTGTTGATTATGATAATACCACCTTGGTGCAAACTGGTGAAAAGACCACACGCAGGGTTCTGATTCACGGACCGGCGTTGATGCTTGTGGAGTTTGGTTTTAAGAAAGGCGGTATCGGGACTCCGCACAAACATGAGGAACATGAGCAAGTTGGCTATGTGGCCCGAGGCAGTTTTGAAATCACCGTGGATGGTGTAACCCGGATTGCAAAAGCCGGCGATACGTACTACGCAGCTAAAAACGTTTTGCATGGAGTCGTCGCGCTGGAAGATGACTCCGTGCTCATCGACTCTTTTACGCCACCGCGGGCTGATTTTCTGTAGAAACTGATGAGGAAAGGACCGTGCGGAGCTTTTCCGCACGGTCCTTTCCTCATTAGTTCCGAGTAAATTATTGGAGCACTTTATTCGGCGAGCAGTTTTTCCATCTCATCGATCAAATGATTAAAGCGGTCGATGGTGATTTTGACCGGTTCGGGGGAAGACATATCCACGCCGGCTTTTTTCAGCAGATTCAACGAATAGTCGGAACCGCCGCTCTTCAGGAAATTCAGATAGCGGATTCGTGCCGGTTCCCCTTCGTTCAGGATTTGTGTTGCCAGGGCATTGGCGGCGGAGAACCCGGTCACATACTGATAAACATAGAAGTTGTAGTAGAAATGGGGAATGCGCGACCATTCAACATCGATGTCCTTGTCCACGACCATCTGCGGACCGTAATATTTCACGTTGAGTTCATGCCACATGGCGTCGAGCATGTCGGCGGTTATGGCTTCGCCACTTTCGGCCCGTTCGTAGAGCTTCATTTCAAATTCGGCAAACATGGTTTGTCGGAATACGGTAGTACGAATGGTTTCCAGATATTCATTCAGCAGATACAGCTTTTTCTTTCGGTCGGTGGTGTTTTTCAACTGATAGTCAAGCAACAGGGTTTCGTTGGTGGTAGAAGCTACCTCTGCAGAGAAGATGGTATAGTCATGCGTTGCATAGGGTTGGGTTGAATTGCTGTGATAACTGTGCATGGAATGCCCCAGCTCGTGGGCCAGGGTCATCGCGTCCTCCAACCTGTTGTTATAGTTCAGCAGGATGAAGGGATGGGTGCCGTACACTCCCCATGAATAAGCTCCGCTTTGTTTCCCCTGATTCTCATATACATCGATCCAACGGGAAGAAAGAGCTTTGTCCAGTAAACCGGCATATTCTTCGCCTAAGGGAGTCAGCCCGTTTTTTACCAGTGTCCGCGCTTCGTCATAGGGCAGCGTGATATGCATGTCAGGGACCAGGGGGACATACAAATCGTACATGTGAATTTCGGTCAGGCCGAGCAATTTCTTTTTCAACGCAACATAGCGATGTAAAGGCGCCAAGTTTTCGCTGACAGTATCAATCAGTCGAGTATACACGGAAACCGGCACATTTTCAGATTCCAGGGCTGCAGCCAATGCGGAATCATATTTGCGGGCGCTGGCGTAGAAGATATTCTTTTTTACACTGCCTCCCAGTGTCGCCGCCCAAGTGTTCCGATATTGGTTGTAGGTGGAGAACAGTTTCTGAAATGCTTCCTGACGTACTCTGCGGTCTGCCGACATGATGAAGGTGCGATAACGTCCTTCACTGAGGTGTACCGATTTGCCTTTTTCGTCCTTGATTTCCGGAAATTTCAGATCGGCGCGCGCCAACATGGTGAAGATGTTTTCGGGGGCATGCCCCACTTCGGACATCTTGGACAGAAGGGCTTCCTCTGCAGGAGAAAGGATATGCTTCTTTTGCCGGAGCAAATTGTCAAAGTAGAAGTTGTAGGGAGCCAGGCGAGGCTCGCTTTGGCGCAGGCTTGCCAGTTTTTCGTCCGGCATGGATAAAATATCTGGCTCAATGAAAGCGGTTGCGGCTCCGGCTTCGGCAAGCAGGCTTTCTGTCCTGCTGGTCATGGCCTGGTATTTGCTGTCTGCCGTATTTTCATCACGCCTCATGCGGGCATATGCGAAGACTTTGCCGCTGGTAATGCCAAGTTCATCGCGAAGAGTGAGGCAGTCAAGGAGGTTGGCGGCAGATTGGTCAAGTTTTCCCTGATAAGAGGCGATTTGCGGCATCAGGGTTTTGATGCGGTCAAAATCAATTTGCCAGGCATCATCGGATGGATAAATGTCTTCCAGGCTCCAGCGCGATTCAGCGGGTATGGCGCTGCGAGCCGGCAATTGAGCGGCTTCAGCGGATTCGGGGCTGCTGCATGAAAACAGCATGGCGCCAACTAACAGGGCAAAAAAAGGGCTGGGGGTTTTCCGCATGGTTTGTTACACTCCTTCGTACTACTTATATACTGCTTAAAAATAGGTATATAATAATCATAATCCTTATGTGTTTGAAGAGCAACCGATTGGGGAGGGAAGTCGTTTGAAAGTCTTGCTGGCAGGACTGAACGCAAAATATATTCACTCTTCGCTGGCGCTGTATTCGCTGGCTGCAGTTTGCCGTGCCAAGGGGCAGACGGTGGAAGTTGTCGAATACACCATCAATCAGGAGTTTCTGCATGTGCTTGGCGATATCGCTGACCGTGAGCCTGATGTTGTGGGCTTTGCCTGTTACATATGGAACAGGCAGATGACTCTGAAGATCACGTCTGAATTGAAAAAAATCCTGCCGGAGGTTCTTGTTGTTCTCGGCGGCCCGGAGGTTTCCGCTGATGCAGCCAGTGTGTTGGAGGAATGTCCAGCAGTTGACTATATCATTCAGGGAGAAGGCGACGAAAGTTTTTCAGAACTGCTGGAACAGCTTGCTGGAGGGGCTCGGACGATAACCGTTGCAGGTGTGGCGCAACGCATGGGGGAACGGATCGAACTGAATGGCGGAGTCAGAGTGGTGAAAGACCTCGATTGTCTGCCGTTTCCCTATACTGACGAACAGATGCATGAATTGCAGAATCGGATTGTTTATTACGAAAGTTCCCGGGGATGCCCTTTCTCCTGCTCCTACTGCGTTTCTGCAAAAAGCAGGGACGTACGCACCCGCAGTGTAAATAAGGTGAAAGAGGAACTGGGTTTCTTTTTGCGGCACTCCGTATCGCAGGTGAAGTTTATTGACCGGACCTTCAATGTAAAACCTGAACATTATCGGGAAATTTGGCTTTTTTTGCAGGAACATCAGGGAAAAACCGGTTTCCATTTTGAAATTGTCGCGGATTTGTTGACGGACGAAGATGTGCAGTGGCTTGCAAATGTTCCGCCACAACTGTTTCAATTTGAAATCGGTATTCAATCTACGGCGCAATCGACGCTGGAAGCGATTGGCCGCCATAATCGATGGGGCAAGTTGGCTCGTAATATCGGATATCTTAGGGAGAAAGGGAATATCCATCTCCACCTGGACCTGATTGTCGGGTTGCCGCAAGAGAGCTTTTCGGGGTTTGCCGATTCATTCAATGCAACATACTCGTTGCAGCCGAATATGTTGCAGATAGGATTTTTAAAACTGCTGCCAGGGACCAGAATTCGTGCGGAAGCTGCAAAACATGGCTATGTATGCCTGAGTGAACCTCCTTATGAAATCCTTGCAAATCATGTTTTGTCATATAAGGAAGTATTACGCCTGAAATGTTTGGAAGAAGTGTTTAACCAGACATACAACAGCGGTCGTTTCACCCATACCCTTTCTTATTTGGTGAAGAATGCCGGCAATGGCGATGCGTTTTTGTTTTATTGCCGCCTGTCGGAGTGGTGGAAAAATCAGCGACTCACCGGCGTGCCTCACAGTCCGGACAGGGTGCTTGGGTATCTTTTGGAATTTGCGCAGGGACTTGATCAGGAAAAGCAAAAATGGGTGGCTGAGTTGCTGAAATTTGATGTTCTTCTGGATGAAACACGGGCGTTAAAAGGGGAGTCCCTCGCATGGAATAAGGAAAAGTGGGAAAAGGCAAAAAATGATCTCTGGCGTAGCGAAAGCAAGATGCAACAGTATGTGCCGGATTATGCCTTCACAAATTGGCGTGACATAAAGAAGCGATTCCCCATTGAAGTTTTTTCCGTACCTGTGATTTCGTGGATTGAGTCCGGGCGGGAAGCGAAAGACGAAAAGACTGCCGTGCTGTTCGATCTGACGCATCACGGGCGCGTCTGGCATCTTTTGCCCCGGAATGACTTTTCATTGGAGGCTGCATTGTGAGTTCAAGGTATTTCATGGT
This sequence comes from uncultured Veillonellaceae bacterium, assembly GCA_964638945.1. Taxonomy (GTDB): domain Bacteria; phylum Bacillota; class Negativicutes; order UBA1444; family UBA1444; genus CAZXCC01. The sequence continues at coordinate 950 of CAZXCC010000217.1, read as the reverse complement.
TTCGGATTTCTTGCGAAAACGATATGGAGAAAAAGTATATAAACTTCCGGTCAGTTTACCGGTAACCTGTCCAAACCGAGACGGCACCTGCGGAACAGGGGGATGCATTTTTTGCGGCAGTATCGGTGCGGGATATGAAAACCTGCCTGAATCGATGACGGTAAAAGAGCAGCTTGCTGCAAACCGTCTCCACATTCGCGCGAAATATAAGGCGGCTAAGTATATCGCCTATCTGCAGAATTTTTCCAATACCTATCTGGCTCCGGACCGTTTTGCCTCATATATAGAAGAGGCCTGTCAGCCGGATGTGGTGGCGGTGGCGATAGCGACCCGGCCGGACTGCGTGAATGACAGATATCTTGAAATTTTGGCGGATTTGCGTAGCCGCCGGGGGATTGACGTCTTTCTGGAGCTGGGCCTGCAGACGGTGAATTATCGTACCCTGGCCTGGATTAATAGAGGACACGGACTGGCGGAGTTCATCGACGCGACCCTCAGGGCGCGAAACTTTGGGATAGAAGTATGTGCGCACGTGATTCTGAACCTTCCGGGAGACGAGATGATTGATGTCGTTGAATGCGCCAGAGTCTTGACCGCACTTGGCGTCGGACAGGTGAAGCTGCATGCACTGTATATCGTCAAAGGCACCAAGTTGGCGGAAATGTATGATGCTGGAGAAGTTGAACTGGGTTCCTGCGAGGAGTATGTAGAAAGAGCCGTGGCTTTTTTGGAGCAGCTTTCGCCGGATATTGCGATGCAACGCCTGGTCGGCCGTGCGCCGGAAGCGCATACGCTGTTTGCCAATTGGAGCAAGGGTTGGTGGCGCATACGGGAGTCTATCGAAAATCGTCTGGAAGAAATGAACACTTGGCAGGGAAAACGCTGTACTTATCTGAATGGACCGTCGGTGAGAAAGTTTTTGTGAGAAAGTTTTTTTTGAGTGTTGACAG
>CAZXCC010000216.1:0-5205 GCA_964638945.1 uncultured Veillonellaceae bacterium | reverse complement strand
TGCCTTCCTTGTCATAGATATTGCCGTCCAAAATATCTTCCGCCAAAAACTCATAATGGACGAAAGCTCCCTGCAGGGAAGGCGGCCATACGATCACTGACGGATAGAAAAGAATCATTTCCATGTCCACCAGCTCCGCACCGGAGCGATATGCATATACGACGCCGTCGCCGGCAGCATCCGTGGGACAGTCGTTGACTTCCCACAGCCACTGGCAGCCTCCTGTTGCCAGAATCACGGCTTTCGCTTCAATCATGGTCAGTTCACCGCTGCGCAGATCCATCCCCAGTGCGCCGGTTACTGCCTTTTTCCCTGCTTTTTCCGTTGTAAGCAGCCCGGTTACAAAAAAATCATCCAGCAACCGGATATTTGCCTCCGCTTTGCAGGCGCGGGCCAATGCGGCCACGAGACCGATCCCTCCCCCTTTGACAAAAAGGTTGCGCGGCTGGGACTGCCCGGGAAAGCGCCCGAGGGAAAAACCGCCGGTTGCATCACGGACAAACCGGCAACCATACCGTTCCAGATCCAGAGCCCGGTCGCAGGCTTCCGAAGCCAGAAGCCAGGCCAGATTTTTTTCCGCCAGATTATATCCGCATTTTATCGTATCGTCATAATACTGCTGTACGCTGTCATCAGGATGAAACGGAGCCTGCATGCCGCCCGCCGCTGTCAGGGTGATTCCCGACCTGGCAATCGGCCCTTTGTTGACGACCAATACCCGGGAACCTTCTTCGGCTGCAGCCAGCGCCGCCCTGAGACCCGCACCGCCGGCACCGACAACCAGCACGTCTGTCCGTGTTTTTTTCATCGAACTCATTTTGCACCTCCGGTCCGCTCCGCCTCTGAAACCGGCTCCGCAAAGTCCACCACCACATCGCGGATAACCCGGAAGCGGGAATGGGGTTCGATTACTACCGCTTCGCCCGGTCTGACCAGCGTCGTGCAACCGAACACATCCTGTCCGTTGCAACGGATCAGGCAGGAACCGCACATCCCTTTGAAACAGGTCGAAGTCCGGCAGGCAAATGACGCATCCTCTTCATGAATCTTTGCCAGCAATGCCATCACAGACAATGGCTCGGCCGTAGAAACCTCAAAATCCTGAAAATAGCCATTTTCTCCTTTTTGCGGATCAAAACGCCACACTTTGATCTTGATGCACGGGTTTATTCCCATCCGGTGGATTCCTCCCCAAAAATTATTCCCTCTTACCTTTTCGTCATATGGAAGCACCCTCCTGCAAAGATGAAAAGAAAAGGGCTGCAGAAAGCTATGTTAAGTCTTCTGCAACCCTTGAAGCTGGTAAAAAAATCCCTTGAGCATATTCCGGAAAAACTGCCAAGAAAGGCTCAGATGCACGGAACAGCGAGGTTTGCGCCGCGTCGCGCACACGCCGTACGCAAGCAAGCAAATGCAGCTGTGACACCGCAGATGAGGCTTTATCGGCAGATTTTATAACACCTGGCTGATATGCATCACCTTGAATTTCCCGCCGCTGCGCTCCGCCGCCTTGCTCATCTGCGTCAGGCAGGCCGGGCATTCGCTCACAACGACTTGCGCTCCGGTTTTTTCTATGTTCTGACGTTTCTTTTCCAGCATCCCGTCTGAAATCTCCGGATAGTCGAGATGGAAGGAACCGGCGCCGCCGCAGCAGGTGTCCGCACCTTTCATTTCCACATAGTTTCCTGCAGCCCTGAGCAATTCGCGGGACTGCGTCCGAAGTCCCTGGCCACGGCCGAGATGGCACGGTTCGTGAAAAGTCAGCGTGACCTCCCGCTTCTGCTCCGGCTTGTACCCGGCCTTTACGAGATATTCGGTAATATCCATGATTTTTTTACTGAAGGCCGCCGCACGGCCCTCCCACTCGGAATCGCCGCGAAAATAGGCCGCAGTGTGCTTCAGCGTACTGCTGCAGCTGGCGCAGTCGGTGACCACGATGTCAACCTCTTCAAACAGACGGATATTTTCCTTGGCAAGCTCAAAAAAGTCTTCGCGCAGGCCATGCGCAATATGCATGAGTCCGCAGCAGACATTATCGACCTCCCGCGGAGCAATTGCAGATGCCTTGCCCAGCAGCTGACGGCTTTTCTCGGCGGCGTCCGGAAACATCATCCGCATCCCGCAGCCATTGAAGTAGGCAACACGGGATTTTTCCGTCACGGCAACCGAAGATTCCCCGGACGGAGTTCCCAGTGCAGCAGGTCCGGCAAAGGCCGCCGCGTATTGTTTCCGTGTGAACTCGTCGGGAACCAGGCCGCAGGGCATCAGTTTGTTCACGCCAAGCCCGCGCATGACCCCCAGGGCCGCTGCCGACATTTTTACGAGCGGCCGCGATTTCATCAGCTTGCCCAGGGCCTTGTGCTTGAAACTGACACCGCCGATCTCATCGGTCAGGTGCTGCCGCACGGCGATCATCGCCTCATCGGTCTGTACTTTCGTCGGGCAGTTGTCCACGCAGGTTCGGCACAACAGGCAGAAATTCACGGCATTCAGCAGTTCCGGAGTAGGTTTGACCACTCCCTGGGCCAATCCGAGCGCAAGGTTGTTTTTGCCGCGGGCGCTGGAGGATTCGATATCCTTTTCGCCAAACAGGGGACAAACCGTCAGACAGGCTCCGCAACGATCGCACTGGCTGGATATCTCACAGGCCTGTTTCAGCAGGTCCGGCTTTTTTGTCATCGTTCAAAGACCTCCTCGCAGCTAATTTTCCCAGATTTTCCCCGGGTTGAGAATTCCCTTCGGGTCCAGAGCTTTTTTCACGGCTTTCAGCGCATTGACTCCTGCAACACCCAGAGCTTTTTCGATATACGCTTTTTTCGTAATCCCGATCCCATGCTCACCGGACAGAGTACCGCCCACTGCCAGCGCTTCATCAAAAATCTCTTCGATTGCGTGATGGACTTTGGCGGCATGCTCCGGATTCGCCATATCGCACAGAACGGACGGATGTACGTTTCCGTCGCCGGCATGGCCATATACGGCGATTGTCAGGTTGTATTTCTCGGCGATTTTCCGAATCCGCCGTATCACTTCCGGGAATGCGTCACGCGGCACCGAAATGTCTTCGCCGAAGCGATTGGGAGCCATGGCGCCGATCGCGGAACTCAGGCCCCGGCGAATCGACCAGATGTCTTCCGATTCCTTGAACGAACCTGCGATACGAACTTCCTTGACGTGGAAGCTGCGGGCAATCTCCTCGATTTTTCCGGATTGCTTGGTTAGCGCCGCTTCATCTTCTCCGTCGATTTCCAGTATGATGCAGGCTCCGATGGAAGGGTCCACTTCCATTTTGCGGTGGCGGGCCACCGCCTGGATGCTGGTGTTGTCCATCAGTTCGGCCGAAGACGGCACCACTCCCGACTGCAGCATGCTGTGCACGGTATTGCAGGCATCATCGAGCGTGGGGAACATCAGCTGCATGGTGTTGCGTGCCTTGGGCATGGGAATCAGCCGCAGGATGATTTCGGTAATGATGCCGAGAGTGCCTTCCGAACCCACAAACAGCTGCGTCATATTGTAGCCTGTTACGTTTTTGATCGCCTTGCCGCCGGTGCGAATCACCGCACCGTCGGACAGGACTACTTCCAATCCCATGACATAGTTGCTTGTCACACCATATTTTACGGCACGCATGCCTCCTGCGTTCTCTGCGATATTCCCGCCCATCGTCGAATATTTCCAGCTGGCCGGATCCGGGGGATAAAACAGCCCTTTTTCGGCGCAGAAGTTGTACATGTCGATGGTGCGGACACCCGGGCCTACGGTAATCATCATGTTTCTTTCATCCAGTTCGACGATTTTGTCCAGCCGTACAAGCGACAGGGCAATCCCGCCTGCAAGAGGGATACTGCCGCCGGTGCGTCCGCTTGACGTGCCGCGGGCAGTGACAGGAATCCCCTGTTCGTAAGCAAGCGCCATCACCGCCGATACTTCGGCCGTATTGGCAGGGCGAACCACCACATCCGGCTTGTTTTGCTCCGAAAACGCGACAAAGGAAGAATCATAAGAATAACCGAAGCGATCTATGTCCGAATCCAGGACATTATCCGCTCCAACAATGGCACGCAGCTTATTTTTGATTTCTTCGGATATCATGGATAAATCCCCCCACATCTCAATTTTGACTTTGACCCGTCAGAAGCATCCAATATTCTTGCAACTTTTTCACAATTCTATTAATATCATAGAATATAATAATAATAAAATATAATATAGCGATAACTTCATAAGTTTCATTTATGAAAATGCATTCGCGAAAGGAACAGCGTGGAGCTTCGGCAGTTGCAATATTTCCAGATGGTCTGCCGGCTGGGCACCGTGACCCGCGCCGCAGAACAGCTGCATACCTCGCAGCCCAACATCACGGCTTCCATCCGGAATCTTGAAGAAGAGCTGGGTGTGGCGTTGTTCGGGCGCACCAAAAGACGCCTTACACTGACGCCGGAAGGGCAGCTTTTCCTGCAGCGGATTGAAGTCGCCCTTGCGCAGATTTCCGACGCACTCCTGGAGCTCAGCGATTACCGCAACCTGAAGAAGGGGCTGATTAAAATCGGCATCCCACCGATGATCGGCGTTTTTCTTTTCCCGGAAATATTTCTTGGTTTTCAGCAGCTCTACCCCGAACTGGAAATGTCCATCTTCGAGGATGGGTCCCTGCGAATTCGCTCCATGCTGGAAAGCGGCGAGCTTGATGTCGGCATCGTCATCATCACCGGTGTTTCCGCCGAACTGAACGTGATCCCGATGACCCGCAGCCAGATTCTGGCCTGCGTCGCGCCGGACCATCCCCTTGCCTCCCAGAAGGCGATCCGTGTTCCGGACCTGAAAGGGCGCCCTCTGATTCTGCTCAAAGAAAATGCCTTTCTCCGACAAACCATTTTTCAGGAATGCGCCCGCCACGGATTCAAGCCCTGGGTACTGCTCGGAACCAACCAGATTGAAACCATAAAAAACCTCGTCATCAAAGGCGTTGGAATCTCCTTTTTGTTCGATATGGTGGCGCAGCGGGAACCCGAGCTCATCGGACGTCCTATGGCAGAGCCCCTATACGTGGATATCGGCCTGGCCTGGAAAAAAGACAAATACCTGTCCGCGGCGGCACAGGCTTTTATCGGTTTTGTGCAGGAACGGCAAAACAGGCTGTTTGGCCTGCCGCATGCATAGAGCCGGCTTCGCAGGAAGCCGGCTCTTTTTCATGGTCTGGCT
>CAZXCC010000215.1:0-5213 GCA_964638945.1 uncultured Veillonellaceae bacterium | reverse complement strand
CCGGTTTAATTCTAATGACCGATGGGCGTTGCGTCTTCCGTAGCCAGTTGGTCGAGTGATTTTCCTTTGGTTTCCCGTTTGACGAAAGCGATTGCCGCAAAAGCACCGATAACGGAAGGAATGATATAAAATAGGAAGGACATTTGCGGACCGAGCTGCATGGACATGATCGCTCCGGCGACGATAGGCGCCAATGCTCCGCCAAGACGGCCAAAAGCCTGACACCAGGCAACACCTGTATTGCGGAACTGAGTCGGATACCCTTCCGCCATCAGGGGCTGCACGGCTGTAATCGCGTAGTTGATTGCAAAGCCCATAAATATGTTGGCAGCCAGAATGGCGATGAAGTTATTGGGAACGAAAGCCATGATGAGAATCGAAATGCCGCCAATGAAGTAACTCATGATTAGATTCGGTCTGCGGCCGATGATTTCGGCGACAAAACCGGTCGAACAGTTGGCGATGACGGCGGCGGCGTTGTTCGCCATGGCCAGGCTATAGGCCGAAGTGAGTTTCAGGCCTTTCTCCAACATCAGGGAAGGCAGCCAGGCGTTGATGCCGTACACGGTAAAGCAACCGCAGAAATAGGTGATCCAGACTCCGGCTGTGATAAGCCGGTATTCTTTGGAGAACAGGGCCGCAGGTCCGCTGATTTTGGGTTTCGGCGGCACTGTCAGACATTCGGGGTCACGGGGCGTCACTTTGCCTGTGGCAAGTTTTTCAATATAGTTGAGGATTTCGTTGGCCTCTTCTTTGCGTCCTTTGCTTGCCAACCAGTGAGCCGATTCATGCATCCGAAAATAGAGGAAAACAGCATAGAGGAATGGTGCACCACCGATCAGGTAGCAAATTCTCCATCCATACTCCGGAACCAGCAAGATGGGGATCAGTCCACCGAGCACCCATCCAACGATCATCCAGGCCATGCCGAAGGTGATGAACAGCGCGCGACGTTTTGTCGGCGTGGTTTCGGAAAAAATCGTGGTAACTGTGGGAATGCAGGCGCCTAGGCCGATACCGGCCAATACACGGAAAAGAGCGAACTGTTCGAAGCTGCTGGCAAAATAAATCGGTATGGTCAAAAGGGAATACGTAGCGATGGAATAGACCAGGGTTTTTCTGCGGCCAATCATATCAGAAATGATACCGGATGTCGCACCGCCGATGATCAGACCGAACAAGCTCCAGGAAGAAAGAGAACCCATCTGGACTTTGTTCAGCGCCCATTCTTTGGCGATTTGCGGCATGGTGTAGGAAACGACCATGTAGTCATATCCGTCGAACACCATTGCCATCCCAAGGAAGAAAAAGATCGACCAGGTAAATTTGTTGACTCCAAAAGAATCGACGACTTCAGAGATGGAATAATTTTTACTCACCGTTTCATTCTCCTTTCGCTTACCCGAGTGGTCATTCAGGTTTGGTTGGATGGAGACATTCTTTTGGCTTTTGGCCTTCTCTCGGCATCAATCCCCAGATCAGGATTTCTGTTGCTTTGGTCATCGCATTTTTAAACGTGGTGTTGTTTTGATTCAGGAATTGATCATCAATCAGCTGGTCGATGGTTCCCATGTAAATCCGTCGCAATATCAACAGATCCACGTTAGCCAGATAACCCTCCTGAACTCCCTGTTTGATGACTTCTTCAAGCATTCCCCACCGTTCCTCGAAGCAAGCGTCAAATTTTGCGTATTCCTCCGGCAGGTAGCGTTTCACGTCATCGATTACACGAACGTTGATCGGACCTAATGCTTTGGGATTGAATAACATCAGCGCCTTTAACTTTGCGATGGCATCCAGGCTTTCGTCCTGAACAATGCCTGAGATTTGTTGTTTCAGATCAGCAAGAATCGTTTCAACGACGGCTCCTAAAAGCAGGTTCTTCGAAGGAAAGTGCTCATAAATGGCCCGCTTGCTGACACCAAGATCTCTGGCCAGATCAACAGTGGTAAATTTGATTCCGTGAGTGTTCATCTGGTGCAGGGCCGCGGTAAGAATCCGGGTGCGCAATACGAACCTCCCGCCGGTACCATTATAGTATCATCAGTACCGAAAAATATTTGGGGGAATGTTGCTTTGACTCGATATAGCATCCGCAACTCCCCCGAAAAGGGTATTACCTGCTCTATTTTTCTTCTTTTTCAGCCGTTTCCGTTTTCTCTTCCGTCGGCAGGGGGGTTTTGCAGAAAGGACATATCTTTTGTTTCACTCCGCCTATGGAAGCGATTTTCTTTTTACAATTCGGGCATTCCATTGGTTTGGCAACTCCAGCTGGTCTAAAACACATATTCAGGAACCTCCTAATCATTTTGGCAACAGAAAAATCAAACATCCATTTTCATTTGCCTGCGCAGTTTGCTTGATCCAATGTTCGGCATATAACCATGGCCCTTACGCTTTCTTAGCTTCCTGCCACCTCCTTGAGAGTATATCGGGTCTGGTTTTCCTCACCTGGATCCTATTCGAGTTTTTCATCATACTGTTGACTATAATATGCAATAAATATGCCAAATTTGAAAAAGAAATTGAATCAGTTTAAGATTACAAATGCCACAACATCACTTGCCAATGAATTCAGGCGTTTTCCCGTTTTTGTCTTCCGAAATTGATGTCATAGGTTTCGGGAAATCTCAATCTGAAGAGGGCGAATAATCCGTTTTTGCGATTATAGTATCATTTTAAGAACTTTTCACTCTTCGTCTCAAGACAGAAACGACATGACATCAAAATCAAAGTCTACACCAAACGTATTGCTTTGTCTTAAATTGACAGACACATTTTAAGTTGTTACTATAAAGCCAATATGCACAAGATTCTTATTTTGGAGATGATGTCTTGATCCCTGTTATTTCATTTATCAGTAGCTCTGGAATGGGAAAAACAACGTATCTGGAAAAGCTCATCGGTGAAATGAAGCACCGCGGCTATCGCATTGCAGTAATCAAACACGACATTCACGGTTTTGAAATGGATCATCCGGGAAAAGACACATGGCGTCATGCACAAGCCGGCGCCGATATAGTCTGTATCTCTTCTGCAGAAAAATTCGCCTTGATCAAAAAAACACAAAGAGATATGGATCTTGCAGAAATCGTGCCGTTGATCACTGACGTTGATTTTATTTTTGTCGAAGGGTATAAAAACCATAGTGCCATGCGAGTGGAAATATTCCGCCAAACTTCCGGTCTCGCGCCTCTGAACAGGCCGGATGACCTTATTGCGGTGATTTCCGATACCAAACTGTACGAAGACCTTCCGCACTTTGCACTGGAAAACCCGGTATTATTCGCCGATTACTTGGTTCGGCGCCTTCACGAGGACTGGACATGACCGGTGTAGTTCTTGCAGGTGGATTCAGTTCGCGAATGGGAAGAGACAAGGCTTCCCTCCCCTGGTTGGAAACAGATTTCATCCATGTGATATTGAACCAGCTTGCACTTTTTTGTGATGAACTGATCGTTGTCGACAACAACCGTTTGAACCTCAATGACCCCAGGGTAAAAACCGTTCCAGATATCATTCCCCAGCGCGGTCCCCTTTCAGGCATCCATGCCGGATTGACCAGTGCCTCTTCAGACCATGTTTTCGTTACAGCCTGCGATATGCCTTATATTTCCGTACCTGCTGCACTTCACCTCTGTTCGCAGGCGCCGGGTTGGGATGTTGTGGTTCCTGTTGCCGGCAGTCATTGCGAACCCTTATTTGCCTGTTACTCCAAGACCTGCATTCCGGTCATCGAAAAACTGTTAACGCAAGATCGCAGAAAAGTATCAGACCTTTTACAACTTGTTCGCTGTAAAAAAATCTTGGTAGAAGAATTACTGAAATTTGATCCTTCACGAAATTTTCTGCGTAATATCAATTCACCGGATGAATACGATTTCGCTCTAAATGAACTCAAAAAACAATCTGATTCATAAATAAGGAGATGATTTATCTTGGTATCCATCGGCATCCTGATTTTTCCCGATGTAGAAGAACTCGATTTTGTCGGACCTTTCGAAGTACTGAGCTATGCGAACAAAGTCATCCCGGAGAGCACGCGTGTGATGCTGGTAGCGGAAAATCCCGAGCCTGTACGAGCCTTTAACGGACTCCGCGTAATACCCGATGTTACTATTGCCGACTGTCCACCGCTCGACGTATTGATCATACCTGGCGGCTTCGGGCGGCGCGCAGCCATGAAAAATGAAGTTTTACTCAACTTCATCAAAGACCGGCAGGCAACGCTGCGCTTTACCACATCGGTCTGCACCGGCTCTTTTCTTCTGGCGGAAGCCGGCCTGTTAAAAGGAAAAAAAGCCACCACGTACCATTCTTTCTTTGCGGAACTGGAAAGCTACGGGATACAGGTGGTGACAGCCAAAGTCGTCCGCGAAGGCTCCATTATCACTGCCGGCGGAGTAAGTTCCGGACTCGAGCTTGGTTTTTACCTGCTACGGGAAATGTTTGACGCCGCTCTGGCCCAGAAAGCGGCAGACTTGATAGAATATAACATTGACGTCACAACTATATAGATACCTTAATGCCGGAAACCAAAACGTGTTCACAAAAAAATCCTAAATTGATACTCAGAATCGTAAAAAAAGATTGTATGTGGAAACAATTATAGAGGGAGAAATGCACCTCAAGGCCGTCACTCAGGCATTTAGACGTTTCATAGCCATATTGGCACGAATATTGCAATATATCATTGTAACAAGTCGGCCAAATTCAGTATTGGAGGAATGAAAAAAATGAGTGTAGCAGCGGCAAAAGATTTTCTCAAACGCGTGAAAACAGATGCGGCATTTTCTCAGCAAATGAAAGATTGCAAAACTGTTCCCCAGTTTTTAGAAGCAAGCGCAAAAGCGGGATTTATTTTCACACAGGCAGAATTGAACGAAGCCGGTAAGGATCTGGAATCTTGGATATTAGAAGGCGCCGGTGTATGGGGGCATTCTGTCGTAGGCAAATCCGAGTGCGTCGATTATTCTATCACCGAACACATCCCACTCGCATAACGGAAATTTATTTTATCACATCGACTGCAAAGGGCTGCGTTGAAACTTTGATTTCAGCGCAGCCCTTTTTTTTGCTATGTTGAGCACCTTACGATAATTCAATCCACCCGCTTGCATGGGACACACAAGGGGTACTGACAATGGCAGTACCCCTTTCACGTTTGATGTATTCGCCCGCGCGGAGCGCGACAATTGAATCATGACAGCTGC
>CAZXCC010000214.1:0-5219 GCA_964638945.1 uncultured Veillonellaceae bacterium | reverse complement strand
AATTTCGCCCCCTATTATATACGAATCATACTATTTATCGTAAATTTTTATATTCTACAAAAGTCACGCAATTCCTTTATTTTGAATGCTCACTTGTTGCATTTGAATCTTTTTCGGCAAAGGGATACAATTACGTGTAGCGAAGTACTGCAAAGAAATGACCGGGGGTAGCCTTTTGTTGTTCAATGCTCTTCACGGCTGGCTCAGCCGACATATATTTCAGTTTGTTCTATTGTCCCTCATCAGCGGATACTTCTTTCCCCTTCAGCCAACCCCATCACTAAAATTGCTTGTCATGCTGTTGTTCAGCTACATGACTTTTACCACCGGACTTGCTACAAGCTTTCGAGATTTTGCCCGGATTGCAAAAACGCCCGGCATTCCCTTGTACACTCTGGGCGTTATACATATCGCCACTCCCATCGTCGCCTGGGTTGCCGGTCACCTGTTTTTTCCCGGCCAGCATCTGATCCAACTAGGCTACCTGATCAGCGCCACCATACCGGTCGGTGTCACTTCCGTCATATGGACATCCATCGTCCGGGGCAATGTGGCGCTTGCATTAGTCACTGTGACCATGGATACCCTCATTGCGCCTGTGCTGCTGCCCCTTTTCATTTTGCTTGCCGCCGGCATCAGCATCCAGATCGATTATCCCCGTATGATATTCGATTTACTGATCATGATCACCGGACCAAGTATTGCGGGTATGCTGCTGCACGATGCCACCAATGGTCGTATAAAGGCTTTTGCCAGCGGGTTTGGCGGCGTCTTATCCCGGCTCTCCTTCTTTGGTGTCATTTTTCTTAACAGCACCTTTGTCACGCCTTCCATCCAATGGAATTCCCAGATTCTAAAAATCCTCGGCGTCACCAGCCTCGTCGTTGCTGTCGGCTATATTCTCGGATACGTGGCCGGCCGATTCATCCACGCCGCTCCGGACATCGTGCTCTGCATCATCTATACCACGGGGATGCGCAATATTGCAACGGGACTGGTCATCGCCATGAACTATTTCACGCCGGAAACAGCACTGCCGATAGCCCTGGCCATGCTTTTCCAACAGCCTTTTGCCGCACTGACGGCCAAAATATATCATTGGCGATATCCGATGAAAGAACCGGCAACAGAAAAAATGAAATAGCTAGACAAACAAGGCGCTCTTCGGCAAAGATCCGAAGGGCTTTTCTTTTGTTAAAACTGAAGATGGCCTAAAAACAGGTCATTGAAGGCAGGTTGTTGGGACAGGTCCATCACTTTTGCTGCGCCTCTCAGGTTTTCCAACAGCTGGCGATCTTTGCCGCAAAGAAGATACTTTACAGTTCCTCCGAGAGCACTGTTGCCGACCGGTTGGATTTTATCTTTCAATTCTTCGGGAAACAGGCCCACCTCGACTGCATTATTCACGTTTATCCGCGTACCGAATCCGCCTGCCAGATAGACTTCTCCGACATCTTCCCAGCGGTAACCTGATTCCTTCAGCAGAATCTCCAGACCCGATCGTATGGCCGACTTCGCCAGTTGGAACTCGCGTACGTCTTTCTGGTGGAATCGAATCCATTCTCCATCCGGGTTCTTTGCAATCGGCAGTCCGCTTGTTCCCATTTCATCAGAAACAAACCTTCCGGTTCGATCAATAATATTCGAACGCAGGCATGCCGCCACAATATCGACGACTGCCGAACCACAGATTCCCAACGCAGGCAGGTTGCCGATCGTGGTAACGCTGGCTTCTCCTCTAAAAAAATCAAATGTTGAGATCGCTCCGGGCACACTGCCTATTCCCCAAGCGATATTTGCTCCTTCGAACGCCGGTCCCGCAGCTGTCGATGCGCAAAAAATCCCCGTCTTTCCACTTATGGCCATTTCCCCGTTGGTTCCAACATCAATAAACAGGGAAACGCCTGAAGACTGCCCAATTTTGCAGTACATCAGTCCGGCCAAAATATCCGCCCCCACATATGCTCCGACCGACGGGAGCAGTGTCACATCGCACTCAATCGGGGCGAGGCCAAAGAGCTCACTTGCAGGCACCTCCATAGATGCCGTAGTCACCGGGGTAAATGGATACATCGCAAGCGAATCTCCTCTCAAACCCAGAAGCAGGTGCAGCATCGTCGTATTGCCGGCAATCACCATGCGGACGACTGCCACCTGTTCCCCATCGCATAAATCGACACAGCCCCGGACAATATCGCTGCATATGCAGTCTCGTAATGCGTCCATCCAACCGTCCCCTGCTTTTTGAATGCGTGAAACGACATCCCCGCCGTACTGGCGCTGAGAGTTCAATAAAGACAAGCTTCTGCAAACAGTACCTGTGTTCATGTCCACCAAAGAAAATGCTACTGTCGTCGTCCCGACGTCCACTCCGATTCCGTACACCGGCTTCGATTCATCGGTTCTGGCAAGAAGTACCCGTTCGCCACGAAGTGTCAAAAATACGGGTCGGTCTGCTCCAGGTCCTTCATGGTCGTGTTTCAGCGCTTCTCCCATCCATTCTGATAACTGGCGAAGTGCCTTGGAGGTAAAGGAAAGCTTTCTCCCACTCCTTTCTGCGATTATTTCAGTTACGCTTCGTCCGTCCTCCCAGATGCCTTTCGTCGCTGTGAAACAGATTGTATCCAACCCCGTATCCACAGCATCGGTCATGAGAACTTCGAAATCAGCATTCCCTGCAAAATCCTGCTCCTGCAAATGACTCAGATCGATGGTGCAATCCTCTATCAGAAAACTGCGGCAGGCAAGGGCAGTCTCCCCTGCCGTCGCGAGCCCTTCCGGTTCGGCATCTGAAACATTAATACCAAGACGTCCCGCAAGGACCCTAATCCTGCATTTGCCGCACGTCCCTCTCCCGCCGCACGGCGAGTTGATGTAGATTTGATTTTCACGCAGCACTTCCAACAAAGGCTTTCCAGCTTCAGTACTCACCACTTCGCGTTTTTCTTCTATTTCAACTGCCAGGATGATGCCTGTCAAACTTCTCCACCTCCACTTCACACAGAGTTCCAAAACTATTCCTACAATCATTCCCCTATCACAGCACCGGTTCCTGCTGATTCGAGGCCATCACCGCAAAGAAATTGCCCTTTTTTTCCTTGGAAAAGGGATTTATTCAACGTTTATCGAAAAACCTAAAGGAGTAGAGTTTTGGAGGTGCAAGTTGAACTTTATCGGTTTGACGATACTCCGTAACACCACTAAATTATTTGTCATTTTCGGCTTCATCATGCTCTGCCTAATTTGGTCAGGGCTTTTTTTCACTGTACAAAGAGAACGTCAGCGCGAGATTGACAATGCATTCAAAGATACCGCTGCGTACGCTCGGACCTTCGCTGAGCACTCGGTTCGGACGATCAAAGGGTTGGACCAGATTGCTCTTTTCCTGAAATACCAAACTGAAAAAGAAGGAATGAAACTTGATATTCCCAAGCTTGTCAGCGAATCTCGCTTTACGGGCCAACCATTCATTCTTTTGAGCGTCATAAACGAAAATGGGGACTTGATTTCAAGCAGTCAGGTTCCCTTTGTTGCTACAAATATCAAAGACCGCGAACATTTTCTGGTTCACAAGGAGTTTGACATTGGACTGTTCATCAGTAAACCGGTATTGGGAAGATCTTCCGGCAAATGGTCCATTCAGCTGAGCCGGAGAATCAATAAAACGGATGGCTCTTTCGGCGGCGTCGTGGTAGTATCCGTCGATCCTAACTATTTCGCTGAATTCTACAAGCTGGTCAATTTGGGAGAGCAAGCCTCCATTTCGCTCATCGGTCGGGACGGAGTCGCCAGGATACGTCAAGTCGGCAAAGAAATCAGTGTTGGACAGGACTTCAGCCAAAGTATCCTGATGCAAAAGATTATGTACAACGTTGTAGGAAATTTTACCACACAAAGCCAGTTTGACGATATCGAGCGGATTTACAGTTATTGTGCGCTATTTGAGTATCCACTGGTTGTGACCGTTGGAGTATCAAAGGCACAGGTTTTTGCCGGCCTGAATCAACGGATAGTAAATTACTACTGGGCTAGCGGGGCAATGAGCGTGTTGGTCATCCTATTTGTTATCACGTTATTAGCTGATATTTCCCGGCGAAAGAAGGCGGAAAGCGCCTCGCGCAGAAGCGCCGAAATACAGTCGCTGCTTCGCGAAATTGCCGTAGCAGCAGTTACAGCCGGTTCCATGGACGAATTGTATGCTACGGTGCATCGACTGATAGGAAAAGTTTTGCCTGCAAAACTTTTTCACATCAACTTGCTTGATGAATCAACCAACGAAATCGTAGTGCCGTTTAATGCAGATGATGTTACAGTCATCCCGCCAAGAAGACCTGTTGATAAAGGAATTACGGAGTATATCATGCAACTCGGCCATGCCGTCCATATTACCCCGGAAGAAATGGACAGACTGATCGAAAATGGCGAATATACGCTGGCAAAAGTGCAAAAAGTTGAAACCCGGCATTATCTCGGCGCCCCGCTGATTGATTCGCAAGGGAAGCCTTTTGGGGTTTTGTCTTTGGTTCAGATGGGAAGAACCTCTGTTTTTCAACCGGACGACGTGGAAGTTCTTTCCATCATCGCCGCGCAGGTATCCTTGTCAATCGAGCGTAAGCGGACAGAAGAGAAGTTGCGTCAGAGCGAAGAAAAATACCGTTTCATGACAGAAAACGCCAGCGATGTCATCTGGCACCTGGATCAAAATTACCGCTTCGATTATATTAGTCCGGCGGATGAAAGAATGCGCGGATTTAAAAGGGATGAAGTAATCGGCACTACGTTCTGGAGCCTGCTAAAGCCGGAAGGAATCGAACAAATCAAACGAAAAGGCACCGAACCCCTTGCAGAAGATCGCAAAGAAAGCCAAACCGATGCAATCCGCTATGAATTGGAGCAACTTTGCAAAAACGGAAGCTGGATCTGGACAGAAGTCAGTATCACGGCCCATCACGATCAATCCGGTCAACTGATCGGATTGCAGGGAATTACAAGAGACATCAGCGAACGAAAACGAGCCGAAAACCACCTGCGTGAAAGTCAGGCGAGATATCATGCCCTTGTGGATCAATCATTCGAGGCTATGGCATTAATCGATTTACAAACGCGGGAAGCTGTGGAGATCAATCGCCGATTGACCGAATTGCTGGGTTATTCTCTGCCGCAAGATGCACCGCTGTTTGTTGACAAAGTTGTGATTGATTCCGATGCACACCTGAATC
>CAZXCC010000213.1:0-5272 GCA_964638945.1 uncultured Veillonellaceae bacterium | reverse complement strand
GGCTCCGTAGCGATGATTAAGTACGTGTGCCAAATCGGCAAAACGCTGAATTGGAGCCTTCGATCCCTGCGCTGCCTCCACAATATGAATAATTTGTGCCAAGGCAGTGTCTTTTCCTACTCGAGTCGCTCTTAAATTAAACGTGCCGAATTTATTGATCGTGGAACCGACCACCATATCCCCTGCTTTTTTGTCAACCGGAAGACTTTCCCCCGTCAGCATGGATTCATCAAGGGTCGAAAACCCTTCGGCTATGATGCCGTCTACAGGGACTTTTTCTCCGGGACGGACGACAATGATATCTCCGACAACCACGGCTTCGATCGGTATGTCCGTTTCTTTTTCGTCCCGGATCACACGAGCTGTTTTTGCCTGAAGGCCCATCAGAGCTTTAATCGCTTCAGAAGTTCTTCCTTTCGCGGACGCCTCCAGAAATTTTCCCAGAATAATCAGGGTGATGAGAATGGCGGATGTCTCGAAATACAAATGTGGATCTTGGGAAATCACATTCGCAATACTGTAAAAGTATGATGCAGATGTCCCCATGGCCACCAAAACGTCCATATTTGCACTTCCATTGCGCAAGGCCGCGAATGCTCCCCGATAGAACGGCCAACCGGCAATGAATTGCACCGGTGTTGCCAATGCCAGCTGTAAATATGGGTTCATCAACAATTCTCCCATGTTTCCCATGATACCCAAAGAATGCAGAAGCATGCCTCCAAGCAGGGGAAATGAAAGCACCGCCGATAAAACCAACCTTATTTTTTGCCCGCGAATTTCCTCCTGGCGAGATTGCTTTTCCTTGTCAATCTCGCTGGCATTCGCAACGTTGTGTGCTTCAAAGCCTAATTTTTTCACCTTATCCTGCATCTGCCCGATGCTCAAGACATTGGCGTTGAAATCAACCACAGCTGTTTCGGCTGCAAAGTTGACATTCACTCGATATACTCCGGGCAATCCCAGCAACCCCTTCTCTATCCTGGCAGCGCAGGCAGAACAGCTCATACCGGACAACTTGAATTCCACCTTGTCGGAAACAATCTCGAATCCGAGATCTTCGACTTTCTTCAGGATATCATTCAGGCTTGCCTGCTTCGGATCAAAATTTACCAGCGCTTTTTCTGCAGCAAAATTGACCGAGGCACTCGCCACGCCAGGCAATCGCAGCAAGCCTTTTTCAATCCGGGAAGCGCATGCGGCGCAACTCATACCGGAAATTTTCACATTGACTGAACTCATATTCGTTTCTGTCGTCACGTTCATCACTTTCTCTTCACAAGAATATCTCAAGCTTCAAACCGCGGGGAAATCCAAAACTATTTGCTAAACTGCTTCAAAACATTCATCAATTCGTCGATGCTCTGGTCGGCTCGTTCTTCCTTGATCGCCGCAACCACGCAGCTTTTGGCGTGGCTTTCAATAATCAGCAAGGCCACCTTGTTCAATGCCGCTCTGGCTGCTAAGATTTGCTGCACAATATCAACACAGTACCGCCCATCGTCAAGCATCTTGTCAACGCCATTAATTTGACCGGAAACTTTTTTCAACCTTTGTCGTAAATCTTTTTTATCGTTCTCTGTCAACATTGTACCACCCACCCCCAATATACCATACCCCCGTACAGTATGCAAATTATAGCACGGATTTTTTCACTCGGCAATATCAGCCTGTTATGCAAAGAAACTCCTATAAAAAAAACCGGCTTGCACCGGTTTTTTTTAGCGGTTCATACCCTGTAAACGCAATGGAAGCTCCAGACGGCAGCTTTCAAGCAGTTCCCTGTTGTGCAATATTTCTCCGACAGGGCCATCTGCCGTAATCCGTCCGCCCTTTAGCACAATAGACCTCCCGCATACATCCATCACAAAATCAAGATCATGCGAAGCGATAATTTTCGTGTGGCTAAACTGCTGCAAAAGGTTGATTAACTGGCGGCGGCTCCACGGATCCAGTCCGGCTGTGGGCTCATCCATCAGCAAAATATCCGGAGACATGACTATTACGGCTGCTATTGCCACTGCTCTCTTTTCCCCTATGGAAAGACGATGTGACGATCGCTTTTGCAGATGGGAAACCCCGACTTTAGCCAATGCCTCCATTACGGCGATCTCGACCTGTTCTGCGGGAATCCCCATATTCAGCGGGCCAAAAGCAACATCATCATATACTGTCGGCATAAACAACTGATCGTCCGGATTTTGAAAAACCATACCGATTCTGCGTCTTGCAGCAGTGGCGGTTTTCCGGTTTAGCTCAATTTCGCCAACACAAACCGTACCCGAAGTTGGAAAAACAATTCCCAATAGCAGCGACAGCAACGTAGATTTTCCTGCACCGTTCCCTCCGATTAAAGCAACCGCTTCGCCGGGCATCAGAGAAAAAGATACTCCCTGCAATGCAGACGTATGATCCGGATATTCATATCTGACATCCTGCATTTTTATAATTGAATGATTCATCCAAATGCTCCTCTGACCCAGTCGCCCAGTTTTACAGGAATATTGTTAAACCGAACGCCGATAAAGAAAATCACCCAACCTGCCAAATATACCAAAGAACCGGCGCTCAGACGAACCATTCTCAAATAGCGGAGCTCCCCGGTAAAACCCCGGCAAAGCATTGATTCATAGACTTTCTGCGCACGGGTAAATGTGCGCAGCAAAAGACCGCCAGCTAGGGACCCCCAGGCCCGGGGCGCTATCCCACGGCCATTGCCGTTGGAACGCAAAACATAAGCCTGTTCGATTCGATACCCTTCCTCAAGCAACAAGCTCAGATAACGATAGAGTAAAAACAGCTGCAGCACCAGTATTTTGGGAAGTCCTGCACGCATGAGAACCGTTCCGATGTCATGGATCCCGGTAGTCGCCACAAGTGCCAATACAGCCGTTACAGCCAGCGCAAAACGAAAAAGGATGGACACAAAAGAAACCCAGCCACCCGAGATGGCGATTCCTCCAATCTGCCAAAACGGAACCGTATCAAAAAAGGGATTCGCAATAGCCATTAAAATGACAAAAGGAAACAAAAATACCAGCCGCTCGGCAAAGTAATCCAATGGCAGACGACCCAGACTGATCATTGCCACCGGGTACAACAGCATGGGCAGCAGACCTGCAACTTCATATTTCGCATAGGATGACACCGTGATAAGAAATATCAGTGTTGTAATAATCTTGACTGCCGGGTGCAACCGGTGAATAAAAGAATCCGCCTGAGCCAAATCGTCAAGCCGGCGGAAATGGTCAAGATGCGTTTGAAGGCGCTGCATAATACCTCTTCCGCTTACCCGGCGCTACGCTTTGCAAAAGCACGACAACCTGCGCCAACAGCTCCGGCGGCAAGCAAAGTCAGCACCGAACCTAACACTCCAGCTAAAGAAGTGCCCTCATTGACTGCAGGCCAAGCTTGTTGCTCTGTTTTTACAGATGAAGAAAAAAATGTCAACTGATAATCCGCCAACAAAGAGGTTTTTCCTTGCCAAAGTGCTGCCATCTCGTGCCAGGTGCTTGAATTCCTGATTTCTTCGCTCCCTGCCGTTTTTATAACAGCCCACTCCAAACCATCTGGCTGGGTAGATGCAAACCATGACAGAATCCCAGCTGTCATTACAGTGACAAACAGGGTAACAAGCACGGCACGACGCAGGGAAAAAGATGTCGCAGTTTTCACTTGCCCGCTAAAATCAAACAGTGTTGGCGCTTCCTGCAACAGATACCATAATACTGCGGTTGTGACTGCAGCTTCTATCGCCCCGATTACAAAATGTATCGGGAGCATGAACAGGGAAAATGTCTGAAATGGCAGGTCCGAAAGTCCGGAAGCGGTTGTTTCCGTCACCACGCCCAAGGCACCCAACTGAAGACCGATGATTACGGAGAAAGCAACTCCCGTTGCGATACGTATGCGCGAAGGACTGGATCCGACAATCTTCCGATAGATCAGAGGATACGCAACGTAGCAAGGTAATACGGCCAAATTGAAAATATTGCAACCAAGCGCAAGCAATCCACCATCAGCAAAAAGCAGGGCCTGAATCGTCAAAATGGAGGTCATCACCAAGAATCCGGCATGCGGGCCAAGCAAAATGGATAGTAGCATTCCGCCGCCCAAATGTCCGCTCGAACCAGTTCCCGGTATGGCAAAGTTGATCATCTGTGCCGCAAAAACAAAAGCACCCAATACTCCCATCAGAGGAATCTTCTGTTCTGGAAAATCCTTGTCGATTTTTTTTGCAGCATAACAGGTTACTACAGCACCTGCAGCCCACATTGTCGCTCCTACAGCCGGAGAAATCAAAGCATCGGCCATGTGCATCAAATCACCCCTCAAAACAAAAATGACTACACGGACGCATCCCTGATTCTTCAGGGGATGTGACCGTCGTAGCCACAATATCGCTAAATGGATCGAATACACAATCCTTCAAATCACGTCTTCAGACGTACAACTTAATAAAGGCTTCAGCCTTTATTATCTTCTACCATAGTATTATAGACCATTCTGCACAAAAAACAAATATTCCTTCTATCTATGCTAAGAACTACTCCTTTGCCGTTCTTTCATCTGAAGCCTTCGCCTTTTCCATCCTGACAACTCGTTCATCCAGCCTGTTCAAATGTTGCTGAAGGCATCGGAGCATTTCCTCCACAGGGTCAGGCAAGTTATTGTGAACAAGATTGTCCGGATTCACTACATTGCTGCAAAGGTTCACCTTCTGACCAAACCTGTATACCACGCGTCCTGGAATACCGACCACTGTAGAGTCGGGCGGAACTTCTGAAAGGACTACTGACCCGGCGCCAATTTTCGAGTTATCTCCAACCTTGAAAGAACCGAGAATTTTTGCCCCGGCCGCCACCACAACATTGTCGCCAATTGTGGGATGGCGTTTCCCCTTTTCCTTGCCCGTCCCTCCCAACGTCACTCCCTGATATATTGTTACATTGCGTCCAATTTCCGTGGTTTCACCGATCACGGTTCCCATTCCGTGGTCGATAAAAAAACCGTGTCCGATTGTCGCTCCAGGATGAATCTCTATCCCTGTAAAAAAACGCGCGGCATGCGATACCAACCGGGCCAAAACAATGTAATCGCGGACAAACAGGTAATGAGATACCCTATGCGCCCATATCGCATGCAGGCCCGGATAGCACAATACGACTTCCAGTGTGCTGCGTGCCGCAGGATCTCTGTCGAATACCGCCCGAATATCCTCCTTCATCTGTCTGAGCATACCTATTCCTCCACCACAGGCACACTTGCCTGA
>CAZXCC010000212.1:0-5275 GCA_964638945.1 uncultured Veillonellaceae bacterium | reverse complement strand
TGAACCATGTGCTTTTATGCGCCTGTTACCTCACCGCCAAATATCATCCGGAAGAGCTGGACCCGGCAGACAGGCAGCACCGTCTGGGTGTTGGTCTGGCTGTGGAACAGACGGCGCACGGGGGACTACTTATCGGCAGCACGCGCGAATTTGCAGGCTTTGACCGGCGCACGACCCTGGCGGGAATGGAAGCGGTGGCGAGGCATGCCCAGCGGATTCTGCCGGCGCTGGCCCATGTGAACATCATCCGGGCTTTTTCCGGACTGCGTCCTTACACGCCGGACGGTCTTCCCATACTGGGACCCCTTTCGGAACTTCCCGGGCTTATTATGGCAGCCGGTCACGAAGGCGACGGGATTGCACTCGCGCCGGTCACAGGGAAAAAAGTGGCGGAGTGGCTGAAATAGGAAGGTTCAGTTGCTGAGTTCTTTCGCCGGTATTTATTGCAATATGTCAGAAAGAGGCCGCGCTAATTGTTTTTAGCGCGGCCTCTTTCCGAAGGATTAGAGAGATGAACGGGTTTGTTTCAATAGTTTGGCCATGTTTTTTCCCAGGGTCCGAAAGGTCTGAATCCCTTCCTCGTCCTTTTGCACTTCGCCGGGTTCCAGCGCCAGCGTCATGTTCCAATAGCTGGAGGTTGCGATCGGCATTTCAGCGATTCCGAAGAAAAAGTTGATGGCCGAATAGACGAAAGTGGAGCCGGCCCGGCGAACGGCAACAACAGGCGCTCCTATTTTGCCGCGCAGCAAATTCCCGCCATTGGCTTTGGATACGAAGCCGCAACGATCGATCAGAGCCTTCACTTCGGTCGAAACGTTGCTGAAATAGGTGGGAGAACCGATGAGAATTCCGTCTGCTTCCTGCATTTTTTCAATGAACGAGTTCATTTCGTCATCCTGACGAACGCAGCGGTTATTCTGCATTTCCCGGCATTTGCCGCAGGCCAGGCAGCCGAACACTTTTCGTCCGCCGAGCTGGATTATTTCCGTTTCAATTCCTTCCTTTGCCAGCTCTGCCAGCACGATCTGAAGACTTTGGGCAGTATTGCCGTTCTGTCTGGGACTTCCGTTAAATGCGATGACTTTCATACAACATCCTCCTAGCGGTCGTTTTTGGCTTGCAGGCCCGCAGGCTCTTGCCGAAAACGCAACTTATGCTACAATGATAGTCAGGAATAGAAACAAAGGCAAGTACGCACTTTCTTGTATTATAGTATCCAAAAGTATACCGGAAAAATAAAATACACGGTTACAAAGGAGTAACAGGCATGATCAAATTTCAGAATGTGGAATACCATTGTTCCATGGAATTGACATTGGAGCTGATCGGCGGAAAATGGAAATCTCTGATTCTCTGGCATCTGGGCGAAAATACGTTGCGATTCAGCGAACTGAAGCGGGCCTTGCCGAAGATCACGCAGAAAATGCTGACGCAACAGTTGCGGGAACTCGAAGTACATGGACTTGTCAGGCGGTTTATCTATACGCAGGTGCCGCCCCGGGTCGAGTATTCGCTGACAGAGGCAGGCAAGAGCCTGTTGCCGATTTTGAACACTCTTTGCCAATGGGGAGTGAGCTATGTGAATGAAATGGCGCCTGAATGCGCTATTTCGGTTTGCGAGAACGAACAGGGTGTTGTATGAAATAGAGAGAACTGACTCCATGGGAAAGGGCCCGGCTGAAAAAGCCGGGCCCCTTCCACAATGACCTTCAGTATGGAGCTTTGTTACAAGGATTTTACCGCTTCGATGATCGCTACCGGAGTCAGGCCATAATGCGTAAACAGCTCTTCTGCCAGACCCGAACGGCCAAATTGGTCCTTTACGCCAATGCGGATCACTTTTGCGGGATGTTGGCCGGAGACAAGCTCGCAGACCGCGCTGCCCAGACCGCCAATCACGCTGTGGTCTTCGATGGTGACGATGCCTTTGGTTTCACGGGCTGCGCGAAGCACTGCCGTCTCATCCAGCGGCTTTATACTGTACATGTCGATGACGCGGACGGCAATATTTTCTTTTGCAAGCTCTTTGGCTGCAGCCAGCGCTTTGTAGACCATGGTGCCGCAGGCAATAATGGTGGCATGGTTGCCGCCGGCGAGTTCTTTACTGCCGCCGATGCTGAATTCCTCGGAGTCTGAATAAATTGCCTCGTTGGCGTCCCGGCCCACCCGCATGTACATGGGGCCGATTTCCTTGGCCATCAGATGGACGATCTTATTTGTAGACACATGGTCGGAAGGAACGAAGACCTTCATGTTCGGCAGGGAGCGCATGGTGGCGAGGTCTTCGATCGCCTGATGAGAGGCGCCGTCGCCGCCGATTTCGACACCTGCGTGCGTGCCGACCACTTTGACGTTCAGGTTCGGATAGCATACCGAGTTCCGGACCTGCTCCAGGGCGCGCATGCCTGCAAAAACAGCGAATGTGCTGGCGAAGGGAATCTTTCCCGTAGTGGCCAGTCCAGCCGCGATGCCGACCATGTTTTGCTCTGCAATGCCGCAGTCGATATATCGCTCGGGGAACACGGCCTTGACCTGGATAGAGTTGGTTGCTTTGCCGAGATCGGCGTCGAGAGCGACGATGCGCTCATCCTGTTTGGCGGCAGCCAGCAGGGCTTTGCCATAAGCTACGCGATTTGCTTCCATTACCGGTCACCTCCCAGATCGCACAGCGCTGCATCCACTTCTTCACGGCAAGGCGCCTTGCCATGCCAGTCCGCTTTGTTTTCCATGAAGGATACCCCTTTGCCTTTGACTGTTTCCGCGATGATGGCGGTTGGTTTGTCTTTCAGTGCCGAGGCCATGTCCAGCGCCGCCGCGATCTGGGCGATATCATGGCCGTCAATGGCAAGTGTGTTCCAGCCATTGGCGATGAATTTGCCGGCGATATCGCCGTTCGACATGACGGAGTCGTTGCTGCCGTCGATTTGGAGATGGTTGTTGTCGATGATGGCCACGAGGTTGTCCAGCTTGTAATGGGCTGCGCTCAGCGCTGCCTCCCAGATCTGGCCCTCCTGGGACTCACCGCAGCCGATCAGGCAATAGACCTGATAGGTTTTTTTGTCCAGGCGCGCCGCATAGGCCATGCCGACGGCCGCAGAAAGGCCCTGTCCCAGGGAACCGGTGGACATGTCGATGCCGGGAGTATGCTTCATGTCGGGATGGCCCTGCAGGAAACTGTCGATCTTGCGGAGACATTGCAATTCGTTTTTCGGAAAGTATCCCTTTTCCGCCAATGCGGCATATAAGATCGGACAGGCATGCCCCTTGCTCAGGACGAAACGGTCACGGTCCGGCCAATCCGGGCGGGCGGGGTCCACATTCATTTTATAGAAGTAAAGGGTTGCTACGATATCTGCCGCGGACAGGGCTCCGCCGGGATGGCCGCTGCCTGCGCAGCCGATGGACTCGATGGCCGCTTTGCGCATCGTTTTGGCTTTCGATTCGATCATTGCGATATCCAAGATTTTATTCCTCCCCACATGTTTTCCGGATTACGAGTTCCGGTTGTAATATCACTTTCTGCTTGCTTGTTGACGGATCGTTGATTTCACCGATCAGAACTTCGGCCGCCTTTTTGCCGACGGTATATTTCCGCTGATGGATGGTGGTGAGCGGAATCGGCAAAAGCGAAACCTGCTCGATATCGTCGTACCCGGCGACGCCGAGCTGCTCAGGCACTTTGATACCATGCTGAAAACAGTAGCGAAGTACGCCAAGTGCAACTACGTCGTTGATTGCGAAAATGGCGTCCACCTTTTTCTCAAGAAGTTTTGGCGCAAGCTGAAACCCGGTTTCGAAGGTGGCATTGCTGTGAATCAGGATTTCCGGATCTATGGTGATATCCTTCTCCGTGAGCACATCCAAATAACCATTTAACCGGTTGTTGCTTGCCGAAGATTTTTCATCGCCCAAAATCATCCCAATTCTCCGGTATCCCTGGTTGATCATATGAGCAATCAATTTACGGGCACCGGCATAATTGTCATTGGTGATGAAACTGACATCCAGATCTTTGACATAGTTGTCGATCAGGACAAACGGAAGGCGGTTGTCGAGAAAGACCTGATAATCTTCGCGCGCCGGCTGGGTCGGAATCAGGATGACCCCATCCACGCGTTTTTCCGACAGGAACTGCACATACATCCGTTCGTTGGCTTTTTTGCGATCGCTGTTGCAGAGGATCAGGCCGTAGCCGCAGCCCTCCAGATAGGCGCCGACTCCTTTGCTGATGTTGGCGTAGTACTGGTTGGTGATGTCGGGAATAATCAGGCCGATCATGCCGGTGCGCTTCAGGATTAAACTGCGCGCCGCTGAGTTCGGGCTGTAGCCGCGCTGCTGGCAGAGAGCGAGCACCTTGTCGCGGGTTTCGGCGGAAACCCCTTTGTTGTTGTTGATGGCCCGGGAGACTGTTGTGGCCGAGACGTTCAATTCACGGGCGATATCTTTGATACTGATCATCAGGGCATCAACCAATTCGGCAGCCAAGTTACCAGCGGGGGAAAAGCGATGCAAAGGATCAGCACGATTGTGAGAGGTACAACAAATGGAATGATGGCTTTCGACATGCGCTCAAAGCTGATGTTGGCAATTTTGGTTACAACAAACAGTACCATGCCGACAGGAGGTGTAATCATGCCGATCATCAGGTTCAGGACAAAAACGACGCCAAAATAGATCAGGTCGACCTGAGCGACTTTCAGGACCGGCAACACAATGGGCACGAGCAGGATCAAAATGGCTCCCGATTCCATGAACATTCCGAGGATAAATACAATAACATTAATGACAATGACGATTTCCATGGCATTGTAGTTGCCTTTGGTGACAAAATCGGTCAGTTGATCGGCAGCGCCGAGATAACCGAGTACATAGGCAAAAATGGAAGCGCAGCCAATAATCAGCATGATGTTGGCGGTGCCGAGCGCTGAAGATTCAAACACCGTCATCGTGTTTTTCCAGCCCAGCTCACGGTACACAAAAACCCCGATTACTAGAGCATAGAAGGCCGCAATGGCTGCAGCTTCCGTAGCGGTGAAATACCCTGTGACAATGCCGCCGAGGATGATTACCGGCGCCATCAGGGGAATGATCGCCCGGGTGAAGCTGGAAAAAATGGCGCTCCAGCTCATGCTCTCACGGATTGGGTAATTGCGCTTGATTGCGAAATAAAAGATAAAGGCCGAAAGCATGACTGCCATTAAAAAGCCGGGGACTACACCGCCCATAAAGAGTTTGCCGACGGAAATTTCCGCCATGCCTCCATAGATTACCATGG
>CAZXCC010000211.1:0-5294 GCA_964638945.1 uncultured Veillonellaceae bacterium | reverse complement strand
TTTTGGGTGTTTTGCAGCATCATGAGCGCATCGATGGGACCGGATATCCCATGGGAAAAATGGCTGAAAAAATTCACTTGTTTGCAAAAATCATTGCTATTGCCGATATTTATGCCGCCATGACATCAGACCACGCATATCGCGACAGGCAGACGCCCTTTGACGCTGCCTATATCATCAACAGGGATATGTTCCAAAAACTGGATGCTGGTCTTTGTTTAACTTTTCTTGAACATGTTCGGGATTCCCTGTTGGGCAATATCGTGGTCCTGAGCGACGGCAGAAAAGCCAAAGTGATCAGCGCAGGCGGAACTGCCTCCATATCGCCTATAGTCATTACCGAGGAAAATGAAATCCTTGACTTTAAGGATAACCCTTCCTTAAAAATTGCTCAGTGGACAAATTCTACCGAATAGGATGAAGCCGAAGAAAACGGATGTTGGGGAGATGTTTCGTGGACGTGGAAAACGAATCTTCAAATAGTGCTGCAAAAATGATTCATCAGGCCGATTTGCTTCAGGATCTTATCAATATTGTCCCGATGCCCCAATATTTTCGCAACACAGATGGATTTTGCATTTGGTGCAATAAAGCCTTTGAAAAGTTCGTAGGAAGCCAGAAGGAATGGCTTGTCGGGAAAAAAATTGATGAAGTTCTTTTTGCGGATAGCCGCGATTCCACTGCGATACTTGATGATATGTTGATTTCACTGGGCGGAGAGCAAAATTTTGAATCCTCCATTCGCTCTGTGGATGGCAATATGATGTTTTCCGTGGCAGTGTACCGAACTTTGTATCAGGATCCTTCGACAGGCAAACAGGGAATATTGACCAGCTTAGTAGACATGACCCATCGAAAACAAGTTGAACAATCTGCAAATAAAGCTCTTGGAATTTTGAACGGAGTATTGGAATCAGCATATGGAGGGCTTATTGCAATTCAGTGGGTCAACGGAGAGCCCATTGTTGTCAGCAGTAACAATAACCTGACGAAAATGTTCGGATTGGCTGACGCCGTGGGCCAGGAAAAAAGACTCATCACCTGTTTGACGCAGAAGGTGGTGGAACCGGCCAATTATGAGGAAATATTTTTGTCGCAGGCATCTGGTGGACGCCAGGTAATCCACGAAGAAATCCGGCTGCATAATGGAAAGCTCTTTGCCGTGTACAGCAATATCTTCTGCCAGGGAGATGAAGTTGCAGGCCGTATATGGAATTATCGTGATATCACGGAAGAACGACTGATACAGTCTCGTCTCAAGGAGAGCAACGAACGAAACCAGGCGTTATGGTACCAGTCTTCAGACTGCATATTCGTGTTCGACCCGGATACTCTTGGCATGCTGGAAGTCAACGAGAAGTGTTTAAAGTCTCTCGAATACAACTCGGAGGAATTTCTCAGCCGCAAACTTACCGACATAATTGTCGTTGACATCGATATGGCAAGAAACAGCATTCGGGAAGTCCTGAGTGCCGGTCAGCGCTTCTTGGGGCCGCGTTTGTTGAGAACCCGAAAAGGCACTTTTGTCCATGTGGAAGCATCTTCTGCCATGATTACGTATCGTTCTTCCAAGGCGATTTTGGTTACAGCCCGAAATATATCAGACAGGGTTCGGCTGGAAGATCAGATTCTCGCGGATGTCCATCTGGCTGCAAACGTACAGCGGCATTTTCTGCCGGAACCGTTGATGAATCCATACGTCCATGTGGAAGGCATCTATTCTCCGCACTATTCAATCAGCGGCGATATTTATTCATATACCTGGAATCCAAAGACAAATTGTTTGTCCGGATTTTTGTTGGATGTTTCCGGGCACGGTATTGCAACTTCCTTGATTACTTCAATACTTTTGCCTCTTGCCAAAGAATCCATGGAAAAGAATCTTCCCTTGCACGAAAGAGTATCGTGGCTCAACCATCAATCGCAGGAATGGTTTCGTGACGGGTCCTATGCCGTGGGGATTTTCTTTGAACTGGACGTCGCTCTTCAATCGATGATGTATGTTCCAGCGGGAATCGGACGCTTCATTCACTCGGGAACACACGGATGCCGCCTTATGAAATCTCCCGGTTTCATGCTGGGGCTTTGGCCGCAGGCAGTTTATGAGACACAGATACTTTCGTTCCAGTCGGGTGATGCCGTTTTTTTTGTGACCGACGGTATTTCGGATTTGCTCCACGGAGATAAGCTTCAGTTTTTTCCTGAAAAGAGTTTCCCTGAACAGGTTCAGTATTTGCGCACTCTGGCTTGTGATGCAATACGCGAAGATGATGCTTCTGGAGTCTGCATCCATCTTGGTAACGAAACCATCGTGAAGGAGAATGCGGAGTGGATCGAATAAGGCTGGTAATTCCCGCAGAAAAAAACTGGCTTCAGGTTGTGGACGCAACACAGGAAGCAGTTTTCATGGCAATGAAGCTCCCATCATGGAACAAATTGTCTTTTGCGGTTCGTGAAGCAATGATTAACGCGATGCAGGTCATGGAGCAACTGGAAACACCATCGGAAAAAGAAATAGAACTATGCATATCCTCTGATGAAGAATGGATAGAAATCTGCGTGATCGATGCCGGACCCGGTTTGCCGGCTGACTGGCGAATCAAGCTATCCCATGCATTGTCGGATGAAGCAGTGAATTGTTTTTCCGGGAGAGGACTGATGTTTATTGAGAAATTTGTTGATACCCTGGACTCGCAGATGAACGCACAGGGGCGACATGTATTGGTCATGAGAAAGCGCATAGAACGAAGGGAGCCGAAAGATGAGCAAAATGGAATCGGACAATAATCTTGCCAGTCGTGAACATGTGGAGGTGTTTTTACCTCACTCCGGAGAATATATTGTTTTGATTCTCCGCGGGAAGATGGTCTATGAAAATGCTTCAGCAATAGGAAAAATTCTTGAATCGAAACTTCAGGAAAAATGCAGCTATGTCGTCGATGTGGATGCGCTGGAACGATTGGACAGCACAGGTTTTGGCGTTTTGATGACTTTTGCCAAAAAAGTTGCCAAGCAGGATGGGCAGGTTGGATACAAAGTCAGCAATGAATTTCTCAAGGAACTCTTTGAGATTGCCAAATTCAACTATGTATTTCCCATGGCCGAGACACATGAAGAGGTATGGCAACTGATGCGCGAAGGATTTCAGCCCAAGATCCCCTTGACACAATATTAGAGTGTAACGCAGGGATTATTCTTTTTACCCCGGCTATTTTGTTAATTTCTTCCCAGTATATCGAGAAGAGAGGGAGAATCTTTTATGCTCAATTCTCATAGTTTACGCACAAAAATCGTACTTGTAGCAAGCATTACAATGGTATTATTGTTGAGCACCACCATCGGCTTTTCGCTCTGGCGCACAAATCAGGCAACACTTGCCGGCGCCGAGCGAGAGACGTCAACTGCCACCCAACTGATTGTGATGAGCTTAAATTCGTACCTTTCCCAACGAAGCGGCGATGTCGACGTTCTTTCAACCCGACGCGTTCTGCAGGACGCTGCCAATACACCGGAGATGAAAAATGTGGTGCTGAAGGAGGTATTAGCCTCCTACAAGGGAGTATATTCCGACTTGTTATTGGTGGATGCTGCAGGAAAACTCGTGACCGGTGTAGGTAGCGGCACATTCCGCAACAGCTACGCAGATGCGGAATGGTTTTCGGAAGTGAAAAAAAAGCAGGAAAAACACATGGAATACCGGATGTCGAACGATCTCAAGCAACCGGTAATTGTCTTGGCCATTCCGCTCAAAGACCTCCAGGGAGTGAATGTGATTGGCTATATCATGGCCCGCATCCCGTTTTCTGCTCTGGATTCATTTTTGGTCCCCCTTATTGACAGCTTCAAACAACGAGGCATGGTGGATAGTTATCCATTCATCCTCGACAAGCAAAAAGTGATTCTTTGGCATCCTGACAACTCGCTCCGTGGTACGGATACCTTGGGTAAACAAGGCGGAGCCCTGGGAGAAGTATTTTCCAGGATGGCAAAGGGAGAAACCGGTGTCGATCAATATGATTACAATGGCTTGAGTAAGATTGTGGGATTCCAACCGATTGGCAAAGGAACTGCAGCCGAAGTATTCCACTGGTCTCTCGGAGTATCGATGAATGGAGAATTGCTGCTTTCGCAGGGGCGCAAGGCAGCGATGCAGAGTATCGGACTGGGAATATTGATTTTGTTCCTCTCCATGACGATGTTGGGATTCTATATTCACCGCCGTCTTTCCCCACTGGCCCAGCTGGCGGGACGGGCCAACGACATTGCATCAGGGGATTTAACCCAGCGGCAGGGAGATGAGATGCTGGGCCAGGGACGTGATGAAGTTTCTCAAATGGCGACATCTTTCCAAAATATGCGGGCGTCTCTCGCAACATTGGTGTCTACACTGCGAAGAGACTCCACACATTTGGCACAAAACAGCGATTTGGTGTCTGAAGCAGCACGTCAAAGCGGAGTCACTGCGGGTCAGGTCGCCAATACAGTCGGCGAACTCGCGCAAGGAGCATCAAGACTGGCACAGTTGTCGACTGATATGCTGGGACGCATGGAATCGATCAGTACCTCCGTAGAAGAAAGCTATCGCAGTGCAGGCGTCATGAAGGATAAAATTTCCGTTACCAGCACAAATGCGGGAGAAACGAACAGTGCTTTGCAAAAAGCCATTTCCCAGTTAAGCCAAGTCAAAGATACCGTTCGTTTTGCAACGGAATCCATTCAGAACCTCAGCAAACGTTCGATTGAAATCGGGAACATAGTAAATATTATCATGCATATTTCCGGGCAAACAAACTTGCTTGCTTTGAATGCTGCAATTGAAGCTGCCAGGGCTGGTGAAGCAGGACGGGGTTTTTCCGTTGTTGCGGAAGAAGTTAGAAAACTTGCCGAAGAATCAAGCAAGTCAGCGGAATCGATTCGTGACCTGGTCAATACCATTCAACAAGAAACTTCTGTAACTGTACGTTCGATGGAGTCGAATCTTGAACGCGTGGATACGCAGGTAGACGCGATTGAAATTGGAGGATCCCACGTAAACAACATTATGCAGGACATTGAAAAAATCGAAGAACTTGTCACCAAACTGGCTGTTCATCTGGAAAGTATTACAAGTAATGTAAAGGGTTCCTTGAGCAGTGTGGAGGAAATTTCGGCCGTGTCTCAACAATCTGCCGCCGGAGCCGAGGAAATGTCTGCCGCTACCGAAGAACAATCCGCAACAGCGGAAGAAGTAGCGGCCGGTGCGCATGAAGCAGCGAATATAGCAAAAAGCGTGAATGCCCTTGTTGAAAAATTCC
>CAZXCC010000210.1:0-5310 GCA_964638945.1 uncultured Veillonellaceae bacterium | reverse complement strand
GCTGCAACGGAAGAACAGTCTGCTTCAGCGCAGGAAATCGCTTCAGCCAGCCAGACTTTGGCGAATTTGGCTCAGGAACTGCAGCAAAACATTCAGCGGTTTAGAGTATAAGCCGATCGAAAAGGGATTGCGAGTCATGCAAAAAGCTGCCATTCAGAAAGAATGGCAGCTTTTTGCATATATTGGCAGGTGGCTATGTTTCAACGGAGAAATATTACAAGTAGAAAAATGTGTAACAAAGGAGGTCGGGGAATGAACGCGAACAAAATAATGTATATGCGGTGTATTGCATTATTTTTTATTTTGCTTTTGCTTTCAGGGGCAACTTCTTCAGTGCAAGCAGCACCAGTTCCGGTGTCTGAAAGTGAAACAAGCCGAATATTTGACACTCTACGAACCAGTGTGCCGGAAATCGGGGCAATGGCACGCAATGCCAAAGGGAATCGATTGGTAATGTCTTTGGAGTCCATACCGGACCCTGAAGCAAAAAGCCGGTTCGAACGCGATTTTTATCATGTCTACGTCGGTTTTAACATTGATGACGGAGGAGGTCAGGGGCATCGAAGCCGATGGGCTACCTTTTTGTTGAACAAGGATTTTCATGAAATACTCTGGGCCAATTATGTGCGCGGAGACACTTACATTCCATTGGATGACTGGCGAAAATACGTGAATGGTGTTGACGCAGAAAAAACAAATGATTTTATGTGCATACCCTACATGCGGGCTGGTCGCATTGAACCGTTTTCTACATTGGACGATATTGCCCGTTTATATGGGGCTGCCAACGTGGAACGAAGAGTCATTCCCGGACCGGAGGGGGTAGGGCAGTTTGACGTCAGCGTCATTTACCCCGATACTGACAATGAACTTCGTGTCTACTGGGACAAAAACGAGTATGGAAAGAGACCCTCTTGGGTATCAATCCGCAAACCCAATTCGGAATGGAAAACCCTCTATGGCATCAAAATTGGCACCAGTCTGGCTGAATTGAATCAATTGAACGGCCGTCCCTTCAAATTTCTGGGGTTTAACTGGGATTATGGCGGCAGTGTGAAACGAGACTGGGAGGGAGGCGTATTGGGAACAATCGTTCCGGCATCTCTGGTTTTGCGTTCTGCCAAAAATTTGCCCAGGAAGTATCAGGGGGACAAGATACTCAGTTCGGATGAGGAAGATCTTTTACAGCCCGATGCAGTATGGGTCGGGCGAATTGATGTTCCGCTGAAATAAGCGATATTGACAACCGCGTTGTTTGATATAGACTTAAGGCAGTGCAGCGCCGAATCCCTTCAAATACTTCGAGGAGTGATCTTGTGGGAAGGATTATCAGAAAGATTAACTATCTGGCAGTTTTTGTTATTCTGATGATTGCCGCAGGGTCCTATGTCCAGTACAGTGATTCGCAAAAAATCATTCACGAGGATGCAAAGCAGATCATCCGTCTTTCTGCTGCGGTTCTTCAGAAGGAAATCGAAAATTGGATGCAACAGAATGATCAGGTGATCGATGACGCAGCAGATTTTATTGTTGCAAAGAAATGGGATAACGATGACATACTAACCTATTTAACGATTCTTCTCAAAAACAACCCGGAATTTTCATCACTGTATTACGGAACGACAGATAATTTCATGATGAATGCCAGTGGCTGGAAAATGCCACCTGGTTTTGACCTTCGCACACGTCCCTGGTATGTCAAAGCAATCAACAGCAAAAGACTGGTATATACCAACGCCTTTGTCAATGCCAGCAAAGATGACATCATTATTACGATTGCAAAGCCTGTGTATGGTAAGAATGGAAGCTTGCTGGGGGTCATGGGCGGCGATGTGTCTTTACGAACTGTGCTGTCCCTGGTGCAGGAGAAAAAGATTGGTGCAAGCGGTTTTTCTTTCATCATAGATGGCGATCGAAACATGGTTGCGCATCCGGAATATAAACTGGACATTCGCGCCGCTTTTCCCAAAGCGACAGTTGAATATGCTGCCATTATCGATAAGATGCAGGAAAACAGTTCCGTGGTATACAATGCTATCATTACAGGCAGGGAAGGGTATGTGGCGTATCAGGCGCTGCCGCGAACGGACTGGGTGTTGTTTAGTTTTATCCCCATGGAAGATTTTCTTCAATCGGACAAACAATTGACACGGACTTTTTTGCTTGCACTTGCGGTATCCCTATTTATCCTTCTCTTTTTTGTCGTTTTTCTTATTAAGTATGTTGTTCGGCCGATTTCTCTTTTAAACGACGGAGTCAAACGCATTGATGCAGAAAAAGGGACAGGCTATCTTTTTCCTGAAGAAAAATTGGGCGAATTTGCCGATTTGGCACATTCCATCAATATCATGCAGGACAAGGCAAGGGTTTATTTGAATCAGCTTGCAGCGGATGAACTGGCTTTGCGCTCCAGTGAAGAAAAGCTCCGTGCAGGCGAAGCTCGTTATCGTGCATTGATTTCCGGTTCATTTGAAGCCATTGCTCTGATTGACATCGCGACGCGTGAAATTGTCGAAGTGAATCACCGTTTTGTCGAACTGTTCGGTTATTCGCTACCGGAGGATTCTCCTTTATTTGTGG
Source organism: uncultured Veillonellaceae bacterium (assembly GCA_964638945.1). Classification (GTDB taxonomy): domain Bacteria; phylum Bacillota; class Negativicutes; order UBA1444; family UBA1444; genus CAZXCC01. Next base: position 2,730 of record CAZXCC010000210.1, on the reverse strand, counting down.
ATCAGATTGTAATGGAATCCAAAATTGTTCTGGATGATTTATTTGAAACCCGTTTGAAGCAACAAAGCATATTGCAGCCGGAACCTCGCAACATGCGGCGTAAAAACGGCACGCAGTTCACGGTGGAAAGAGCCGGGTCGCTTATCACTCTTGATGGACGAAACTATTTCATGTCCACGATGAGGGACATGACCGGCGAACGCCGCCGACAGGCAATTTTGAGCCGTGATGTGGATTTCGCCAGCCGGGTGCAGCGGGAACTGCTGCCGCAAATGACTTCATCATCCTCTGTTACGATTCGTACGCTCTATTATCCGGCACAGTTTGTGAGTGGGGACACTTTTCATCTGGAATGGCGCAATGACGGAAAAATTCTTCGCGGCTTTCTTGTGGATGTGTCCGGACACGGACTTGCTGTCGCCATCCAGACTTCCGCAGTGAAAGTATTGCTGCGGGAAGCCTCCTTGTCGCATCTGCCGCTTCTGGGTCAAATGCGATGGATCAATTTCCGCGTGGCAAAATATTTCGATGACGGTTCGTATGCGGCCATGCTGGCTTTTGAACTGGACCTTGCCGATCGGGAACTTCGATATGTAGGCGCCGGTATCACTAATTTTTATGCCAATGGTAAAAAAGTTGCGACTCCCGGCATGTTTGTCGGACTTTGGGAGCAGGCTGAATTCGGCATTGGCTCTATGACGGTTGCACCAGGAGATAGTTTTTATTTTCTGACGGACGGCTTTACAGACACTATGAATCAAAGCGAGAGCAATATAAATTTTTCAGAGGGTGGAAAAAATTTTGACGCAGACGTCGAGTTGCTTGAAACGATGGGGAAAAGCGGAAAAATGCGTGATGATGGCGCCGGAATCTGTCTGAAAGTGAAAGGACCATAAAAAACCAAACCCTCCTGTATCGGAAACTGCCGATCAGGAGGGTTTGTCATGGTTCACAACATCCTGCTTTTAGTGGCCGCCGGGCATCAGGGGAACGGTAGTGCCGGCTTCTGTCATTACGATTATGGAGTAATCGTCCCGGCCCAGTTTTTCCCTTGCAATCTTCATCGCCTCTTCCGCTGTAGATGCAGGAATGAGACCGGCGTTACGGATGAAATCGGCATTTTCCGGTTTCGAAACGATGATCAGAGAAATTCCCTGCGCAATATAGGCAAATTTCAGAGCAATGAATCCTGGTACGGTAAAGCCCGCACGTAGGGCAATTTCCCTGTCGTATTTGTCGGCGTACGTGAACCAGTTGCTGAAATCGGGCGGTTCTTTGATGTCGCGGCATTCCAGGAAACAAATGGCAACACCACCCGGCTTGGTTGCCATTGCTGCATTGTCGATCGTTTTTGAGCCCTGATAAAGATTTATGTCGCGGGGAAAACCACCGGCAGAGGCAAGCACCAAATCAGCCTGTTGCGTAATCGGAATGCCATAAATGCGTTCCACTTCCTTGCAACCAGCCTCCCAGGCCTTGAGCCAGTGTCCGGCAAAGAATTTTGCAAACTTACCCTGCGGCGTGTATACTGCATTTAACAGGAAGGCCGGCTTGAGAGCCGCTGCGTGCTCAGTCATATCTTCGTTCATTTCGTTGCCTGCAAGCTTGCCTGACACACTGGTGACATTCAGACCCTTGCCGACTTCCTTGTGAAGACAGAACGTATGGTTGCCCTGGATACTTTCATATGCGCTGATACCGGGCATCACAGCTTTGCGTCCGCCGCCGAATCCGGCCATCAGATGGTAAACAATCCCACTGGTAAGAATCACTTTGTCCGCTTCTGCAACCCTGCGATTGACGATAACAGGAACTCCGCGGGAAGTCTCTCCGATCTTGACCAAGTTTTCCTTATCGCGCGAATTGTGTTGATAGACTTTGACACGATGGCAAACATCGGCTCCGCAAACGGCGATATCCTCCGCCGGTGTATTCGGCCGGTGCGCACCCAGTGTGACAACAATCGAAATTTTTTCATCAGGTACTCCGGCTGCATTCAACTCGTCGAGCACTGTGGGTAAAAACTGATCATGTTTGATCCAGAGACGCGTAATGTCACCTACAGTGATGACAACGTTGTCGCCGGGGGAAACAACCTGTGCGAGGGGTGGTGAGTCGATCGGATTTCTGAGTGCAACCCTGACGGCTTCCGGAATATCAGTGATTTCTTTTGCTGAATTTCCTTTAATGTCGTAGATGACTTGTTCCGACGGAAGAGAAACCTCCATATTACCTTCGCCAAAAGGGAAACGGAAAATTTTTTGACTCATGTTCTTCCTCCTTCAACAGTGAGTTTTTTGGCTATTACTGCCGACACGATTAAATCTAATTACATAATTTTACCTACGGGGCTTTTTTTTGTCAATGGATTGTAATACTCGGTACACATTGAGAAAATCAAATGTGTGAATTAAACACACGTCGCTTTTTGCAGGAACATGGACCCGAAAGAGCGAACGTCGAACATGCATAATCTTTGGAAAGTAGCTGAAGCTTTGACACAAATCGCTGAAGTATGTATCAATGTGCAGGCAAGCCGCCTGCGCAACACTTTTTCTTATCGGCTGCCGCCGGAACTTGACTATGTAGTTCCTGGCTGGAGAGTTATTGTCCCATTCGGTTCCTTACGCGTGGAAGGTTTTGTTCTGGAGATCCGCAAATCATCCGATATGGAATCAGATTCTTTAAAATCTATACTGGATGCACCCGATGATACAGCCTGGTTTGATG
>CAZXCC010000209.1:0-5353 GCA_964638945.1 uncultured Veillonellaceae bacterium | reverse complement strand
TTAAGCTTTCCGGAACCACGCGCCTAGCGCGTGGTTTTCTCGTTACAAGAAAAAAATGGAGCTGCTTCAATTTTTATTGAGACAGCTCCATTATGCTTAATGAGCAGGCTTTTTCTGGTAACTGGTTGGTCCATTTTCAAAGCCTACCTGCTGCAACCACCATACTGGATAGAAAACCGGATGCGCAATCTCTTCGCTCGTGTTGATATAACCGTCGTTATACTTGACATAAAGCATTTCCGAAAGCTTCCACCAAGCATCAAGTATCGTGCTCGCATTTTGCCCGCTGTAGGTCGTCAGCATTTGACGCGCACCCTTTTGATCGCCTTGCTTCCAAAGTTCCAGCGCCTTTGCTTCCACTTGCGGTTGTCTGTGAAAAGCCACTCCTTCAAAATATCCCTGCAATGCGCGAATGTCCTGTATCATATATGAATATTTGAGCATGGAGTAGTTGCCGACATAGTTGAACGCCGTCCACATGCTCCGGCGGTCAAGAGTGAGGATGTCGGCCCTCTGTACTGATTCCGGCAAAGTCAGCGCACCCGCATAAAATGGCATGAGAACACTTGTAGCCGGCCGATCTGCGCCATACCACATCACTCCGCCGATAGCATCAGGAAGCCAATTCCGTGATTGATTCACATGAAAAAGAACAGTACGGTAAATATTCAAAGGACGTTCAAACTCTCCCGGCAATGGTGTCAACTTTCCTTCTTTATCAGCAACAGATTCCGCCTGACCTTCAAAACGATTGGGATTCCCAAAAGGTCCGGCTGCCATCCCCTGGGTCAGATCAAACTCCGTTCCTTCGTAATTGTCGCGCTGGATGGCGGCGATATCCTGCACCGTTAATTTTTTGTCCGGCTTGACGGCGAATGGATATACACGGGTAAATGGCCCTTCCACCCAGGCCGGCAGGTTCAGTGAGGGTGCGACCAGAGACTGTGCACGCCAGATTCGTCGCAAAGAATAATATGGATGATGGAATTCTCCATCCCCATAAACGCTGGCAAAATCCAAAGGACCGTTTGCAGGATCCCACCAACCTTTTTGTCTGGCAATTTCAAAGATGTTTTGCGAAAACATCATATCTTCCGCGCCCTCTACCACTTCGCGGATGCGAAACTGGTTCGCAGCCACAAAATAAGAATCGTCCGGCACCCGTTGCGCCACCCACACTCCGCCTGTTCCCTGCATATCATAACCCGCCATCTCCATAACCCATCCTTCATTGGGGTCAGTAACCAGCAAGGTTTCACCCGTTCCATAATATCCATATTTTTCAATAAGCTCTCCCATGAGCTTTATGGCTTCCCGTGCAGTTTTCGTACGTTCCAGGGCTACCCGTGAAAGTTCGGACGAGTAAAAAATCCTTTTTCCCGGTTCCGGTTCAGGATGCACCTTCGCCTTGTCAGTGCACTCTCCGATGGACAGTTGATGCTCATTCATAATTCCATAATTTCCATCAATATATGCATACGTATGTGGCACCTGCGGGATAAATCCCAAAGGCACGCTTGGAGGTGCATCGGTTCTATTGTAGGCGCTTCCTCGGTCCGTGGCCACTATGCGATGTCTTATACTTGCCCCCCATTGCGGTTTGAAGTCCAATGCGATATGGGAATAATACACCGCACGAAGCGAGTCCGGTTTGTGGTCCATTGCCGGAACATATACTATACTCGCATCATTCAAGCCGTCATCGGAATGGGTAACCATCACCGACCCGTCAGCAGAAGCATCCTTGCCCACAATCATCGTTGTGCAGGCAAATACCGGTACAGATATGAATAGATAGATACTCATGATGATAGATACAATGTACTTTTTCATTTCGGACTCCTCCTTGAAAGATTTGTCGTCGCCAAGATTCCGGAATGGGTTATATGGGCAGGAATAATTCACGCTCCTGTGTAATGGATACATTGGTAATTCACGTTGTGGGTTGTTTTTTCCTTCCCCATGGAATCAAAACGGAACAGGAGAACTCACATGAGATTGTTTGTGGGAATTGAGTTTGATGGAGCAGTGATTGAAAGACTCTCCTCCATTCAAAATGAACTCCGCGCGAAAGTGAACCGAGGTCGGTTTCCCGCCAGAAATAATATGCATTTGACATTGCATTTTTTTGGAGAAGTTGCAGATGGCAAAGTCCATGCTATTGTATCCTCGTTAGAAAAAGTTGCCCTGACTTACCAACCATTTGTTTTCTCTTTCAACAAGCAGTTGGGTTATTTTGGCCATTCCAATCCGGCTCGTGTCGTCTGGGTGGGAATTGACGGAGATCACTCGAAACTACTGCAGCTACAGTCTCTTGTCTCTTCTGCCATGCAAAGATTAGGATTCCCTGGCGAAAGTCGCGCTTATCATCCTCATGTCACCCTTGCACGGGAGGCGGATTTTATCAGTATTGCCCTATTGCGGGAGCGTGGTCGGATTGAATATGACATTGGACCGCTTCCTCCGGTTCACGTGAATTGCTTTTCATTGATTTCAAGCAGCCTGGAACAGGGGAAAAGAATATATCGCCCCCTGGCAACCTTGGAACTAAGCAAAAATAAGTAAAGGGGCTTCGCCGATTCTGTGGCGAAGCCCCTTTACTTTTCGAAGAGTTATTTTGCTGTCGCTTCCTCAAGCGATTTGTTCATCGTTTCTTTTCCGAGGAAAATGACATTCACTGCGATCAAGGCCAATATGCCTGTGAACATCATAAATACTGCCCCGTATTGGTTCGTATTGGTCATCATCGCCCCAACAACGATAGGCGCCAAAATGCCGCCGGTACGTCCGCAGGCTGCAGCCCAGCCCACACCGGTAGCCCGTGCATGGGTGGGATATTGTTCAGTCGAGTACGCATGCGTGATCCCCCAGGCGCCCAGATTGCTAAAAGACATGATGCATCCCCACATGATGATCTCATTGGCTGATTTGGCATTGCCAAACATAAAGGCGGCAAATGCACAAAGAGCCAATAAAGAGCTTATGGTCGCCTTGCGGCCGATTCTGTCCACGAGGTAAGCCGCGACAAAATAGCCGGGAAACTGAGCCAGCGTCATGTACAGCATAAACTCAAAAGAACGCAGCAGGGTGTGACCACTCTTCACAAGCAGGGATGGCAACCATGTGAATATGCCGTAATACGAAAAGACCATCCCGAACCACAGAACCCACAGGCAAATGGTACGTCTTCTGAAAGTTGACCCCCATAAATCAAAGAAACCGACTTTTTCAGTCTGCACCGGCTGCATATCCGCAGCGGTAGGCGGCGCTCCGACCGGAACACCAAGTTCAGTTTCAATTTTGCTGAGTAATTCGTGAGCCTCCATGTGTCTTCCTTTCATGACCAGATACATGGCCGATTCCGGCAAGGCACGCCACAAATAGACAACCAGCAGCATGGGCAGAGCACCGACGTAGAAGGCAAGCTGCCATCCATATTTAGGAATTATGAAATACGAGACCAACGATGCAGTTATCCAGCCCAGCGCCCAGCCGGAGTTTTGCATCACCATCATCTTTCCACGGTGTTTGATCGGTGCATATTCGCCCATCAATGCATTGGCAACCGGCGGTTGTCCGCCCACGCCAGCGCCCACCAGGAAACGGAATACGAGCAGTGACTCATAGTTCCAGGCCAAACCGCAAAGACCTGTTCCAAGAGCGTAGATAAACAAAGTACCGATAAAAATTACCTTACGGCCAATTCGGTCTGCCAAAGTTCCGGACACAATCGCTCCGACCGCCATGCCCAGTAATGCTGCGCTGCCAATAAATCCGATCTGTGCCGGTGACAGGTTCCAGGCACTGATCATCTTGGCCAGAACAAAAGCAATCAATCCCGTATCCAATGCTTCAAACGCAATGCCCGAGCCAATCATTCCCAGAAGTCGATAGTGGAACTTCCCCAGAGGAAGGTTGCCGATACGGTCGTTGATACTTGACATTTTATCTCCTCCTTCATATTTTGGGTTTCCTATCACAATAATCAGTTGTGAATATTTCCTGAATATTGTCGCTCGAGCTTAGCCCTTGTGTACCAGATAGTTTTCGGAGATATGTTCCGCATATTCTTTCATTGCAACAGTTCCCACCATGGAAATCGGAGTGGAAGTAATCCGCTCGCGGAACAAGACTACCTCAACATCCGGCAACAGTTTCTTGATTGCATACGCCAATGGCAGTCCATTTTCCAGAATTTCCATCGCGTGAGAATTCCCTACGATGAAGTTCATTCCCAATTCCTTCGCCTTTGCAATCAGAGGGTCCCCTTCCTGAACGCGGCTGATGGAGCACAATACGGTATCTGCCTCCGGATGCTCCTGCTTTGCTTTCTGAAGATGTTCCGGAGAAAAACCGGTGTGTGGGAAAATATGAATAATCGTGCCTACAGGAGTTTTCTCTTCACCGACCATGATTTTCCCGCCTGTTGCTACATTGGTTTCGGCAATGCAGTCACAGCATCGGGAGCTTCTTTCCGCCAGAAGCATCTTCTTTTCTTCATCGATTCCCATGAAGTCATTGAGACGTTGCAAGATATCTCCCAATGATTTTACCTCATTCATGGCACGACCAACGAAAAGGATATTTCCCGGCACCCCGCCATATGCGATTTCCACCCGGAACGCCTTGTGTCCATGAATAAATGCGATGCCGGGATGCAAACCGTGAAATGCTTCGTGCAGTTCAAAAACGCTTAATCCATATAAGTTCAAGTATCCGCGAATGGTAACCCCGCCTGAATTCGCCGCCTCTACAATCGGATGATGGGCGACAATCGCATCGACACCTGTTGCACCCGCCAATTCAATATTGCACTCCGTCAAAGTCATGGTAACCGCTATCTTTCGAATTTCTTTTTCCAAATTCCCGCATACCAGACCTGGAGTCTCAACACATGATTTTCCAGGAATATTCGATGACTTCATCACAACGAAACGATTCTTGCCGCTAAAAATATCGCCAATATCACGCACACAACGACCGCCCGTAATTTTGTCCAGAACATTCAACAAATCTTCACCGTTCGCCATTTTACCCCTCCCTTTCCAAATTTTTCAGTTACCTATCTTTATTGTCTTGCATCTCCGCCTCCTTAAAAAACAAATAAGCTACCCCTATCGGCAGTATTGGGATCAAACAAACGCAATTATGCGCATCTTCGCCCACAACTCCGAAAAAAGGTAGCTTTCAGCTCTCACTAACGAGCTCTTACGGCCAACCACTATGGTATTCGCAACTCATCTTTGATGAGCTATGAGTATTCTTTTCGCTATCGAAATTCAAAATCCTTCTCCCTTTTACAAAATTATTTTATTTTTCTGCATTTACCAATCTTTTCATTTTGCAGGAAAGA
>CAZXCC010000208.1:0-5370 GCA_964638945.1 uncultured Veillonellaceae bacterium | reverse complement strand
CTTAGGACCGAGGGGCTTTGCGAAAGTGCAAGGCCTCATTTTTTTTGACGCATACATAAATTCAGCTTCTAGTACCATCGTAGTATTTCGTTCAAGCGATCGAAGAATATTGAATAGAATTGGCAAGGAAAATAGTGTTTGTCATTAGTCGGTAAATGTATTGACAATATGCTTGGAAAGGGATAGCATAGCTTCATGGTACTGTAAAAAATCAATTGGTTTTATTGGTTTTGCGCGAAGGGGGTGAATGGATGCGTACACGGATCATGTCGGCAGCGATTGAAGAAATGAATGAGCAAGGAACGCGCTTCACCATGGCAATGTTGGCAGCTCGTCTGGGAATCAGCAAACGAACTTTATATGAGCATTTTGATTCAAAGGAAGTTTTGATTGAATCCATCGTAGACGCGATCATTCAAGATATTGAAGTGCAAAGAATTACCATTGTGGGTGATACTGACCTGGATCTGGTCGAAAAATTAAAGCGGATGCTGTCCGTGAAACCGAAACTATTCGCACCGGTCGATGACCGGGTCAAGTTGGATCTGCGGCGTCAGTTTCCTGGGTTGTGGGCAAAAGCCCAAAAATCGATCGATAACCAATGGATTCTTATCAATAATGTCCTGCGTGAAGGGATTGCCGAGGGTTGTTTCCGTGAGATCTATGTTCCGGTCGTACAGAAAATGCTGCGCGGCGCTGTGGATGTAATTATTGATGAAGAGTTTCTATTAGAAAACAAAATGACCTTTCAGGAAATGATTGGGCATGTAACTGATATTTTGATTAACGGAATCATTGTGCCGGAAAAAGCACGAGGGATGCTGCCGAAAAAAGGAGGACACACAAATGAGGTTTCGGTATAAGTTGATTGGTGGGGTGGCCGTGGTGGCAGTACTGGGCTATTCCATTTTCAGTACCGGATTGCTGGTCCGGGTGGGACTTATGGGACGACCGCAGATGGGCGGTCCGCGTGTAGTCGAGGTCAAAGCCATGCAAATAGCGGGTAAGGATACACCAGTCACCTATGAATTTGTGGGTGAGATCGAGGCATTTGACACGGCACAGATTCGTCCCAAGGTAACCGGCAATATTGTGGAAAAATTTGTGACAGGCGGTGCCGTGGTAAAGAGAGGGCAACCCTTGTTCAGGCTGGAAGCAAGGCAATATCAGACCACCGTTCTTTCCAACGATGCGGCGGTAGCGGAGTCAGAAGCTTCGTTGAGTCAGATTTCCAGAGATGTACAGCGCTACAAACAGCTGGCTGCCAATGGCGCGATAGCACAGCAGACTTTAGATAATGCCTTGGCACAGGAAAGTCAGGCGCAGGCCAAAGTGGATGCCAATAGAGCCAAAGCGCAACAGGCACGCATCGATTTGGCGGATACGGTGGTTGTGTCGCCGATTGACGGACGCATCGACGTCAAGGATGTCAGCATCGGAAATTATGCAACAGCAGGTCAGACGACGCTGGCCACAGTTTCCTCCATCGATAAGGTGCGGGTCAAATTCAGCATGAGTGAGAACGAATACCTGAAACTCTTCGCCAGAATGCAGGGGATCGGAGCCTTGGAGCCCGGTCATAAAATTACTCTCAGACTCAGCGATGGAAAGGACTATCCAACGCAAGGGTCCATTGAGCAAGTGGACAGCGGGCTGGGGCAGGGAACAGGTACAATGACGCTGAAGGCTCTGGTGGACAATCCGCAGAAAATGCTGCTGCCGGGCATGTTTGCCCGCGTCGTCGCCACTGGAGATATCCGAAAAGATGCCATGGTGATTCCGCAGCGCGCCGTACAGGAATTGCTCGGTAAAACCTTCGTCACCGTAGTCGGCGAAGGTGACAAAGCGGAATCCCGGCCGGTGAAGATGGGACCGCGCGTCGGTGCCAGTGGCTGGATCGTGGAAGAAGGACTGAAACCCGGTGACCGGGTGATTGTGGAAGGGGCGCAGAAAGCTCAGCCCGGCACACCGGTGAAAGTGACGATGGTGCAAAATGGCTAAGTTTTTTATTGACCGGCCTATTTTTGCGATTGTCGTATCGGTTCTGATTATTCTGGGCGGGCTGATTGCCGGTCTCAACCTGCCGATAGCCCAGTATCCCCAGATCACACCACCGACGGTCAATGTGACCGCCAGCTATAACGGCGCGAATTCCGATGTAGTCGAGCAGAGCGTCGCCCAAGTCATCGAGCTGCAGGTCAACGGAACCGAAGGCATGGTGTCGATGGATTCTACCAGCTCGGACAACGGGATGTATTCGCTGAACGTCAAATTTGAGCTCGGCAAAGATGCCGACCTGGCCTCCGTGCAGACCCAAAACCGCGTTTCCCAAGCCAATCCCCAGCTGCCGACGGATGTGACGAACAGCGGCATTGTGACGAAAAAGGCGACGCCGGACCGGGCGATGATCTTCAGTCTTTATTCGCCCAACAACAGCTATGACCGCGCGTTTTTGAAAAACTACGGCAGTATCTACATTGTGGAAGAGCTAAAGCGTGTCAAAGGGGTCGGCACGATTCAGGAATTTGGCGCCGACTATGCCATGCGTGTTTGGCTGCAAGCCGACAAAATGGCGCAGCTGGGCGTGACCACCTCGGACATCGCCAGCGCTCTCAAGGACCAGAACGTGCAGACGCCGGTCGGCGCATTAGGACAGCGGCCTTCCGAGGACAAGCAGGAGTTCCAGTACTCGGCGCGGGTGAAAGGCCGTCTGGAGACCCCGGAAGAATTCGGCGAAGTCATCGTCCGGGCCCAGACGGATGGCTCTTTCGTCAAGATTAAGGATATCGCCCGGCTGGAGATGGCCGAAAAAGACTACTCCTACGCCAGTTACGCCAATAACCAGCCGGCGGTCGGCTTTTCCATCCAGCTGACCTCCGACGCCAACGCCCTCGATACGATCCGCGAATGCGCGGCGGTCATCGAGAAGGCCGCGAAGGCTTTCCCGGACGACATGAAATACAACACGGTCGTCGACAACACGCGGTTCGTGCGCGAATCGCTCCAGGAAGTGGCCAAAACTTTTTTTGAAGCGCTGTTTCTGGTCATGGTCATCGTGTATCTGTTCCTGCAGTCTTGGCGGGCCACGCTGATCCCGATGCTGGCGGTGCCGGTGTCGTTGATCGGCACGTTCGGCGCTTTCATGATGCTGGGCTTTTCCATCAACACCCTGACGCTGTTCGCGATGGTGCTGGCCATCGGCCTAGTGGTCGACGACGCCATCGTCGTGGTCGAGGCGGTCGAGCATCACATGCGGTTTGAAGGTCTGCACCCACGGGAAGCGACCTACAAGGCCATGGAAGACGTGTCCGGCCCGATTGTCGCAATCGCCTTCGTGCTGGCGTCGGTGTTTATCCCGGTCGCCTTCTTCGGCGGAACCGTGGGTGTTCTCTACAAACAGTTCGCCTTGACCATAGCCGTGTCAATGGGCCTGTCGGCTATTGTAGCCCTGTCGCTCACTCCGGCGCTGTGCGCCATGTTGCTTAAGCCGCATGATCCGCATGCCCATGCCAACACCGGCAGAATCGGACGCTATCTGTCGCATTTTACCGATTGGTTCGAGAACCTGCGGGAACGCTATGAACTGTTTGTGCCGAAGTTTCTGCAGAGGGCCAAGCTCAGCCTGATTCTGATGCCGCTGTTGCTGCTCTTGGCGTTCGGTTTTTCGAAATTTGTTCCGTCTTCCTTTGTTCCCAGCGAAGACCAGGGCTATTTCGTCGTATCGATCAGCCTGCCGGAAGCGGCCAGCATGAAACGGACCGAGGAAGTGGCCCAGCAGGTGGTCGAGAAGATCCGGACGCTGCCGAACGTCAAAAACAGCATGATGGTGGCCGGTATCGATATCCTGTCGTTTGCGAACAAGTCGAGCTCGGCGGTTATTTTTGCCGAGCTGGCGCCATGGAAAGACCGGCCGGGACAACAGAACAGCGTGGATTCCGTGGTGCGGGCCGTCATTGGCGTTACCAGCACGATCCCCGAAGCCACCACTATGGCGTTCAATGTCCCGCCGCTGCCCGGCATCGGCAGCCTCGGCGGTTTCAGCTTCATTTTGCAGGACCGCAGCGGCCATACCGCCCAGGAACTCGACGCGGCCACTCGGGCTTTTTTGGCCGAAGCGCGGAAGCGACCGGAGATCGCATTGATTTATTCGACCTTCCGCACCGACACGCCCGGCTATTACTTTGATGTGGATAGGGAAAAGGCCCAAATGCTCGGCGTGCCGGTGAACAGCGTGTTTTCGACGATGCAGGCCTATCTGGGCGGTCTACAGGTCAACGACTTCAACCGCTTCGGCCGGACCTTCAAGGTCGTCATTCAGGCCGACGCGCCATTCCGACGGGGCATTGAGGATTTGCGCAGCCTGTACGTGCGGAACAACTCCGGTCAGATGATTCCGCTCAACACCCTGGTCAAACCGGTCCAGGTCAACAATCCAACCTCAATCAAACGCTTCAACGGTTTCCGTGCCGTACAAATCGGCGGCAACCCGGCGCCTGGCTACAGTACCGGCCAGGTCATCGCCGCGCTGGAGGAAGTGGCGGCGCAGACGCTGCCGCAGGGCTACGGCTATGAATGGGCCGACCAGAGCCGGGAAGAGAAGGTGTCCGGTGGAAGAACCCCGATCCTTTTTGGACTTGCCCTTCTCTTTGTGTTCCTTTGTCTGGCAGCATTGTATGAAAGCTGGACGGTTCCCTTTGCGGTTCTCTTGACAGTGCCCACGACGATTTTCGGAGCGTTTCTGTTCATGTTCCTGCGCGGCCTGGAGAACAGCGTGTACATGCAGATTGGTCTGGTCATGCTGATTGGTCTGGCGGCGAAAAACGCGATTCTGATCGTGGAATTTGCCAAAATACGCGTCGAGCGAGGCATGTCGATTCGACAGGCAGCTATTGAGGCCGGTAAATTGCGGATGCGGCCGATTCTGATGACCTCGTTGGCTTTTATTGTTGGTTGTTTCCCGCTGGTGTTCGCCACAGGCGCTGGCGCCGGCGCTCGCAACGCCATGGGTACGACGGTGGTCGGTGGCATGACGTTCGATACGCTATTCGGAGTTTTTGTCATTCCTTGTCTGTTCGTAGTGGTCGAGGAATTCACGGAGTGGCTGAAATCTAAGAGAAAGCACAATGATGACAGCAACAACATCGCCGCTTCTTTGGAACAACCGCAGCCGCATCAGGACTGAAACAAAATAAAGGCTGTTGAAGCAACTATGGACTGAACCATGAAAAATGGACATTGAGAAAAAAGGACCTCCTGTCGTAGGATAACTATGACAGGAGGTTTAATTTTAGTCTTCAGAAAGATTAACGTTCTGTGACATAAGAAACCCACGACTTCCGCTGTCGCCAGAGGCTCGGCGTAAGCCGGGTT
>CAZXCC010000207.1:0-5375 GCA_964638945.1 uncultured Veillonellaceae bacterium | reverse complement strand
TCACCCACGACAGAAGTGAATCCCGGAGACCAACTCGGACTATTGCCGCCAACGGAGCCAAAAATCAGTGACATTATTGGCTTCAGGCCGGAAGATGTCGAACCGATGGAAGTATCGTTCAACGGCATCACCTGCTCCGTTCCGACCCGGCGCTTTACTTTATCCCTGGACGGAGCAGTCGCAGACTTGTCTGATGCGGCGCCCGAATCAAGCGTCATTGAATTCACTCTTTCATCCGAGATGCAGCCTACACTGGCTGATGTATTGCTTGCAGCCGAATTCAATCCTTCTGATTTGCCGGCACTCGGAGGAATAGCCGTCGTTCTAAACGGCAAAGTGGCTGAATATACCGCCTGCGTAAAGAATGGCGACAAAATCGACATCCTGATGAAAGAAAACTTGCGATAGTATTATTTGGCCCGATAAGAAAACCCGGCTTGCGCAGAGCCTCTGACGATGGCGGAAGTCGTGAGTTTCTTATGTCCCCAGAAGCTATTCTTTCTGATAGACCAAAAAAGCAGGCCTTTTATTGGCCTGCTTTTTTTGTCCAGGTTATACCGGACTCGGGTGAAGCGGCGCCGGCAAAATAGTCAAGCACAGGACTATTTTCTCTGTCGGCGGTGGGCATGCATCCCGTTTGATATTATTATAGCATAGAATCATTTTCGTCGTGTAAATATATTGTAAATATATTTGATTTTCGGCACTTACTGTAAACCAAATGACGAAATATTTCATAGCAAGATGTCTTTGCAGGGATTGCAAAAGTTCCGTGGAATATGAATTTCGTGTACGTTTTAAGTCAATAAAATCATCTTGCCAATAATTCTTGGAGGACTGCCCATGTCCCATCCAGATCTTATTTCTGTCCTGTCCTACCTGCGCCGCAAAAAATTGATGGTGCTGTTATTTCTATTTTTTACATCAATTCTTGTTTGCCTCCGATTCCTCTGGTTCAACCCCTATGACAATTATTCAGCCCTTTTCGGCATCCTGTTCAGTGCCGCATGTATATTGTTCAGCCTGCAAATGATGGAGCAATACCATACAGAACAGAAATTGCTCAGGCAAAAGCAGGAATATGCCGCTTTGCTTGACCTCATTCCTGCGCAAATCTTTTATAAGGACACAAACAATCATTATTTGCGGGTAAATCGCCTGGTGGAGGAAATGGTCGGCCGAAAGGCCTCGGATATCGAAGGACGCTCTGCCACAGAAATATTCCCGAATTATGGTACGGAGTTTTGGCTTCAGGACCAGGAAGTAATCCGCTCCGGTCAGCCTATGTATGGAGTCATGGAACCGATTCCCAACTATAAAGGGCAACAGCTTGTCGGACGCTCCGACAAGCTTCCCCTCAAAAATTCCTTCGGCAATGTAATCGGGATCCTGAATGTAGTGCATGATATTACCGACAGCATTGCCGCCGAAAACAAGATTCGCAATCAAAACACCCTGTTGCTCACCCTGCAGGATATTTCCCTGAGTATCATCAATCGACTCGAGCCGGAAGAATTGCAGCGGGTGCTGATCAATTCTCTTTGCGCTTTGCTTGACTCCCATTTGGGATATATCGCCATCCCCGGCAAAAGCGCCGGAACTTATTGCATATACTCTGCCAATCTGATTTCACGCACCTTCAGGGAAGAACAGGATGTGCCGGACTCCGGCCTGATAGGCAAAGCCTGGCTCTCCGGCAATATCGAAGTTGTGGAGGATTACCGCACCTGGCCGAAACGGATGCATGATGGAGCGTTGGATAACGTCACGACTTTGGTTGCAATCCCTTTGAAATCCGCCGACAGGGTCATCAGTGTCGTTGGCGCCGGATTTGAAAAAGAACTGCGTCCGTTCGCCGCGGAAGAACTTTCGGCGCTTCGCCAGTTTGCCGCAATGGCCTCAGCGGCACTGCATAACGCTGAAATATACACCAGCCTGCAGAAAGAGCTTGCAGAGCGTTTGATCGCCGATGCGGAACTGCAGCGCCGCAACAAGCTGCTTTCCTTCCTGCATGAGGCATCCATGGAAATCATGAACCGCCAGGATGTCGTCGATCTGTTGGAGACAATCGTAAAAAAAGCGGCGGAAATCACCGGTGCTTCCACTGGCAGCGTTCTGCTGTTCAATGATGAACGAACGGAACGAATCCGTGTCGTTGCGACCGGCCCAGCCAGCGCGATGCTCGGATCACGCAACCGTATCGACGAAGGAGCCGCCGGACAGGTCTGGAAGACCGGAAAGCTCGTCCTCATCAACGATTACAAGAAATGGGAGCATCGCAGTCATCCGGCAGATACGATGGCCGAATCCGTCGTGTATTTTCCGCTGAAAAGCGCCAATGAAGTGGTCGGCATCATTGGACTGTGGCATACCGAGGCAGGGAAGCGCTTCGAGTCCAAAGATATTGAAATACTCGACCAACTGGCCGGACTCGCATCCATTGCTTATGAGAATGCCTATCTTTACAGGGAAGCACAAAAAGAAATATACGATCGTCGTCAAACGGAGGAGTTGCTGCAATACCAGAATTTTCACGACTCATTGACCGGTTTGTACAACAGAACGTACTTCGAGGAAGAGTTGCAGCGTCTGGACAAACGGCGGGACGGTTCTGCCGGGCTCATCATGCTTGACGTCGATGGACTGAAGCTCATCAACGACACTCTCGGCCATGAACGCGGCGACTTGTTGCTTACCAGCGTGGCACATATTTTATCCGTCTCTTTCCGGAGCAGCGACATTGTGGCCCGGATTGGCGGCGATGAGTTTGCAGTATTACTGGCGCCAACCGATGAAGCGTCGATGGAAGAAGCCTGCGAACGCATTCGGGACAAGACACGGGCATTTAATGCACGCCAGATACATTCGCACATCAGCCTCTCCATAGGATTTGCTTTCTCCGACAGCCCCGCCCTGACGATGCGCGAGTTGTTTAAGCGCGCAGACAACAACATGTATCGGGAAAAGCTGCATCAGCGGCAAAGCACCCGCAGCGCCATCGTCCAGACGGTCATGAAACTTTTGGAAGCTCGCGACTATATCACGGAGGGACATGCCGAGCGATTGCAGAATATTGTTGCCGACATGGGAACCGCCCTTGGTTTTTCCGCCGATAAGATTTCTGACCTGCGCCTTTTTGCCCAATTTCACGATATCGGCAAAGTCGGAATCCCAGATCGGATTCTTTTGAAACCCGGTCAACTCACTCCGGAGGAACAGACCGAAATGCAGCGGCACTCGGAAATCGGCCACCGCATTGCCCAGTCCTCTCCGGACCTTGTCCCTATTGCGGATTGGGTCCTGAAACATCACGAATGGTGGAATGGAAGGGGCTATCCTTTGGAGCTGGCAGGAGAAGAAATCCCCCTGGAATGCCGCATGCTTTCCGTTGCCGACGCATATGACGCCATGACGAGCGACAGACCTTACCGGCAGGCCATGAGCCACATGGCGGCCGTACGTGAGCTGCGCGAATGTTCCGGCACACAATTTGACCGGGACATCGTGGAAATATTCATCAGTCTTTATGGAGAATCGAAGGATGCACAAGATAGTACCCCAAAAGAAAAAGGAGTTGTTATCCAATGATCCCGAAAGACAATCCAAAGAAAATTGCCCTGATAACAGGCGGTGGAACCGGTATTGGAAAAGCGGTTTCCCTGGCATTGGCTGCGCAGGGCATTAACGTGGCGGTCAATTATTCCCGCTCGGCAAACGAAGCAGCTGAAACTGTCAAGGAGATCGAAAATCTCGGTGCCGAAAGCTTTGCATTTCAGGCTGACGTAGCCGATGACAACGAAGTCCGCGTCATGCTTCAGTCAGCAATCGACCGTTTCGGCCGACTGGATTATTTGGTCAACTGCGCCGGAACTACAGTTTATGTGCCGCTTGATGACCTGGAAGGACTCAAGCCGGAACACTGGGATCAAATCATGAATGTAAATGTAAAGGGCTTGTTTTCAGTCTGCCGGGCTGCCGCCCCGCACCTGAAACAAACCCGTGGAAGCATTGTCAACATCACCTCTGTAGGGGGAATTACCGGCATGGGCAGTTCGATAGCCTATGCGGCTTCCAAGGCGGCCGCCATCAGTGTGACAAAATCCCTGGCCCGTGTGCTGGCGCCCGAAGTCAGAGTCAACAGCGTGGCTCCCGGCATAGTCATGACTCGCTGGGTGGACGGAAGGGAAGAGCATGTCAAAAAGCTTGGCGAGCATACACCGCTGGGGCGTTGCTGCAATGCCGAAGATGTTGCGGCAGTCGTGGTCCCCTTGCTTGTCTCGACCTCGATGATTACCGGCCAGACCGTAGTCGTCGACGGCGGAGCCTTTATGTAACGTTCAGTCGCTCACCATCATATTCGGCCTTGTAAAGGTGAATTCTCCCACCGTGAATTTCTTTGTGGGAAAAACCACCGCCTGCGAAAGCATGTCCGGTCCTGCAGACGTGGCAATAAAGCTGTCTTCGGTTTTTGTGCCTGTTATCGAGGGATTCCAGCAAAACGCCTGATCCTTTTGCACGGCGCCGGAACTGTTCGGAGTCACCTTAAAATCTCTGCCTGCGTATCCGATGCCTCCGCCCTGGTGATGCAACTGCCATTCTTCGCCGGCGCCGAATTCGCGGTAACCCTCCTGCGCCGCGAAAAAGGGCTCCGTGATAGCGGCACCGGGAATTGTTGCCGCAATCATCCTGCACTCGATTTCAAGATTGTTCTCGAACTGTTGCGCCAGAGCCGGAGCGGGGCGTCCCAAATGCAGCATCCGGGTCAGGCTGAGAACAAGTCCCTTGTACCGTGCGTTCACTGCCACCATCAGTTGTCTGCGGAGCATCTTTGCCGTCGGAATCGGATGCCGGTATGTATAAATCCTTTCATCAGCCGCTACGAGAATTCCCGGCAGATCAATCCCGTGTTTCCATAGTTCCGGTCCCACCCGCCCTGCGATTTCCAGTTCGCTGTCACCGCGCCGAACTCCCAGCATGACTTTTTCGACAGCAAGCGAAGCCTTTTCTCCTAAAAACCGGAACCTTTCGATTTCGGGCGGAGTCAGCGAGTATCTTGCCTGTCTGATACCGCCTTCCATCAGGCGAAACCCTGCCACCTCAGTGTCAGCCCCCACTTTGCCCGTATCCGGTACGACTTTGCGCACAAGCTCGGTTTCCCGGTCTTCGAACCATTCATATTCCAGCGGTTCGAATCCGAGATCGGACAGGCCTTCTTCCACCAGCATGCGCCGCATTTCAATCCGGTTCGCGATGACATAGCGTCCTGTCCTTGTGACAAGCAGCGTCGTTACCCCGGCCTCGGTAGCCAACCCGACACGGTTGTATCCGCCGGCAGTCAGCCAGGAGAAATTGGCCTGCTTCTTGAGCAATATTCC
>CAZXCC010000206.1:0-5417 GCA_964638945.1 uncultured Veillonellaceae bacterium | reverse complement strand
GCCAACTCGTCCTGGGTACGGATGACCACTCGTTCCACTATTTCTTTCACACGAGCCTGACGGTGTGTCTTCATCTCGGGTTCCTCCTCGTTTTTCCAATAGAATAGAGAATCGCAGGAGAATTTTTCTGATTCATGTAGCTAAATTTCACTGCAGTAAATAAATTTTGCGGCAACAATTCCAGATACTCTTCAAGAAACTCTATTTCCTCCTGCCCCGGTTTATGCCCGGGATATGCCACAATCGTAACCTGGCCTTCCGGCGCAAGCAGCGCAAGCAGTTCATCAAGCGCCGGCCGAAGGGAATGCGGCCCGGTTGTCACTGAATGATCATGTCCCGGCAAATATCCGAGGTTGAACATCGCAGCATCCACCGGTTCCTTGATATAATCCCGCAAAGTCGCATGATCGGCAAGAATCAGGTTGGCTTTGTGGGCAAAGCCATGCCTGGCAAGCAATGTACTGCAGGCAGACAGCGCCTCCTGCTGTATATCAAATGACCAAATCCGGCAATCCGCAGGCGAATTCTGGCACAAATACAGTGTATCATAACCATTTCCTGCCGTTGCATCCACAACGCAGGCAGCCGTCGGCAGGATTTGCGACAAAAAATATCTGGCGGCAGCCGGTGCGTTAGGCGGGATCATCCGGATCACTTCTCCGCAATTTAGTCCGGAGAGAATCATAATAACTCCGGTCGTCGAATTTTACAAAGCGCGCCCTGGAAACGGAACGGCGCAAGAGAATCTTGTCATTGGTTTTCAGACTGTACACAGTTTGTCCATCGACCGTAAGCACAATATCGTCATGTGTTGCCTGCGTTTCAATCCGAATCTCTTCTTTGTCCGATACGATTAGAGAACGGGTATTCAAGCTATGCGGACAAATGGGGGTGATCACGGTAACATTCAGGTTGGGGCTTACAATCGGTCCTCCGGCTGAGAGAGAGTATCCTGTGGAACCGGTAGGTGTCGCTACAATCAGTCCATCAGCCGGATAATTGGCAGTCAGGTGATCATCAATGAAAAGCTTGAGGCGTATCATCCTGGAAAAACCGCCTTTGGCAACCACAACATCATTCAGCGCGGAAGGAACGGTTATCTGATCGGTCCCGCGAACAATCACCGTATCCAGCATCAGCCTTTCTTCGATGAAATAATCACCACGGATCAGCCTGTCCATGGAAGGAGCCAGTTCAACAAGCTCGATTTCTGTCAAGAATCCCAGTTGTCCCATATTGATGCCGCACACTGCCACTCCGTGCGGGGCAATTTCACGCGCTGTATTCAACAGAGTACCGTCTCCGCCCAGAGTAAGAGCCAGTGTCAGCTGCTCGGCCAGCTGGTTGCGACCACAGGCCAACTCGCGATGGTTCATAGTTTCTGCCGCATCTTCCGGCATCAACACTCTGACTTTTTTTTCCTGAAGATATTGGATAATCCAGTCCAGAACCGTGTTCACAGCCTGTTTTCTGGTGTTGGGAAACAATCCGACGGTAAACAAGTAACTACCTCCGTATTGGCTGCAGAGTTTGATGTGCTTCTGTTACAACCCGTTCCACCAGTTCCGGAAAATTCTCCAAAGGCATGGCATCGACTGCAAGATGAAGCAGATACTCGATATTTCCTTCCGGCCCGGTTATCGGCGAATAGCTGAGGTTTATCGGAATCAAGCCGTTTTCTTGTGCACAGGACGCTACTCTTTTTATCACTTCGATGTGAACTGAAGGTTCCCTGACGACACCTTTTTTGCCTACTTGCTCTCTTCCTGCTTCGAACTGTGGTTTGACCAGCAAAACAAGTTGGCCGTTTTTCGTCAATAATGGAGGAAGCGCCGGCAAAATTTTGGTCAGGGAAATAAAGGACAAATCTGCACTGGCAAAATCGACTGCCTCGCCAATCATTTCAGGAGTCAGGTATCTGGCATTCGTTCGCTCCAGCACCGTGACACGCGGATCGTTACGCAAAGACCAGGCCAGTTGGCCGTAACCTACATCCACGGCGACAACATGGTGAGCTCCCCTTTGAAGTGCACAATCCGTAAAGCCGCCTGTAGAAGCCCCCAGGTCAAGAACCCGACAACCCGCAAGCTGTATGGCAAAAGTATCCAGCGCCTTACCCAATTTCAGGCCGCCCCGGCTTACGAACGGATTGGCGTTGCCGGTAAAAGCCAGTTCTGCCGTTTCTTCGATCATTGCGCCTGCTTTGTCGCAGCGTCTGCCATCAACCGTCACCTGTCCCGCCAGTATGTAAGCCTTGGCCTGGTCACGTCCGGTCGCAAGGTTTTTCTTAACCAGCAGGGCGTCAAGCCTTTGCCGCGACAAGCGCATCCACCCCAATAAAAGAAATCACACTGTCAGCAATTCCTTGCGGATCCAGTCCCGTGCACTTTAGCAATTCATCTCTTGAGCCTTGCTCCACAAAACTGTCCGGCAGTCCAAGGCGCAAAATTTTTGGA
Source organism: uncultured Veillonellaceae bacterium (assembly GCA_964638945.1). Classification (GTDB taxonomy): domain Bacteria; phylum Bacillota; class Negativicutes; order UBA1444; family UBA1444; genus CAZXCC01. The sequence goes on along the minus strand of CAZXCC010000206.1, from coordinate 2,961 downwards.
ACACAGCAACCGGCAGAATTGAGGCTTTCCAATACCGCCGAACCAAAACCGCCAATCAGACTGTTTTCTTCCACAGTCACCAGATAGCTGGCAGTATTCGCAATGGAAAGAAACAGTTTTTCATCCAGCGGTTTGATAAACCGGGCATTGACAACCCCGGAGCTGATTCCTTTATCCTCCAGCAATGCTGCGGCTTTTAGCGCAGTCTGGACCATCGTGCCTACGGACAAAAACACCAGATCTCGGCCCTGTTTGACCCATTCCGCCTGACCCACAGGCAACTTCACAGCTTCTTCCGGCATGTCGAACCCATCACTGCGACCGCGCGGGTAACGCAAAAGCACGGGGCCTGCTAAATTTAGCGCCGTGTAAAGCATGTTACGCAATTCCGCCTCATCTTTTGGCGCCATGATCGTCAAGTTCGGAATACAGCGCGAAAAAGACAAATCATAAGCCCCGTGGTGTGTCGGTCCGTCTTCTCCAACCAGACCAGCCCGGTCGAGGGCCAGAACAACCGGCAGATTTTGCAGACAAACGTCGTGTACCAGACTGTCGAACGCTCTCTGCGAAAACGTGGAATAAACAGCTACCACAGGCCGCAGACCATCGGCTGCAAGTCCGGCGGCCATCGTCACGGCATGTTGTTCGGCTATCCCCACATCAAAGAATCTTCCGGGATATTTTGCAGCAAACCGATCCAGGCCCGTTCCATCGGACATCGCAGCAGTAATCGCAACCAATTCCGGCACTTTTTCCGCCATTTCGAGCATGGCATCACCAAAAACCGAAGTGTAAGTCGGAATAGATGAATTTTTGAAAGACTGGCCGGATTCAATGCAGAAAGGACCCACGCCATGAAACTTGTCGGCGCGGCATTCTGCCGGTGCATAGCCTTTGCCTTTTTGCGTCAGAACATGAACCAAAACAGGCGTACGAAAAGTTTTCGCCTTTTCCATCACTTCCACCAGCAATGGCAGGTCGTGCCCGTCAATCGGTCCCAGATAAGTGAATCCAAGTTCCTCAAAAAACATTCCTGGCACAAGCAGATATTTTATACTGCCTTTCATTCGTTCCGCCGTATTGGCTACACTTTCGCCAATCGCAGGAATGCGGCGAAGGAAGAATTCAATGTTGTGCTTTGCCCATGAGTACGTAGGCGTCAGCCGCATTTTCGCCAGATAATGTGAAACTGCACCAACATTTTTACTGATGGACATTTCATTGTCGTTCAGCACCACAATCAAATCACGGTGTAGATGGCCCGCATGATTCAGGCCTTCAAAAGCCAGACCGCCAGTCAGCGAACCATCGCCGATCACCGCAACGACTTTATGTTTCTCGCCGCGCATATCTCGTGCCAAGGCCATCCCGAGCGCCGCCGACACCGATGTGCTGGAATGCCCTGCGCCAAATGCGTCATGTTCGCTTTCGTCCCGTCTGGGAAAACCGCAGATCCCTTTATATGTCCGTAGGCTGCTGAATCTGTCACGACGCCCAGTTAAAATTTTGTGCACATAGGATTGGTGACCTACATCAAAGATAATCTTATCTTTGGGTGTTTCAAAGACTTTGTGCAAAGCCAGTGTCAGCTCAACCACGCCAAGATTCGATGCGAGATGCCCGCCAGTGCAGGAAACAGTTTGAATCATCAAATCCCGAACTTCCTGGGCCAGCGCTTCCAGCTGATCAAACGATAACGTAGCCAGATCTGCGGGTGAACGCAGCTTTTCCAAATACGAATCCAAGGAAATGACTCCTTTCAGGCATAGATAATACGGCAGACAAACCAACCGACGAAGATTCCCTGGGCCGCACCAACCAGCACTTCCTGTGGCGAATGGCCGATAAGTTCCTTGAGCCTCAGCTTTTTAAGCGGATGTTCCGCCTTCATTTCAAAAATAATTCTATTGAGCGCCCTTGCATGACGACCTGCATGGCGGCGCACCCCCGCTGCATCATACATCACGATCCCGGACATCACAAAAGCGATAGCAAAAATCGGGCTGTCAAAACCGGACGTAAAGCCGGTAGAAGAAGCAGTTGCCACTACCAAAGCGGTATGAGAACTTGGCATGCCTCCAGCGCCGGTAATCCGGTCCCAGCGGAAAGTACCACGTACAATGTCACGAACAATTTTTGTTACCTGCGCGCATGTCCACGCTGCCACAGCCGACATCAGCACCTGGTTGCGCAGCAGCGCCGCGAACCATTCATTTATTTCCATTGTTCTCAACTTTCACGGGTCAGCAGATAGTCAGCCAGACTACGGAGAACCCAGGCCCTGTCCCCAAACCTTCCAAGAGCCGCCCGGGCTTTTTCTACCGATGCCTGCGCCATCTGTTGCGCCTCGGCCAGGGAATACAAGGTGACATAAGTTACTTTGCGGTTCTTCTCGTCACTGCCGACCGGTTTGCCAAGAATCGCCTCATTGCCTGTCACGTCCAGGATATCGTCTGTGATCTGGAAAGCCAGTCCAAAATTCTCCGCATAATCCGTCAATGCCTGCACATCTTCACTCGAAGCGCCAGCCAGCAAAGCTCCGGCGCGGATGCTCGCCCGGAAAAGGGCACCTGTCTTCAGGCGATGCATCAAGGACAGTTCCTCATGGTTCAGACTTCTGCCCTCAGCGTCCAGGTCGATCGCCTGTCCGCCAACCATACCCATCGGCCCCGCCGCAGCAGCGACTTCCCTGGCAACCTTCCCCAGTACATCCATCGCTACTCCAGGCTGGGTCAATAATGTTTCAAAAGCCAGCGTCAGGAGACCGTCACCTGCCAGCACAGCCATACCGTCGCCAAAAACCTTATGATTGGTCAGCCGGCCCCGTCGGTAATCGTCATCGTCCATCGCCGGCAAATCATCGTGGATTAAGGAATAGGTATGGATCATTTCCAATGCACAGGCAGACTGGAGAAACTTTCCTCCGTCCACGCCGATGGCATCGGACGCTGCAGTCAGCAA
>CAZXCC010000205.1:0-5434 GCA_964638945.1 uncultured Veillonellaceae bacterium | reverse complement strand
TCGATCTCAACATATTCCTTGAAGCGGGAAAGAGCGATTTCCATTGCAGGAAACAGGTTGCTTTCCTTGACCGGTTTCACAAGATAGGCAAGCACACCTGAATCTTTCGCTTTCTCCACGATTTCTTTCTGGCTGTATGCCGTCAGCAGCAGAACCGGAGCAAGCTTCTCGTTGGAAATCATTTTTGCTGCAGCGATTCCATCCATTTCCGGCATCTTGATATCCATGATCACGAGATCCGGTTTTAGTTTGCGGGTCATTTCCACCGCCTTGGCTCCATCGGCTGCTTCCCCGATGACTTCATGCCCCGCTTCTTCCAAAAGCTCCTTCAGATCCATACGAATGATCGACTCATTATCCGCAATAACGATACGCAAGCTATCCATCGATGTTCTCCTTCCTATGCACGCGGTATGGTGATTACCGCATGAGTTCCACCGGAACTGAACAGTTCAAAAGAACCGCCCAAATCCGTCTCAACCAGCGTTTTCACAATCTGAATTCCCAAACTTTTTGTTTTGGCCCTGTCAAAATCAGGCGGCAACCCGATGCCGTTATCAAAAATCTCCAAACGATAAAAGCCATCGGATGCTACAGATAAATTCAGCCCGATCATCCCGCTCTGACGTCCGACAAAACCATGTTCAATCGCATTCTGCACCAGTTCATTGACAATCAAAGCCAAGCTGCTGGCTTTTTCAGACGGCAGCACGACAGGCTGCGCATCAAACACTTTTTCAATGTCAAAACCCGGTTCAAGCATGCTATGAATAACCAAATCAAATATATTTCGCGCTACTTCCGCCACATTGATAAATTCCTCATCCTGCTGTGACAAAAATTCATGAACAAGTGAAATACTCAGAATCCGGTTAACGCTTTCCCGCAAGGCAGCCCGAACTTCATCCGATCCGCTGCGGCGTGCCTGGAGCCTCAACAAACTGGCAATGGTCTGGAGATTATTCTTTACCCGGTGATGAATCTCCTGAATGACAGCCGATTTCACCAACAGTTCCTTTTCTTTTTTTCGCAGCTGCGTTACATCAGCCAAAAACAGCAGCATGCTCTGTGTCTTGCCATTTTGCACTACCGGAATCGCCTTTTCCGAAAGAACCAGACCGCCGATTTCAATCTCCATCTCCTGCGGTTGACCTGTAATTGCCGCTTTATGCGCCAGTTTGAGGTAGAGAGCCCGCTCATGCACGCGACGCCCGATCAGACGCCCCACTCCCAGAGTCCGGTACAGGCTCATTGCAGCCGCATTTGCGTATATCACCTGCCCCCTTTCGTTAACGGCCAATATGCCGTCTTGCGAAAAAAGAGGCCGATACACAAAGGGTTTTTGCGGATCATGATCTGAAGTGAGCAACATATAGACCGTTTCCAGGAGAACACGATGATCGGCGCCGGTTTCCTCACCACTCAGTTCAAAACTCAGAGCAGCAATAATTTTCCCTTTGGGCGTACGAACCGGAAAAGTCTCCATAAACAGCGGATCCATGCCGAGAGCCCATTCCCGCTGCCCTACAATCCTTTCTCCGGTTTCCAGCGTCCGCCATACGAGAGGTTCTTCTGCCGCGGATAAAACCGAACCAGCCAACCCTGGCCGTTGTGGTGAGAGACTATTCCTTGACCGGGCCTGGCCGGCGATCTTCAGTTTTTTTCCGCGGCCGACCCGGACATACAGAGTGACCTGTGCATGAGAAATATCGCCGGCGAGTTCCAGTCTTCCCTGGATTTTTCCCAGCAATTCCTGTTCTGGTGATGAATATTTCCCCTGTCCGAAAATTTGTCCTTCCTGCATGGTCATAAAAGGTTCTCCTATATTGGCTTGAAGGAAAAGTATATTTGACTTATCCCCCGGTTATCCACAATATCAACAAGTTTATCCACAGGCTTCCGGTGCAAAAAATCAACCGTTTACCCGTCGCCTTTTTTTCTGTCCACATGATCCACGCATAGTTTTCCACCAAGAGGCAGACTCGGAACCGCGTTCAATGTCAGAGGGGCGATGTCTCCGACCTGCAGTTGGTAGTATGCCCGACAGGCAATCATAGCGGCGTTGTCGGTGCACAAAATGATGTCCGGGCAATAAAAAAGAATCCCTTCCGCTGCAGAACGTTCCGCCAATGCTTTACGCAGGCTTCCGTTGGCTGCAACACCGCCGGCAAGCACCAATTTCGCACAGGAACATGCATGTGCAGCCTGCATTGCCTTTTCCACCAACACATCCAGCACCGCTGCCTGAAAAGAAGCCGCCACATCGGCTGAATTGATCGTATCCCCTCTTTGGCGCGCCGTGTGGAGAGTATTGATCACGGCAGATTTCAGACCGCTGAAACTGAATTCAAAAGAAGCCCCTCCGCTAAACGCCCTGGGAAAACGGATCGCTGTCGGATCTCCCTCCGCAGCAAGCGCTTCCACATGAGGCCCGCCAGGATACGGCAGGTCCAGCAGACGCGCCACCTTGTCAAAAGCCTCTCCGGCAGCGTCGTCCCGTGTTTGCCCCAACAAACGGAATGAATTGTAATCCGTCACGTGGACCAAAGAAGTGTGTCCGCCTGAAACGACAAGAGCCACGAAAGGCGGTTCCAGCTCAGGATTGGTCAGTAAAGCCGCAAACATATGGCCTTCCAGATGATGCACGCCAATCAGCTTTATCCCTGCGGCAAAAGCCAGAGCCTTGGCAGACGCCACACCCACAAGCAGAGCACCGACCAAACCCGGTCCATACGTCACACCCACTGCGGCCAGATCCTGCGGCGCCACATTGGCTTCCCGCAGCGCCTGGTCAATGATCGCCACCACATTTTCCACATGCTGTCGTGATGCCAGTTCCGGCACTACACCGCCATATTTTTGATGCACCGGAACCTGGGAAGAAATAACGTTGGATAAAATATGCCGTCCGTCGGCAACCACTGCCGCCGAGGTTTCGTCACAGCTCGTTTCGATGCCCAATACCAGTTGCATCACAATTTTTCACGCCACAAAATCAAGGCGTCCTCCTTGGTTTCACTGTAATAATTCTTGCGGATTCCTGCCTCGACGAATCCCATCTGCTTATAGAGGTTTCTGGCCGCCGTGTTGGAAACACGGACTTCCAGCGTCATCGATTCCATATGATTCTCCCGGGCCAGCTCCATCAAGTTTTCCATCAACAGCCGGCCGATTCCTTCGCCCCGTCGCAAACCGCTGACTGCCACATTGGTCACGTGGGCTTCGTTGATGACCAGCCAGGTGCCGGCATAGCCCACAATACAATCGTCCGCTACCGCCACGATGTAACGGGCCAGGTTATTTTGCGTCAGTTCTTCCTCAAAAGCGGATCTTGACCAGGGAACACTGAATGAATCCATCTCCACAGCCATGACGCCGTCCAGGTCGGCCGGCGTCATGAACCGCACCACAATATCCGTGCTCATGTAACGACACCGCAGCGACGCTCCCAAAGCTCTTCCGCTTCAGCCCTCCGGACATAGAGCGGATTCAGGTCTGATGCAGCCACAGCTGTTCCCCTGCGCCATTTTTCCTGTCCCAAGAAAGCAACAGATGCCGCACGCGGCATGATGAACTGTTCGGGCGCAACCTGCACGCAACCGCCGGCCAGTCCGGCATGCTCGCGGACTGATTCACCGACAACCACCACGGAAGACTCCAGAGAGGCCAAGTCCTGGAAAGCCTGAGCTGCATGCACGATACGAACCGGCCACACTTCTTCCGTTTCGATTCCGCACCACCGGTAAAGAGCCTGATAGACCCGTCCTTTTTGTGCGTCCAGCATTGCGGATACATAACCATCACACGCAGCACAGCCATAAGCAAGGGCTTCCAGTGTCGGAACCCCGATAATTGGTTTTTGCCAAATATATGCCAAAGTCTTGGCTGTCGCCAATCCAATACGCAGTCCGGTGAAAGAACCCGGACCCATGCTGACGGCCACGGCATCCACCTGCTTCGGCGCGACCCCTGTCATGGCAAAAAGCTGTTCAATTTGCGGCATCAGTCTTTCCGAATGCGTATTCCCTGTCTGAACATTTATCTCTGCCACAAGCCGTCCGTCTTCTGTCAATGCAACGCCGCATACGGGTGTGGCTGTCTCTATTCCCAGAATCAGACCAGATCGCTCCCTTCAAATCTCCCCAGGTATTTTGTTCCGATCGCTTCGATGCGAATCACTCTTTCCGAGACCGCCGCCCCGGTGAATATCTCAACGACGATATATTCCTCCGGCATTTCTGCTGGAAAACGGTCAGCCCATTCCACAATGGTCAACCCGTTCCCGTAGGCAAACTCGTCAAATCCGATTCCTGCCAGCTCTTCCGGATATTGCAAGCGATAGAGGTCAAAATGATATATCGCCATCGACCCCTGATACACATTCAACAATGAAAACGTCGGGCTTGTCACGGGTTCCGTCGCAGCCAGACGCTGTGCCAGGCCTTTGACAAATTCTGTTTTCCCCGCACCCAGGTCACCGCGGAGCAAAATCACATCCCCACTGCGCAATCTGCCTGCCAGTGCGGCTGCAAGCGCTTGAGTCGCCTGCGGCGACGTACTTATATGTTCTTTCAAACCAGCCTCCGCCTTTCTTGCATGTAGTATACCACAAAATAATCCAACAAAAAAACTTGCTCAGCGCAAGGATTTTACCGTTTTACGGTTAATGATTAATAAGAATGAAAGTGAGGCGATTTTCCATTGCGTCCAACCCAAGCCTTGATCAATCTCTCAGCCATCCGCCACAATGTTCGCCAGATTCGCTCCACCCTGGCACCAGACACCCGTTTTATCGCAGTAGTCAAGGCCAATGCTTACGGTCATGGCGTTATCCCGGTCAGCCGAACTCTTCTTGGCGCAGGAGCCGACTGGCTTGCTGTTGCACTCCCAGAAGAAGGAGCTGAGCTGCGTTCAGCAGGTTTCCGGGTTCCAATACTTGTTCTGGGCCTTTTGTTTCCGGAACAGCTTCCGACAGCAATCGACCATGAACTGACGGTAACCGTTTCCTCCCTGGATACCCTGAATGCGTTCAATGCAATCGCTCTGGCAAAAAAATCACGCATCCGCGTAATGGTCAAAATCGATACCGGAATGGGCCGCATCGGCGTCCTGCCGGAGGCTGCAGCGGAAATAGTACGACTGGGCTCTACCTTGCCAGGAATTGAAGTCGCAGGGACATTCACGCATTTTGCTGCCGCTGACGAGCCGGACAGTTCCTTCTCCCTCTTTCAACTGGCGAAGCTGGAAGAAACGCTGGGCACCCTGCGAAAGCAGCAAATTCTCCCGCCAGTCGTTTCCGCCGCCAACAGCGCGGCCACATTGACTCTGCGTGACGCCCATTTCAACGCGGTGCGTCCCGGGATCATCCTCTACGGCCTGCCTCCTGCTTCAGGGATGTCTCTGCCGGTTGACCTTCAGCCTGCAATGTCTTTAA
>CAZXCC010000204.1:0-5462 GCA_964638945.1 uncultured Veillonellaceae bacterium | reverse complement strand
GATTCACAGGACCGAAGGAAGGGACAAAAACAAACTGGAAATATCTTGACGAAAAGGGCAAGTATTCCTGGATCAAGACCCCGACATGGCGGGGAAAGACTGCCGAGGTTGGGCCGCTCGCACGTTATATCGTGGTGTATACGAAAGTGAAACAGGGCCTGATGCAGCCGACTTGGGTTGAAAAGATGATGGTCGACCAGGTGGACGCAGTCTCCAAAGTGCTTGGCGCTCCGGCGCACGTATGGATGGTTTCCACCGTGGGGCGGACTGCATGCCGCGGTTTGGAATCCCAAGTGATGGCCTATATCAATAAATATTTCTTTGAAAAACTGATTAAGAATATTCGGAGCGGCGATACGTCAACAGCCAATATGGCTAAATTTGAACCGTCTTCCTGGCCGAAAGAAGCCAAGGGTGTCGGTTTGCACGAAGCGCCGCGCGGTGCATTGGGTCACTGGCTACAGATTAAAGACGGTCTGACAGCAAACTACCAGGCTGTGGTACCGACTACATGGAACGGCTGTCCGCGAGATTCAAAAGCCGGTTACGGCGCATATGAGGCCAGCATGATTGAAACCAAGGTGAAGGTGGCCGAACATCCGCTGGAAATCCTGAAGGTAATTCATTCCTTTGACCCTTGCATCGCTTGCGCAACTCATCTTTTCGATGCGGAAGGAAATGAAAAGTCGGTGGTCCATAGCGATCCGTTCCTGAACCTCTCCGGGGGGTGTGATAAATGAAACATTGCCGCACCTGGGAAGTATACATCTTTAGCCCCTTTTTGCGGATTTGGCACTGGATCATGGCTGCAGCACTCCTGATGCTCTTTTTAACCGGCAGGTATATCGGAAATCCGTTTTTTTTGGGCTCTGTCGGTGTGGAGCCAACTTTTGCGGTCGGGAATCTGATGTCGATGGAAACCATCCGTTTCTGGCATTTTGTCTGGGCGTATATCCTGACCGTATCTTTCATTTTGCGGATTTATGGCTGGATACGTTACAAAGGAGACCGGCTGTTGCCGAGATTTTGGACCCGGCTCTTCTGGAAAGGTGTTGTCGATGATGCGTTGCACTATCATTTCTTTCGCCTGTATCATCCGCCGGTGCTGCGAAATTCTACAGCCCGGCTCGCTTATCTGGGAGCCTACCTCGTGATATTTTCCATGATTGCCACAGGTTTTGCGATGTACAGTATGATTCATCCTTCCAGCATCATGGCAAAAATCTTCAGTCCAATCATTTCCCTGTTGGGGAACGAGCATAGAGTTCACCTGTTTCATAACTACCTGGCGTGGTTTTTCCCGATTTTCCTGACCATACACACCTATTTTGCCTATCGTGCGGACATGATGCAGGGGAGTGGCGAGGTTTCCAGCATTTTTTCCGGTATCAAATTCCTTCACGGGGAAGCGGAAGACTGGAAGGATATCAAATAGTGGCAGCAACGGTAGTGCTGGGAGTCGGGAATATTTTGCTGTCAGACGAAGGCTTTGGGGTTCGGGTCGCGGAAAAGATAATGCAACAATTCCGCTTTCCTGATGAGGTCGCAGTGTTGGATGGCGGTACACTGGGGATGGAATTGTTGCGTTTTTTGGAAGGAGCGCACCGTTTGATTTTACTCGATGCAGTGCACAGGAATACGGCAGAACCCGGTTCTTTTCACGAGTTGCGTGGTGATGCGGTTCGGCTGTATTTCAAAGAAAAGGTATCGATGCACGAATTGGGGATACAGGAGGTCCTCGCCTCGTTGGAAGTTATGGGTAAACCAGTCCGGGAGATTGTAGTATTCGGCGTGCAGCCTGTCAGCATGGAAATCGGACTGAATTTGAGCGGATTGGTGACGGACAGGGTAGATGAAGCGGTGGAGCATGTGATGCGGCAGCTTGAAACATGGGGTATTGCATGCGAACAATAGCAACGGAAAAGATCAAAAAAAAGAAGCTGCGGGAACTTGAATGCGATTCCTGCGGCTTCTTTATCGTTAACTCATAATTTATGGTACGAAAGAGTTCAGAGCACCAGGGGACTGCAGATTCTTGACGTCTGATAAGCAGTAATTCTTGAGAGAGGATTTATCGAATTTCCTGCGAATAATATAAAACAGTTCCGGTATGGAAAAGCGAGGTGGAAGTCGGGCATCTGCCCGACACGAGATGAACAAAACCGGCAAAGGGTTGAAATTGGCAGATGCAATTGTAATAATGCTGTTTATTGCCTTTTTGCTTGGAGGAGGGTACTATTCCTTACGGGCGCTACAAAATCTCAGTGCAATGGATTTCGGAAAAACCGACATGACCGTCGAATTGCAGCAATGGGAAAAGTTGCTTGCAAACCGAATTAATGACGCAGTTGACAATCTGAAAGCGAAAACTGAGGAACTTACTACACCTGCAGTGCCTGCGGCCACTCCTGCCACTTCCGGTTTGAAGGAGTCGGTGAAGAAGGCGGAACTGAAAAATATCAAATTGTATGAGGCAGGCAAGGAAATTCCGGCGGTCAAGGCTCGGTCATACTCTACGCAGTTCAGCCGCCAGGCCCGGTTGGTCTATGTCGAAATCAGTTACAAGAACAACAACTACAAGATCAGCGATTCGGTGCTTCCGGTAACTATCCAGTACTATGGCCCGTCAGGACAAATCCTGGCCGAACTGAAAGCAACGGCACAGCCGAAAAAAGACTGGGCATCAGCGATATATACCCGTGGATGGGGTCCCCCGGAAGGAACTCCGTGGCAAGCGGGAACCTATATCGTCAAAGTAATTCTGGATGGAGAGACGGCAGGCGAAACGAAATTTGACATATTGTGATGGTTCAATCAGTCTGCTGGTTTCACATCGAGATCCAAACGCTTTTCGGCAAACAGGTAAGTGAGCCCGACGAAGCCGAAGCCAAGACTGACTATCGCCCATTCTACCCAGGTGGGAGTGTAGGAAAGGTAAGTTACAGGCAACGGCGACTGATCGAGCACTTCCAGGGGAACGACCTGGCCTACCATCACGAGATCATATCGCATAAAAAATATCCCGGTTATCGATAAGACAGCTGCCCAAAAGGCAGCTGTTCTGCCTTTTCTAAACATCAACAGAGCCAGAGGGATCAACATACCGATGACAGTTTCAAGAATCCAGAAATTAAAGGCATATGATCCTGTCAGTAGCGTTTGATAGGCTTCAAAACCGCCAGGCATCCGACCGTACGTTCCCGTGATGATTTTCCAGACCGTAAAAAAAGCCGTGAGGAACAGAAAGAGAATCATCATTCTGGCAAGTACCGGTATCACAGGGGAGTCTGACGAACGTCCTTCTTTTAGATAATACAGGATAATCAAGGCAGCGGAACCTGACAGGAGAGCAGTGAGCACGAAGTAAAGGGGCATAAACGCTCCCTCCCAATAAGGACGGGCATGAATAAACCCAAAGATGGCACCTAGGTTGGAAGAAGCGGCAATCGCAGTGATAAACGCCAAAAGTCCGAAAAAATGAGCTTTCCTTTGGTTGCCTTTAATGATCATATGCCAGAATTCGCCGGCAAGAACGAGGAGATAAATTCCATATAGACTCCCCATCCAGAAGATACCGGCACTCAGATTCGGACTGATCAGCATGTAGATCATGTGCATCGGTTGTGGTGTTTCCAGAAACATAATCAAAAATGCAGCTAAAAGTGTGATGATTGCCAGCACCACGGAGTGTCTGACAATGCTGTGAAAAGGCTGGATGTTAAAAATGTTGCCAAGCGAAGAAATCAGACACAGACCTGAACCAATCAGCGCAAAAAAAACGTATGCAGAAATGAATATCCCCCAGGGGAATTGATGGCTTGTGCCCATCGCATGATGTCCCTGCCACAGCAGCGTAATTGCGCCGATGGCGCCGAATACGGTTAATATTGCAAACAATGTGGTTCCGTGCTTCCGGTTCATTACGCAGTCCTCCTCAAGCCGTGATATTCAGCTTGGAGGGGATGTTATTACACATCCCCTCATTTTCTAATGCAGGGATTCTTGACTTACTTCTTTTCGATCGCGAAGCCACCAGCTTCAGCGCCCGGGAACCCGGTAGAGATGGAAATCAGCTTGAATCCTTCAGCTTTGAGCGGAACAGAGGCCATGGCGGCAGTCTGGCCGCTGTAGCAGTACAAGACGATGGTTTTGTCTTTCGGGAAAGATTTCATTCCCTCGGCCAAGGATGCGAGAGGCACGTTGACGGCGCCTTTTACATAACCTTTGGCATAGTCTTCGGCGGCACGCAGGTCGACGATATAGTATTTGTCCGCGCCTGCATCAACCAGTTGCTTCGCGTCTTTCCCCGGAACTATGAATGTTTTCGCGACAAATTGTTTAATCAGAGCATCCAGGGTATCTTTCAGCCCTTCCTGGGCTGCTGCGATTTTCGGGTCTGCCGGGGCTTTGGCCGCGACTGGCGCGAAGGGAACGGCTGCGGTGTCGATGGCAAATCCGGCTTTTTCAACAGAAGGGAAGCCGCGGGAGATAGAGACTACCTTATAGCCGAAATTTTTTAGCGGAACCATTGTCAGTGCCGAGGTTTGACCGCTGTAGCAATATAACATCAAGGTTTTGTCCATTGGCAGTTTGTCGAGGTTCTGCGGCAACGCAGCAAGTGGAATATTTACTGCGCCTTTGACATGGCCCTTGCCATAATCTTCAGCCGAACGAAGGTCAATGACCAGATATTTGCTTTCGTTACCGGTATAGAGCTCTTTGGCTTTGGCAGGATCGAGCGGGAAAGTTTTGCCGCTGACATCAGCAAGGACTTTTTTGTAGGCATCCCAGGCAGCAGCTTTGGTTTCGGCAACCTTATCCACGGTGGGAGCTGCAGGTGCTGCAGCGGGTTTTGCCGGAGCCGGGGCAGGCGCTGGTGATGAGCCGCAACCTGCGGCAAAGATGACTAGGACGAGTAAAGCTACCCAAGTGACGAGTTTTTTGTTGGTGAATGAGAACATCGGAAATCCCCCTTTTATTTATTGTTTATTTGTTCGTTTTTTCAGTTCACCGGCAACTGCTTCCTGCAGAGCTTGCAGAGCCGTTTGGTAGAATTTCTGCGCCTGTTGTTCGGCTTCATTCTCGCAATCAAGTTCGGCGAAGGAGCTTTCCAACGCATCCAACCAGTCCAAGTGCTGACTGATAAACAGCTGCGACTCTTCCGGCGTCCTGTTTATGAGCAGGAATGCGGCTAATTCGAGCAAAAGTGCGAGATGGTCCGGCATCATGCGGTATTCAGGCGGCACGGACAGCCCGTAACAATTTAGGAGATACTGAACATGCATGGCGGAATCTCCCATGAGGTATCCAGTGGTTCCGGCAATTGGCAGCCGGGCCGTTGGATCTTCCGTCCAGCGTTTGAAGAGAGATTCAACAGGAAGAAGGGAAGTTTTTCCATACCCTTGAATATGAATGCTGTAAAATTTTTGCAGCACCGGCAGAGATGGAACAAGAAAACGGAA
>CAZXCC010000203.1:0-5503 GCA_964638945.1 uncultured Veillonellaceae bacterium | reverse complement strand
TATACATTAATTGAGAAAAACGGAGGAACCCCAAATGATAACCCGTTGGTTGCCAAAACCCCTCTTTCTTCTTGCTCTTAGCCATCTCATCACGGACCTGAGTCAGGGCGCACTACCCATGCTGCTTCCATCTCTAAAAACAGCCCTCGATCTATCCTATACGCAAATCGGCATTATCGTTCTGGTACAAAATGTTACTTCCTCAATAATTCAGCCCTTGTTCGGAGTTATTACCGACAAAGTCTCCCTGCCATGGCTATTGCCGCTTAGTGTTTTTCTTTCCGGTCTTGGAATGTCCATTACAGGCTTTATGCCCAATTATAGCTATGTTCTTTTGGCAGTCATCTTAGGAGGGATGGGTGTTGCAGGATTTCATCCGCAAGCCTCCAAATCAGTTCATTTTGTAAGCCCTGACGTGATAAAGGGCCGCAGCATGGGAGTATTTTCTGTCGGTGGTAATCTGGGCATGGCCATTGGTGCAGCTTTTATGATGCTTTTGCTCACTTTGCCCGGCAATATGCATAATACGATTTGGTTCCTGCTGCCTGGCTCTATTGCAGCTCTATTATTGTTGCGGAATCTGTCACAAGTATCTCCTCACTCCTTCAATCGCGGCGGTAAAACATCCAGTACAACAAAAAAAGCCATCAACTGGAGTCCTCTGCTCCTGCTTCTGACTTTTATATTTTTTCGCTCCACCTTACACGCGGGACTTTCCACCTACATCCCCATGTATTATGTAAACTATCTCAACGGCAGTCCTGTGTACGCCGGCTATATGCTTTCTTTATTCCTGGCAGGAGGAGCGATTGGCACTTTCGTAGGTGCTACTTTATCAGACAAATTTGGTCGTAAAACCATCATCAGTTTTTCCATGCTGATCGTACTTCCCCTTGTCATACTCCTGCCTTACACCAATGGACTGATAACGATGGTTTTGCTTACGGTGACCGGATTCACACTAATTTCCTCATTTGCGACAACATTGGTCCTGGCCCAGGCAATGATGCCCGGATACGAAGGAATGGCTTCCGGTCTGACTTTCGGTTTTACCATCGGCCTTGGTGGTCTCGGCGTCACGATTCTCGGCTCCGTTGCCGACCAATTTGGCGTACCTGCGGTTTTCACCGTGCTTTCAGTACTACCCGTAATCGGCGGACTGCTTTCCATATTCTTGCCTGGCCGCTTGCTGCAACGGGACTGATTCGCCTACCCGTTTGCGCCCCGCCTGGCAAGTTTTTTCAGATTATCGCGATGTCCGATGACAATCAGCACATCATCGGATTGAACAATTTCAGTTGATGAAATACTGCTTATCAGTTTGCCCGCTCGCTGAATTCCGACAATTAAGGAGTCATACTCTTCCTTGATCCCACATACGGCCAGACTCGTCCCTACCAGGTCGGACTCCGGTCTTACACGCACTTCGGCAATGTCCAGGTGCAGTTCTTGGTTGTAAAATACATTATCCATAAGGTCGATGATAGCCGGCTTGGTCATTGCGGTCGCCATCTGTCTGCCGCCCATGGTTTCCGGAGAAACCACCGTTGTCGCGCCGGCCCGTTTCAGCTTATCTACCGCTTCGGGTCGGTCAGCCCTTGCAACAATGGCAAACGTCGGATTTGTGTTCAAACTTCGTGCAGTTAGCGTAACATATACATTGTCCGCATCATGCGGCAAGGCAGCGATCACCCCTTTGGCACGATCCACTCCGACTGCCAGCATAACGGCGTCAATCGTGGCATCTCCCTGCATCGTCAAAACACCTTGTTCGCTCAGCTCACGGCATATGGTTTCATCCCGGTCAAGAACAACAAAAGGCTGCTGTTCCTGTTGCAGTCTTTCGATAACTACATCGCCGACACGTCCCGCACCACAGACAATCACATGACCTGACAAATTATCAATTTTTCGCTGCATGCCGCGCCTCCCCAAAATATTCTTTAACTCTCCCTGGACAATCGCCTGAAAGATTTGTGTGAGTACGAATAGACTTCCACCAACTCCGCCAATGATCATAAAGATGGTAAAGGCTCTACCCGCCGAAGTCCTCGGCACAATATCCCCATATCCTACAGTAGATACGGTAGTGACCGTCAGGTAAAGTGCATCAATCCATGACAAGCCTTCCAGATACATATAACCGGATGTGCCCATCATCAGCAATCCGCCAAAAATAACCAAATAAATTAACAGCTGCCTCACAAGCACAATATATTCTTCCCCCCGACGAAAGGATTTCACGACATGATGTCAAATATTATTTATTAGTTTTCCGGATGATTGGCCAAGAGGTTCTCTGAGTATTATTCTATATCAAGAAGTCTGCTCACGATACTATATTTTTACAAATACGAGGAGGGTTCCATTATGAAAGAAGCTTTCGATTGGCATGCAGAAACCATTGCAACCCGTACTATTCAGGCCTTGGAAAAAAACAACTTTAGCGCTTTCTACTTTGCAGACAAGCAGTCTGCCATCGAAAAAGCCATTTCGTTAGTTCCCGAAGGTGCATCGGCAGGATTTGGTGGTTCCTGGACGTTGAAGCAACTGGGCTTGGCCAATACTTTGGCTGCCAAAGGTCATGAAGTTTTTGACCACAATCAACCGAACCTGTCCCTTGAAGAATCACTAGCCATCCGCAAAAAACAACTCTCCTGCGATACTTTCTTCAGCAGCTCTAACGCTATCACTATGGATGGTCAGCTGGTCAACGTCGATGGTACCGGCAACCGCGTCGGCGCCATGATGTTTGGACCACGCCAAGTGGTCGTCATTGCCGGCGTCAATAAAATCGTATCTGACCTGGATTCTGCCATGGAACGAATTGAAACTTATGCCGCACCGATCAACAACAAACGCTTGAACCGCCCCAATCCATGCACTGTGACCGGCATCTGCATGGACTGCCAGGGCCCGGCGCGCATCTGCAATATCACGACCATCCTGCATAAGAAGCCTGGTGCGATACTATTCACAGTCATTCTTGTTGGAGAAACGCTGGGATTTTAGACCGTTAATCACAGCCCGATTGCGAAGTACCCTCCGTCATGTAAATACTATAAATTAAGGGATGCCAATCATTTCGCTGTGATCGGCATCCTTTTTATGTGTTTGATTATCTATTGAATTAAGTCTATATTTTAGTATCGCTTTGTGATGCCCGGGTAAAAGCGTCGATATACTTTTTTGCTTTTTGGGCAATGATGGAAAAATCGCCCTCCGCAACAGCTTTTTTATCGATCAGTTCGCTGCCGATACCAAAAGCGAAAGCACCTGCCTGCACAAAATCTCTTAAATTCTCCAGGTTGATTCCACCGACTGGGATAATCGCCGCGTTATTGAGCGGACCGCGCAAATCTTTCAGGTATCGGGCTCCCAAAGCACCTGCTGGAAAAAGTTTGACCACGTCAACACCCATGCGATACGCTTGCATGATTTCACTCGGAGTCGCAACCCCCGGAATCGCAAATTTGCGATTTTGGTGAACCTGCTGTACAACTTCCTTGTTCAGATCAGGGGCTAAAACGAAATCCGCACCGGCATCAATCACCAGTTGGGCCGTCACGGGACTAAGAACCGTTCCTGCTCCAATAATCATCTTGTCTTTCATCGTTTCGGACAACGTCTCAATCATACCCAAATATCCCTTGGTATTGCACGTGACTTCAATAGCGCGCACCCCACCCTCATACAACGCGTTGGCAATTTTCAGCAGATCCTCGTTTTGAGTGCCGCGCAGAATCGCAATAATCCCTGTTGATTTTATGCATCTGACTATATCCCACTTATCCATGCGACTCCCTCTTTTCTGATTTTTTGCCGGATTTTCAGGCCTCTGCTTACTTATTGTTCGCATACCAGTGGTCTTTATCCTTCCCAAAGTCTTCTTATGATAATACCGTCATAGACGGAATCAAAAAAAAACGAACCCCTTGCCATATATTGGCCGGGGGTTCATATGTCTCAACAATGCCGTGCCACATGAGGCACAGTTGTCTGCAACCGTGTTTATTGGGAAACATCAATCATTTTTTGTGTTTTTTCAACAATATTCATATTATTATACCCACCAATTTTTTCATAAGTTTTCGCCGCTTCTACTACCAACTGCGGATCAAATTCAAACTGAGCTGCATTAAGAATGTTTTTTATTCGCTCCGTGAATCCATTATTCGTATCAGCAACTGTTTCAGAGTTTTCCGCTGATTTTTGCTCGATTTGATTTGCGTTTTGAGTTGCTTTTATTGCATACCCGGAAAGATCCTTGCCGATCAGCTTGCTGGCTTCAACCAGGTTGGCCTCGCGCAAATATTGCTTGAACTGATTTTTCGTTGCACTTGGAAGACTTTTGTAATCGCGAATAAAGTCTTCTCGTTCATCTTTGGGCATTTGTCCCTGCAATTTACGAATTTCCGACGGATAACCAGTCATATTTTTTACGAGTATTCCCCCAGCAATAGCTCCCAGCAATAACGGTAACATATCGCACCCTCTTTCAGTTATTGTATGCGGCACTTTCCCTAGCGACGCTTCCATAGTTGATTTCTGTGACTATAATATCGTAAAGAAGTCAAGAAATCATAAGCCTGGAAGCGTCAATACAAAAAAATGCTTTTAGAAAAAGAGGGAGAGTTCGGTCTTTCCCTTATGGACTGGCAACCATACGAACACTTACGGTCATGCCTACATGCAGGGAAGTTGCAGGGAAAGAAACGAGACTAATATGAGCTTGAAAAGCCGAAATCGAATCGCCCTTTATTTCTGGGAATATGCTGGAAACTTCACCCACAATACGGAAACCGGCTGCTTCGACGAATGCCGGGGTACCCGGCTGCACCCAATACAATTCATTTTGTTCAAGTGGAACGACGACTTCCAAGGGTTGGCCGTTACCCAGAGACATGACCTGTTGATCAGCCTGTACCATGACCCCTGCCTCCACCGCCAGACCCGTGACAACCCCTTCGACAGGGGAGGTCTTTATAGACGAAGCAGCACCATCAGACGACCCAGCACTATGTTCCTCACTGGATGATTTTTTTTGCATTACGTTCAAACGAGATGCAGCACCCTCAAGCTCACGTCGTGAAATAGCCCCCTGTTCATATAATTTCTTTAATCGGTCGTACTCTTTGAGAGCGTTCTCAGAAAGAGCGGATGTTTTTGACGGGATTCCCGAGTTCTGCATTACTTCCTGCTTGAACAAGGGCTGACCGGCCTTGACGTGTTGACCCTCTTTAACGTATAGCTCAGTGATACTGCCGGCAAATCCACTACTAATGGGCAAAAGAACAGGAGTCCCTACGACTCCTGTTCGTACAATTTCTGTCTGCCTTGTGTCTGTCTCGGTTGTTTCAGTAGTATCCTTATTTTTTGCAGAAAAGTTCAAATCAATCCAGGAGTTTTTTTCAGCAACTATTACCAGAATCACTATTAGGACAAATACCGACAACGCAACAAATTTGCGAACTCCCCAGGAAAAACCTCTCATACATGTCAT
>CAZXCC010000202.1:0-5506 GCA_964638945.1 uncultured Veillonellaceae bacterium | reverse complement strand
ATACCTTCAAAATATTCCCTCCCTGTTTTTCAGCTATGATTTATGAAACTTGCAGCAAAACAATTCGTTAGCGCGGAGCCTATGCTCCCCTATTTATTTACTATAATTTAAAAAACATCGACCAGGAGACTACCAAGACAAATGTCTGGAGATGCACCGGGACGGCGCCAAAACGCTCCTGCGTATGCCGCCTGAAATGACCATCCGGGTCATTTCCTCCGGCACATCCTGCGACATGTCATTGGTCGCCTCCTGGAAAAGTCGCGCTAAGAACAAAACCAAGTTTACCTACAAAAAGAGGACGTTGCACAAAAGTTTCATCGTATTTCGAGGCTGAGCTTGGGGCATGAGATAAGCGCAGGTTAAGCGACAGCGTCGGAGCGATCTCATCCACAAACTCAGCCCGGCAAAAAACTTATCTTTACCGCAGATGACCCCGGATCACCGATTGCACAGACTCAATCACATATTCCACATCCGCGTCGCTGAGACCCGGATAGAGAGGCAAGGTGATGATGGATTCATAAAGCAGTTCGGCTTTGGGACAAAGTCCCTTTTTGTAACCAAGCTGCTGATAATACGGATGCAGATAAACCGGAATGTAGTGCACATTCACGCCGATACCTTTGTTCCAGAGCTCCTGGAAAATTTCGTCGCGTCCGGCATCCAGCCTGGCAAGTTGCAGTTGGAGCACATACAGATGCCAGGCCGACTCTCCGTCCGGGTTTTGCCATGGCGCGATCACACCGTCCAGCTCACAGAAAGCCTCTGTGTAACGCTGCGCAAATTCCCTGCGTTTCTGCAGAAAAGCCGGGAGTTTTTTCAATTGGCTTGTTCCCAGCGCCGCCTGAAAATCTGTCATGCGATAGTTATACCCCAGAGTCTGCTGCTCATAGTACCACGGCCCCCGATTCTGCAGCAGTTTTGCCGGGTCCCGGGTAATGCCGTGGCTACGGAACGACAGCAATGCTTCATACGTTTTCTTATCCGCCGTAACGATGGCGCCGCCTTCGCCTGTCGTGACCTGTTTCACCGGATGAAAGCTGTACGTGGTCATATCGGCCAGACTGCCGGCAGCCTTCCCTTTATACGAGGCGCCCACCGCATGGGCGCCGTCTGCAATCAGAGTCAATTTGTGACGACCGGCAATGTCTGCCAGAGCGTCCATGTCGCATGGCTGGCCCGTGTAGTGCACCGGGATGATGGCTTTCGTCCGCGGAGTGATTTTGCGTTCCACATCAGCCGGATCAATATTATAGGTTTTTTCATCAATATCGGCAAAAACGGGAGTTGCCCCCACATACAGGGCGCAATTGGCGGACGCCGCGAAGGTGATCGGGCTGGTAATGACCTCGTCTCCCGGTCCGATTCCCGCCACAGCCGCTGCTGCGTGCAAGGCGGCTGTACCGTTGGCAATCGCCACAGCATAAGGTGCGCCGGCAATTTTCGCCAGAGCCTCTTCAAATTCTCCCACTGCCGGACCTGTAGTCAGAAAATCACTCCGCAGCACTGCGGCCACGGCCTGAATATCTTCCTCGTCAATGCACTGTCTCCCATAGGGAATAAATTTCTGCTTCGTCATTTCCCCCGTCTCCTTCCCACCGCAACCAGTTCAGTAATCCCGGCCACCACTCTATCAGCGCCCCATCCATCAACCAGTTCCCGGCCCATGCGTCGCATCCGTTCCCTTTTTTCCCGGTCTGCCGCCATTGCCGCTGTCTCACCTACCACAGTTGCAGGCTTCAAAAGAGCCACTGTCCCGAGATTCACCACTTGCCCCTGACGAGCCATCGCTTCGACGATGTCACGCTGGTTGTCCGCCAAAATATATGCGATCCGGGGCACACCCGCAGCACACAGTTCATACAGCGTTGTCCCGCCGGCCGAAATCGCCAGATCGCATTGCCGCATCAAAGGAACCATATCTTTTACGTCACGTTGGACCTGCAGCCTTTCCGGGTATCGTTCCGAAAGAAACGTCAGATCACTGTCGGCCAGGGAACGGGCCGGAGCGACAATCTGCAGCCGCAGTGCAGACAGCGCTGCCGAATCCAGCAGACTTTGGGCCAAAAATGCCAAGACCGGGCCGGAATCTCCCCCGCCACCCGTAAGTAAAACCTGGCGCGCCACGGCACCTGTCGGCAGTAACGGCAATTCCCGAAACTCTTCCCGCAAGAGATTGTAACGACAGCCCAACCACCGTTTTGCCTTTGCCGGCCAGACTTCATAGCCGAGACTTTCCGCATTGATATTGCCGTTGATGATGCCATCCACATCCACCGGAAAACGGTTCAGATCATCCACACAGACTGAAATCGGCACAACCATCCGCACCGTCGAAAAGTAAGCCGCATCTACCCGATACGAATCAGTCACCAGGCAATCGAACCCCCGCCCGGTCAGCAATTTGGCAACAAGTTCTCCATCACAGGCGGGTTCGTACTCTTTTCCTGGTCCGTCAGGAAGGCCTCCCCGAAAAGCTTCCACAGGAAATCCCTGCGACAGCAGACGGGAGATTCCCGGTTCAAACCGGCTAAAAAAAACCACTTCGTGCCCAGCCCTGCGAAAGGCATTGCCCAGCGCCAGAGAACGCACGACATGACCCAACCCGATAAACAGACTGCCATCCACACGAATCGCGATTTTCATGACGATTTTTTCCTGCCCTGATAGGTGACAACCTCGTTGTCCACCTCAATGATTTCCATGCCCAACCTCTGGGCGATCTTGTGGGAAGCCGCATTCTCAGTCAGCACCACGGCCTGATAATATGCATCCGGCGGCAGGGTTGCAATCAGAGCGGCGACCAGCAGCTGCCCGATCCCTTTGCCGCGTTCCGCCGGCGCCACCGTCCAGGACAGCTCATATTCGCTGCCGATTTTATCTGCCCGGACAGTACCGCAGGGAACGTGATCCATTTCCGCAATGTAGAGAAATCGATTCGGATTATCCAGACACGCCGCCAGCCAGTTCAGGTGTTTCTCCCATTCCAGGGGAGCCGATTGCAGGCTGTTTGTCCGCGTTGACGGATCATTGCGCCATTCAAACAGCATTTTCGCATCATTCCGATTTGCCCGGCGCAGTTCAAGTTTTTCCATGACACTTGCCTCAGATCAGTTTTTCGGACAGGATGATTTGCCGCACGGCTTCTTTGTCGATCGGTTGCTGGTCCAGTGATGAATAGGAACGAATCTCAGCCGGTTTCAGCCCTGCCAGCGGCGATGCGGCTTTTTTGCCGGCAAAAGCAAAATAAGCCTGACAGATCGCATACATATCGGGCAACTCAAAGCCAAACTTTGATTCTTCCACTGTCATCAGTTCTTCAAACATCTTTTCGCCAAACCGCAGGCCGATTTCCTCCCGCTGCACCGAGGACTCTGCAATGTCATATTTGCGGCAGGTTTCTTCAATCACTACATCCACCAAATCCCGCAGGCGGATCACCGGCATTTTCAAGACAAAGATTTCGCCGCCTTTTGGCATGGTTGCCGCTTTCAACGTCAGCATCGCAGCATCGGTGATGGACATCATGAACCGGCTCATTTCCCCGTTGGTGATCGTAACCTTGCGCTGCCGCAGAATTTGGCTCTTGAACAGGGGAATGACCGAACCGCGTGAACCCATTACGTTCCCGAAACGCACGCAGGAAAATACCGAACCGATCGGACCCTGGTTATAATTGGCGGTTGCCATAAGCCGCTCGGCCATCAGCTTGGTCGCGCCCATTACGTTGGTCGGGCTGATGGCTTTGTCCGTACTGGTAAAAACAACCCTGGGCACCTTGTTCTGAAATGCAGCGCAAATCACGTTCTGCGTCCCCATCACATTGGTTTTCAATGCATCGTACGGGTCATACTCACAAGCCGGCACATGTTTCATCGCCGCCAGGTTGAAAATCACATCCGCTCCCCGGCAGGCGCGTTCCACCCGGTCCTTGTCCCGCACATCACCGATCAAACAGCGCACCAAATCATCATTATCCAGCTCATGCGCCATCTCAAACTGTTTTCCCTCATCCCGGCTCAGGATACGGATCACTGCCGGCTCCCAGGGCATCAAGATTTCCGTGATGCGCCGCCCTATCGTGCCGGTCCCGCCGATGATCAGAATGGTTTTTCCTTTAAAAAAGTCCTGCATGATTCATTCCTCCCCAGCGGAGTTTTTTTGCCACTCCTGACGCAAGAGGCCATATTCGAGAATATCCCAGTAGCGATAATCCTTGAACAATGCTTCCCGTCGCCGTCCCTCCAGGGAAAATCCCATGGCCAGCGCCAGTCTCTGCATAGGCAGATTTTCCGTAGAAGTCCCCAAATAAATGCGGTGCAGATTGAGTGTCCCAAAGCCGTGATGGAGAATCAGACGAGCGGCTTCTTTGCTAAACCCTTTGCCCCAGGCCGATTGTTCGCCGATTACGATTGCAAATTCCGCGCTGCGCTCGACCGGATCGATCCCCTGTAATGAAATGTTGCCAACGTGCCTGTCGCCGTCCCTGTCGATAATCGCCAACACCAGTCTGTCCCGGGAACCGCTCAGACCGTCGACATACTGCAACAATTCTTCCACACCGTAAGGAAATCGGTGATGGGCATTGTACCGGCACACGTTCGGGTCATTGAACCAGAACCCGTAGTTGCCTTCCACATCGCTCCGCTCCAGGCCCCGCAGATAAATGCGCGGACCGGCCAAAAACAAATGCCTGCTCATCCCTTCAGCTCCTCCCGATGTTCCCAGACCTTGACGAAAGCAGCTACCACATCATCCAGGTCCTGCCGGGTCATCGGCGGTTTCATCAATTCATGCGTAAACAGTTCTTCAAAATGCATGCGTTCCGTTGTCGGACAAAGTCCTTTGGCATAGTTGAGTTCTCCTTTGTACCATGGACATTTAAACGGACAGCCTTTATCGCCGTAGCCGATCAGATTCTGATAGATTGGTTCCAGATAGATCGGTTTCACATAGCCGCAACCCATATTGATGCCTTCCCTTTCCCGCAGCAGGCTCGGCATCAATTCCGCTTTGACTGCTTCGATAAAACGGTTGCGGGCTACACCGGCCTTTGCAGCATCGAACTTGACGGCATGGACATAAGTGGCGTGTTCCGCCCCTTCGCGCACCACCGGAACAGTCAGGCACGGAACTTGCTGCAGCTGTGAATTAAGATATGCAACATTCTTCTGTCTTTGTTTTAATAATCCTTCCAGTTTTTTTAACTGCTCACGCGCCACAGCCGCTTCCAGCTCAGTCATCCGCAGGTTGAACCCGATCATATTCACAAGATCGGTAAACCCTTTGGCTCCGACCACCACTTCGGCATGGTTGCGGATCAGCCGGACTCTTTCGGCGAACAAATCGTCATCCGTCACGACGATGCCGCCCTCGCCGCTATGGATATGCTTGTGATAGTTGAGTGAATAAACACCGATATCACCCAGGGTACCGGCATACTTGCCCCGAAACTTTGCACCCGGCGCCTGCGCAGCATCTTCGATCACGACCAACCCGTGTT
>CAZXCC010000201.1:0-5518 GCA_964638945.1 uncultured Veillonellaceae bacterium | reverse complement strand
ACAATCAGTGTTTTTCCCGATTTGTGCAGCGAGTCCATAATGCTGCAGAGGTTGACACTGCCGGCATAGTCCAGCCCTGCGGTCGGTTCATCCAGGATGAGCACCTCCGGTTCCATGGCAAGCACACCCGCAAGCGCTACCCGTTTTTTTTGCCCCGGACTCAAGAAATGCACCGGTTCATCCAGATACTCGCTCATCTCCACCGTCTCCACAGCATGGCGCGCGGCAGCTTCCGCTTCGGCCAGAGAGCAGCCCATGTTCATCGGACCAAACAGCACATCGTCCAATACCGTCGGTGCAAAAAGCTGCATATCCTGGTCCTGAAACACAAGACCTATTTTTTGCCGCAAGCGATTGAGCGCCTTGCGTGAGTAATCGTATGCTGTTCCCTGAAAAAACAGCGATCCTCCCGTCGGCTGCAATATTGCGTTGAAATGCAGAAACAAAGTGGACTTGCCTGCGCCGTTCGGACCCACCATCGCAACCCGGGCTCCTGCCGGTATCGAAAGGTTCAGGTCTTGCAGCACAGGTTTGTCGCTTTGATAAAAAAATGAAACTGCACGTGCTTCCAGGATGGGACAGGCATGCATCAGGGTAAAGCCTCCATTCAGCGGGAAAACCAGATTGAAACGCCCACACACAGCAAAATCGCCGTCATGCGCAACGGAGCAACTTTTTGCGAAGGGCAACGAAATACGAGACGATCCGAATAATTGCGCGAAGATAACCCGATAAACAAATCACGCGCCGTAAGGAAGGATTTTCGGCCGAGGTTGGCTGCCAAAATGCCGATGGAACGCAACGATCTCGACAGATTGGAATAGCCCAGCCGCGATTGCTGGGCGGTATAAATTTGCGAAGCCGTATGCAGCACCACAAAAATGAACCGATAGGCAAGCAAGGCCACTTCCAGGACGGAACGCAGAAAAACCACCCGGGAACACCAGGCAACGATATAGCTCACCGGCGTCGTTCCCGCCAGCATCAAAAGACAGGAAACAGCAGCCGCGCTACGGAGCAGTGCCGCCTGCGCCGCCACCCATCCGGTTTCCGTAACGCCTACATGCACCGGACCGACCCGGATTGACCACAATGCTGAAAACGACTCCAGCGAAAAGCTGAATACGATGGTCACGACCGCAGTGATCAAAAACGGCATCAAGGTTCCCCACAGGCGCAACCAGTAACGCAAAGGCATCCCCGCCCGCAGCAGTGCCGCAGACATAAAAAGAAACACCGCCAGGTTCACCGCAGGATAGCCGGATGCGATTGCCAGCAACAGCCCGCCCAGAGCAACCGCCAGTTTCTCGGGAATGCTGATACGTGAAAAGCAATTATGATAGGCCAGATAATCCAGATACAGCATGTGTTGTTAGGCTTCGCGCGCTGAACGGCGCCCCCGCTGGAATCCAATCCAATATCCGACAAAACCGGCTCCCAATGCCGCCTGCAACGCAAAAAGAAACGATTCCACTTCAGCCGACGGCGGCGTCCACCAAGCACTATACCACGGCTTATATTCCGGCTGAATCGTCGCCACCACGTCCTTGACCTTGTCGTCAGCCCCGCCGAATTCGGCGTTTGCATTCCATACCAGGGGAAAAGCCGCTATCGCAACAACCAATAGAAGGAGAATCAAATTTTCTTTTTTCATGCTTCGTGTTCCCGCCCTTTCCACCAAAGGTGAATCAGTCCCTGTTCATTGTAGTGCAACAAGGTATTGTAAACCACGACGCTCAAAAGTCCTTCACTGACTGCCAGAGGCAGCTGAGTCAGCGCAAAAACGCCGGCAAATTTTGCAAAAGAAGCGGTAAACCCGCCCACCGGGTCGGGAAACGCAACGCCAAGCTGCGCCGCTGTCACCATATAGGTCGCCAGATCCCCGAACGCAGCCGCCAGAAACACCGTCACCTTTTCTGATAAACCTGCCGCGCGGCCTGAACGAAACACAAGATATGCTGTAATCCCCCCGGCAATCCCCATCGAAAAGGTATTGGCTCCCCACGTCGTAATTCCGCCATGTGCCAGCAGCAAAGCCTGAAAAACGAGCACGATACCTGCCAGAACACCAGCTACGGAAGGGCCGAACATGATTGCTGCAAGGCCGATTCCCGTTGCATGCGAACTGGAGCCTGTCACGGAGGGCATCTTCAGAGCCGACAGGACAAAAACAAAAGCCGTCGCCAATCCGAGCAGCAACTTCCGGTCCGGATGATCCTTCAGCAGTCTGTTGATTTTTATCGCGCCCAGCGCCAGAAAAGGCGCCGTCACCACCAGCCAGAACAGCGCATGCATCGGCGGCAAAAAACCTTCCATGATATGCATTGCATAAGCCAGTGACGGCATCAGCCAGACAGCGGCCAGTACAGAAAACAAACCAAGCAGTTTCACAGGGACCTCCTTTACACGGAGAACGGCAAAGCCGCCCGCAAATGATCGAGATAAATACTGCGGAACGCCGGATTCTCACCCAATCCGCGCAGATGGGAAGATACTTCGTATCCTGCGTCGCGCAGCCGGCTCTCCCAGGAATCTTCCTCCGGTCCGGCCATATCATTGATGGCATGGTCGCCAGCCACCAGCATGAACGGCATCAGGACCACCTTGCGAACCCCGGTGCGTTCCAGCCAGTCCAGGGCGTCTTTGAAAGTCCGGCTTCCTTCCACTGTCGCGGTAAATACCGGCAGACCGGCCGAGTCCAGCCGTTCCTGAAACAAATCGTAGCATCGATCGGCAAAATGACCGGAACCATGTCCCATCAACACAACTTTGCCTGGCTCGTCCGGCTCGTTTGCCGGCAGCTGCGTCTTCAAAGCCTCCACGGCAATCCGGTAGTCATCGGGCTGGCTCGGTTCATTTCCCTCATAATACAGTAGTGGCCGCCCCAGTTTCAGCGAATCAAACGCCTTTTCCCGACAAAAAGGCGTGATGGCCTCTACCAGCCGGTCGTACTCTTCCCCCGGGATTACGTGCGTCGGTTGAATCATCACGGACTGAAAGCCTTCATGCGCAAGTTTTGCCAGCGCTTCAGAAGGCGGGTCGATAACCAGCCCTTCCTCCGATGCGATTCTTGCCCGCACCGTAGCAGAGGTAAAGGCACGGCGCACTTCCCATTCCGGAAACCCGGCAGCCGCTTCACTTTCCAGGATGTCGATGTTCGCTGCCCGCGTCGCCTGGACAGTCGTACCAAAGCTGACAACCAATATGGCCTTCTTCATTTCGCACTACGCTTCCTTGCCAGAATCGTGGACAGATAGGTCACCGCTTCCTGCGGAGCATTGCAAACATCTTCATGCACCTGTTCGTCAGGGTGTCCGCATTTTGAGACCATGAGAGCATGCTCGGCAAAACCGTGCTGCTGAAGTTTATTACAGAGTTCCGGAAAGTTTTTCGATATTTTCATCAAAACCAGCCGGTCCGACACTTGCATAACCTGCTCCATTTTTTCCGGGCTGATGGTCGCCGGAACTACGCTGAGCACATCATCGCCTTCAACGATCGGCATGCCATGGTGGCTGGCAATGGCGCAAAACGCAGTGATCCCCGGGATGGTCTCGATAGGATGCCCGCATCCCTGCAACAATTCGAAAACATAAATGTACGTGCTGTAAAACATGGGGTCGCCGAGAGTAAGGAACACCACATTTTGTCCTGCTTCCAGCCGTTCCTGAATGATTTTCCGGTTGGCCAGCCAGGCTTCGCTCAAGGCTTCCGCATGATATACCATGGGAAATACCAGTTCCAGTATTTCAACATCCTGTCGCATGTGCTCTCTGGCAATCGACAGAGCGATACTGTCGTCGCGTTTTTCGGTCCGGGGGGCGATCACCACATCCGCCGCAGCCAGCGCTTTCACAGCCTTTATCGTCAACAGTTCAGGATCTCCCGGCCCTACGCCGATCCCGGTAAAACATCCGTTTGACAAAATTTTTGCCTCCTCATGCTAACACAAAAAATCTCCAGCCCGGCGGGTGGAGATCAGGGCTCTCGGAAGAACCTGAAAATCCCCTTCCCATCGCTCGTGGGTATAACGGTGACTGTCAAACAGGTAGTTCTTCTGACTCAGATTCATCACTAACCTGCGCCTTCCCAAAGCATTCGGCTCCAGTGGCTTCCAGCAGGCAGCTCCTCTTTACAGCGGCGGGACCGTGCCGGACTTTCACCGGACTTCCCTATTAAGCCCATATGGGCACCTGTTTCATATGTAATTGCGAATAGATTATACCCGAAGCATCTAAAAATTACAAGTTTCCCTACCGTGAGCCATCCCGGAAAATATTCCTGCAACGCAGGGAAACCGAACTGCGACGCCGAAGAGTGGAAAAGCAAAAAATGCATCGATAGAATCATTAAACCCGGAACACAGAAAGGAACTCTCATGTCGAAAACAATTTACGGCAGCATCCTGTTGATGTCTGCCGCCCATGCCGTGACAGACTTGCCGCAGGGGGCGCTGCTCGTGGCGTTGCCGTTTCTCAAGGCAAAATTCGCCCTCACCTACACACAGACCAGCGTGATTATCCTTGTGCAAAGTCTCACTTCGTCCATAAGCCAACCGATTTTCGGCTATTTCAGCGACAAAAAATCCCGGCCCTGGCTGATGCCGGCAGGCTGTATCCTTTCCGGTGTTGGCTTTCTTCTCTCCCTGCTTGTCCCATCCTATGAACTGATGCTTGTCTTTACTTTCCTGTCCGGCCTTGGCGTGGCAATTTTCCATCCGGAAGGCGCGAAAACAGCGCATCAGCTGAGCGGCAACTCGCAGGGAAAGGGGGTAAGTTTGTTTGTTGTCGGCGGCACAGCAGGCATGGCGCTGGGGTCTCTGCTGCTGGCAGCCTTGTTGGTGAACGGACCGGGCTGGCAGTTATTTCTGTATGTCGTTCCCAGTCTTGCCATTGCTTTGCCCGTATCCCGCCTGACGAAAAAAATCCCGTTGCGCCAGGGAAACCAAAACATTCGCACCGGCTTTTCCAGGCAATTCTTTTCCGGCTCTCTGTTGGCGCTGCTCGGAGCCATCTTGATCCGTGCCATGGTGAGTTCCGGACTGAGCACTTTTATCCCGCTCTACTTTATCTCATTTCTGGGAGGCGACCCGCTGCTGTCCAGCACCATTCTCACCATCTATCTGGCTTCCGGCGCAATGGGGACCTTGACCGGCGGCGCCCTGAGCGACCGTTTCGGCAGCAAACAGGTCATGCTCTGGTCCATCGCGCCTGCAGCTTTGGTCATTTATGCTTTCCAGTCTGCTTCCGGCGCGATGGTTTACCTGCTGTTGGCCATTGCCAGCATGCTTCTGGCAGCGGCCCACTCGAGCAGCCTGGTTTTGGCGCAGCGCATGATGCCAGGCAATGTCGGCATGGCTTCCGGCCTTTCCCTGGGCTTTAGTTTCGGTGTTGGCGCCCTGGGAGTGCTGGCGCTCGGCCGGGTGGCCGATCTCTGGTCTTTGCCGGTTGTTTTCGATATCCTTGCCTTGCTTCCGTTGGTTGGACTCGTCTGTACCTTTTTCGTCCGCGATCCGGCA
>CAZXCC010000200.1:0-5550 GCA_964638945.1 uncultured Veillonellaceae bacterium | reverse complement strand
CATTGAGGGGACCTGTATTGATATCACGGAACGGAAAAAAGCGGAAGAGGAACGACAGGAACAGAGAGTTAAGCTGGAGCGACTGGTTGAAGAGCGAACACAGAGTTTACTTGCAGCCAATCAGGAACTGACAGCATTGAATGAAGAAATGGCTGCGCTGAATGAAACGTTGGAAAATTCCAATAAAAACCTGGAAAGGGAAATCGATTTTCGGCATCAGGTTGAAAATGAGCTTGTTGTGCGTGAACAGCAATATCGGGCGACCATGAACCTCGTGACAAGTTCGGATAAAACAATAAATGAACTCTTGGCGGATATTTTGCACGATGCGCTCAAAATATTGAAAGCGCCCGGAGGATATGTTGGATTGCAGGATGAAACCGGGGAGTTTTTTGTTATCCGTCATGCGTTCGGTACTGCGAAAAGTATAGTCTTGGGTTCGTATCCGGTGGAACGAAGCATGTTCAGTCAGGTACGTCAAAGCGGAGAAATGCTGTATGTGGAAAACTACAGCCAGTATCTCTACCGCGTTCCGGAGAAAAGATTGGATCAAATTAAGACTTTGATCATGTTTCCGCTGAAGCATCATGGCCAGGTGATTGGAGCCTTTTGCGCCTGCTGGACAGATGAGATTCATCAAGTCGTCGTGGAAGAACTTGAAATTTTGAGCCAATATGGAAACTTAGCTTCGATTGCCCTCGAAAGAACAAACAACCAGGAAGAGATTACCCGAATGGCTTACCATGATACCTTGACAGGTCTTCCGAACCGTGCAAGTCTCAATCGGCAGCTGGATGAGGAAATGAACAGGGCGCGCCGTGGTGAGGCAGTCGGCTCGATATTATTCGTTGACCTGGATGACCTGAAGATGGTGAACGACAATTTTGGCCATACTTTTGGCGACAGTGTCATCAGAGAGGCAAGCAGGCATATTCGGGATGCCGTGGGGCAAGATGCTTTCGTGGCCCGTATGGGAGGGGATGAGTTCATTGTTGTCCTTGCGGGGGAAAATCAACGGGAACGAATTGCCAAGCTAGCGGATCGTCTTGTGAAAACTCTTCATGGCGAATATGAAATTAGCGGAAAAAGTCTGCATATGTCAGCCAGCATCGGTGTTACCCTCTATCCGGAGGATGCGGACTCAGTCGAGGAACTATTGCGAAACGCGGATAATGCAATGTATGCCGCCAAAGCAACAGGCAGAAACGGCTGGCGGTTTTATGAACCGGCCATGTTAAAAGATGCCTATGAAAAGATGGTTGTCACCAATGATCTGCGGCGTGCGCTTGAGCGCGAAGAAATGTTCTTGCAATATCAACCTCTGATTGATTTGCGCTGTGGAAAAGTCATCAGTTATGAAGCACTGATCCGCTGGAACAGCAGGGAGCATGGAATGATGTCCCCGGCCCGGTTCATTCCTTTGGCGGAACAGAGTGGATTGATTCAACCGATTGGAGAATGGGTGATCAAACAGGCATGCTCGTTTGCCCGAACACTAAGCGATATGGGGCGAGGCTCTCTTCGCATCTCCATCAATGTTTCCCCACGACAACTGGCGCGCGAGGATTTTGTTTCACTCATGCGTGAAACAATTACTGACGCAGGAATTCAGCCCGGTCAGTTGCAAGTTGAAATAACAGAAAGTGTATTGATTGATTCACTCGAGGATAGCGTCCAAAAGCTGAATGCGCTCAATGAGCTGGGGATAGGGCTCTCCCTAGACGACTTTGGAACGGGATATTCTTCGCTGACTTATCTGCGCAGATTACCGGTAAAAACACTGAAAATCGACAAATCGTTTGTGGACAACATAATAGAAGACCAAGCACAGGAAGGGTTTATCGAATCGATTATCGATATGGCCCATGTGCTTGGTCTCGATGTTGTTGCAGAGGGTGTGGAAACAGAAGCGCAGCTCGTGAAACTAAAGGAACTCGGCTGCGATTATGCGCAAGGTTATTTTATCAGCAGGCCGGTTGCAGAAGAGGAGGCTCTTCACTTTTTACTCTTCGTCTGAAAGTCTGTTTGCAAGTTTTTCGAGATCCATTACCCTTGCTTTGATATCCTGAACGGTTTGGGCTACCTGATCCAAAGAAACAGCGACCTTCGAAATGACAGAATCTATGTGTTCGACTTCCTGCACGGTCTTGGTGCTGTCGAGCTGGATGGTCTTGATGACAGCATCGATGCGTTTCAACGATTCAGTCGATGTCGTAGCCAGTTTGCGGATTTCCACGGCGACTACCCCAAACCCTCGTCCTTGCTCGCCGACCCGGGCTGCTTCGATTGCAGCGTTGAGTCCCAGAAGATTGGTTTGCCCGGCGACAGTCCTTATCAGACCGATCATCTCATCCGTTTCCTGCGTGTGCTTTTGGGCGGCAACAGCGCTTTGGGCCAAAGTGCGGCTGGTGGCGGCAATTTCCTCTGTTTGGGCCGCAATCTCTTCGGTTGTGCCTGCCAGGGTGCGGAGGTTTTCGGAAAGATGTTCAGACATGGCTTTCATTTCGTCGATGTTATCCGTCGGCTCTGAAACAGCAATTGCGCCAATCACTTCATTCTTGGAATTTATGATTGGTATGGCGACGACGATGTACGGCCTGCCATACACGGCTTTATCAACCTTGCGAACGAGCCTCTGCCGGAGTTGCATCGCTTGATGCACGCCGCTTCCCGGTTTGAGGGGGTCACCCGGCTTGGCACCAAGATCCATTTTCTTGCCGGGAATATAGTTCAGACATTTTTCCAGATCAAACAGTCCCACGCCGACATCGGCAAATACCATTTTGTTTAACTGGGGAAGTAAAAACTGGTAGTGTTCTAAAATCTGCTGGTTTTCTTCGCTCATTCAGAGTAACCTCCCGAAAATATCAATATCAATATATGCTTGTCACTTCTTGATGTAGATGCAAAATTCCTTTATTTCTGACAACTTAATTATGAGTTGAACGATTTGAAGATGTGTTGCATGAAAGGACAATCTGTTCAGAAAGGAAGAGCTGTAGGCATGAAAGCAAATGCAAAACCGAAAGGTCCTGTTACCGGGTTGGAATTGGTGTCAGTCAGGCGACGATGGAATAGTTGGGAAGTCGCCGAAGTCTACGTCGGTGAAGTGTCGAATCCCATATGGGATATTGAGAGTGGTGGCGTCAAAGAGACTTCTCCAGACGCTCTGATATATGGATATGTCTGGTGCGATGCCATTGTTTCCGGCACTCTTGCTCATTCATGCCTGCACGGGACTGCACCTCACAGCATCAAAGTCTGTATTTTGCGCAAAGATAATTCTCCAAGAATATATAATTATTTTTTGGAAATGGTCGGTCCAAAGCCCTCCTCTTGGCAAAGGTAGGTTCGTTTCCACATGCTCTTGATTGCTGAGTCATATTGCTGAGCTTTCCTTGTTTTTGTCGCCTGAAAGACATAAAATAAAGAAAAGAAATTATTCGTCGCGTACTATTGTCGCGACTGTTTTTTTTGGTCTACCAGAAAGGTTAACTTCTGGGGACATAAGAAGGACTAAGGCGTCTGCCAGCGTCTAAAAAGACTTGGCACACGCCAAGTCTTTTCTAAAGAATCCTGGTAAAGCGGGTGAATAAATGAAAATCGGTACGAAGGTTGCACTGTATCATCTGACTATTGGTTGTGTAACCCTGCTTTCAATTTATGTTTTAGTGTTATTGGTCTGGGTTAAGAATTACGATGTATTGGAACAAAAAGATGTCCGGGAGAATATGCACCGGACTTCGTATGCCTTCAAGGCGGAACTGGCCAGCCTCAGTTCACAGGTGGGCGACTGGGCTCCGTGGGATGATTTGTATAGTTTTGCCCAGAATCCGGCAGGCAGTGATTTTGTCGAGAAAAACCTAAAAGATGCTGCCATGGCAAACCTGCGGGTGGATACTGTAGTAGTGACAAATCCGGCAGGGAAGATAATATTTGCCAAATCGATAAACTTGGAACGAAAATCGGAAATACCGGTACCTGCCGATATGGAAAGACATTTTCAACCTCAACAACCGTTCATGGAAAAATTGCAGGGGGACCAGGCGGTCAGCGGCATTCTGTTCATTGATAACCAACCCGTCATGGTTGCGGTCCAGCGTATTTTCAAAAGCGATGGAACAGGAGAAAGCACAGGTGTTTTGGCGTTCCTTCACACAATCGACCAGGCCTTGCTTGATGATTTTTCGAATCGTGTACAAGCTCCAGTCCATATCAAAACAGACTATCAAATATTGGAAACGGAGCGGGGAGCAAGCGGCGAAGCTGTTCCCTGGCAGATTATTGTTGATGCCAAGAACAAGGAAATCATTCGGGCATACGTTCCTGTGAAGGACTTATATGGGAATAGTCGATTATCTTTTTTGGTCGATACAGAGCGCGTGATTTTTCATGAAGCACAAAAACAGATGAAGATATTTGCGTTGTTCATCATAGTAATTTTAGGTTTGATGGTGTTTGTTGCGAATTATGGGATGAAGGTTTTTGTAACCGCACGACTGCAGAAAATCGAAGCATTTCTGAATCAAATCTATGAACAGGGCGATTTAACAAAACGGCTGCCATTATCAGGCAATGATGAACTGAGTGAAGTCGCAGCGAGTATCAATTTGATGCTGGAGAGTATTACAAGGTCCAATAAGCGGATTGAGGACCTGAACGAGTCCCTGAAAACCGAACTGGGAGAAAGGAGGAGAACGGAGGCAAAGTTGCAGCATGTCAGCTGGCATGACGGCTTGACCGGATTGCAGAACCGTGCTTATTTTGAAGCCGAACTGAAAAAAATAAACGAGTGCGGCGCCAAAGGCGTAGGCGTAATTTCCGGCGATATTGACGGACTGAAACTTATGAACGACACTATGGGGCACGCAGTCGGAGATATGTTGCTGCAGCGGACTGCGGAAATACTGCGGCGGGTCATTCCGGATACTGCCATGATTGCCAGAACCGGTGGCGATGAATTTATTGTTCTGCTCACGGATATCAGTGAAACGGAACTGTTGGAGATTTGTCAGGAGATTCGTGCCGCTGCCGCCCAGAGCGACGAAAACAGTATTCCATTGCAAATATCCCTCGGTGTACAGTATCGTACTGCCTGTCAACCGGGTGAAAATGCTTTGTATCAGATGATAAAAGAAGCTGACGACGCCATGTACAGGCAAAAATTGTCCAGCAGTCAGAGTGCGCGCAATGTCATTGTACAGACCATGTTGAAAATGTTGGAAGCAAGGGATTATATTACAGAAGGACATTCACACCGTCTGGGCAGGATGGCTTTGGCACTGGCTGATAAAAACGGACTGTCTGATGACAGCAAAAACGATCTGTTACTGTTGTCGCAGTTCCATGATATCGGGAAAATTGGTGTTTCGGATACGGTTTTGTTTAAGCCTTCGCAGCTTACGGCGGAGGAACGTCTGGAAATTGAACGCCACTCCGAAATCGGGCATCGGATAGCACTGGTCATTCCGGAATTGATTCCTGTAGCTGACCTGATTCTTAAACATCACGAATGGTGGAACGGCCAGGGATATCCATTGCGCCTGCAGG
>CAZXCC010000199.1:3521-5583 GCA_964638945.1 uncultured Veillonellaceae bacterium | reverse complement strand
CCGAAATATCCGGGTCGCCCCAATGTCGTCTGGAATGTGTCGCTCATCGAAGTCGTCACTGTTCATGTCCTCAACACCACTCCATATGACATGGAACTTTCCAGTTCTGACTTCAAGGATTTCTACACCGTTAATAGCGTATATCCCCAGGAAAAGGGCACTTCTGTAGACCCCACCGCATTCACTCCGTCCGGCATCCCGTACAAGATTCCGGCAAAATCAGGCGCTTCCTTTGTCGTATCCTGGCTGGACACTGCGAGTTCCAGTAATCCAGAATTTAATACAAATGAAGTTTATCCTGACCGGAACCTGGCCTACACTATGAAACAGGTGGTGTCGAACTATGATCCCTCAAACTGCCTAAACAATATTACCACCGGTGATGTGACGATTCATCTTGATTTCAACCGTGTGAAAGAACAACAGGACTCACTTAAAGGGGATATCTTCAAGTTGATTGTCAGTGGCGCCGCGTTTGTTGTCGATGTGGCAGAATTTGCGGTCGAGCCCAACCCGCTTTCCTTTATGGGATATCTGATCAGTGCTGAAGAAATCGGGAGCACCGCCAAAGAAATAGCCGCGCGCGGAGGCACCAGCGATCAGACGTACTTCAGCGCCTATGTGCTTCCGATGGGGAATAGCACGACAGGGAATTTTCCCGCCACCTATGCCCCTACAAAATCATATACATCAAACGAACAGGCCGCTCCCTACGACGGCCTCTATTCGCAGCATGGAACCAACGGCGGTGGATGCCCCCAAGCTTATATTATTCCGGCTGTAGTGGTGCAGCGGGAAACAGGGGCGTCAGATACGCATCTTGATGGACATTTGCCGGTTGTATTTGTTACTCTGGCTACCTCCGTCGACTGGACCAGCGCCATGCACTCGCAGCAGCAGGTGACGATGCAGGCCAGCGCTGCAGGCAATCGGATCACTCAGCACTTGCAACGGGAAGGGAAAAAAGGTCACGTTGCATTCATAAAGCTTGCACGTACGCTGAATCAGAGCGAATTTGCGCTGTTTGACGGTGCATACAAAGCGATTGAACAGAAAAAAAGCCTGAGCCGCGAACAAGAAGCCTTCCTGTTACGCTTCGCCGAAGCACTGGAAAAACATGAGACCTCCTTGCCGAAGATGAAAAATCCATCGGTTCATACCAATAAATGAGGAAAGGAGTGTAGAAGTATGAAAATAATTATTCGAACTGCCGCCCTCCTGTTCTTGACCATAACACTTCTTGCCACAGCACCCGGTACAACTCTGGCAAGCTGTCCGCAGGCGAACGGAATTGAAATCAGCAAAGGCACTGAGTCGGGCAGCTTTACCTGGACTTTCAGCCTGCTTAATCTTACCAGCAGCAACGTGCGAATCGGCGACAAGGGAACGACCGATTCCCAATCAGACAACTATCTGCATAGTGGCTTTCCTTACAGTACTGTTTTTCCTCCGGGCAATTCCACCAACAGCAAGACGAAAGGGACCCCCACGACGGCGGCAAACCTCAATCTTACCACATGGAAAAGCAGTTCTGAAAAGAAAATGTTTCCAGATCATTGTTCGACGACTGTGCCCTTTGAAATCAGCAACGACCGTTCGTATGATTTCAGTCTGATATTTCAGTCGGAGGGCGGCAGTTATCAGGAACATGCTGTAAGAGTAAATATTCAGCCACCCTTTGGCTCGAGCTCCTGGAAATATACCACAAATGGATCAAGCAACGGCTATGTCGCCATTCCTTCCGCTTCGACCGGCGATGGAGGCGAAGGGATCCTGTTTGCCATTTCCGACAAATATATCCTTTCTGTATTCAAGAACCAAACATATATGCCGCATGGCGGCGCCGACCTGGTCCTGGTTGTTACCGAACGGAACCCGGCAAACGACTACCATGGCAACAAGGTGCGGTGGACTTTTTAGGAGAGTCGTGAAAATCATGCACGTATCGTTTGCGGCATGAACTTTTTGGAACAGAAAAAAGGGTCTGTATGGAGACAAATGAAGAAACAGCCTTGGTTCGAACTTCCATCGGACTAAGGCTGTTTCTTCGTGCGCCCGGCAT
>CAZXCC010000199.1:0-3421 GCA_964638945.1 uncultured Veillonellaceae bacterium | reverse complement strand
CATACTACAAATTGATAGGGGTTCTATTTGAACTTTGCTGTTTGGTTCTTATACTCAAGAAAGATATGAGTAATCCAATTATTGTCATACTGGTCATTAGCAAAAATGAAATTTGCATACCTGATACACTTATTGTAGATGGGAAGGATATAATTGTTGCTACAACTACCAGAATCGTGGAAAAAAGTGACCCGCTCATTTGACGAAGAGAATTTTGGATTGCCGTACCCTGTGCTTTATCAATTTGGGGCAGGTTTTGCACTCCCAAAGTGGTGCAGGCTGTAATAAGGAAGGCAAGACCAATGCTTCTTACTATATACGCAATGCAAATCATGGATAATGCAGTATGGTTATCGAAAAATACAAAGGGTATATTCCCCATAGTTAAAAATATCATGCCAATGAAGCATAATTGTGATGCGCCAAAACGGTCTACAAGTTTACCGGTTGCAGGGCTTAAAGCAGCAATTAATAGTGAACCGGGAAGCATTATAAGGCCGGATATTGTAGCGCTGTAGCCACAAATTGTTTGAATATAAAGAGGGAGAAAAATGGTTCCGGCCATCATGATTACGTAAGAAATACATAGTAAGATAACTCCAAAAACAAGGGAGCGATATTTAAACAGAGATAGTTTTAATAACGGTTCCGGTAATTTCAGTTGACGCTTTGCAAAAATAGCAAGACATACTATTCCTATGAAAAATAATCCGATTATTTCCGGTTTGAATATTGAACCGCTTTTCATGAACGTAACAGAAAGCATGAATGAAACAAATCCTATACTGTATAAAGTTAAGGATAGAAAGTCCAAATGATTAATCTGACGCTCTCCTATGTCTTTTAAAATGAATTGCCCAGCGATCAGCACGACAGCTGAAACAGATATTAAAAGCAGAAAGATACTGCGCCAACCGAAAGCATCAACTAATACTCCTGATAATGTAGGTCCTATGGCCGGTGCGAAACCGACGATAATACCGGTTAAGCCAAGAGCTTGTCCTTGCTTTTCGGGAGGAAAAATATAGAGAACCACCATTTGAAGCAAGGGGATTAGAATACCCGCACCAAAGGCTTGAATGACCCTTGCAAACAATAATATATAAAAATTTTGTGCACAAAAAGCAATGACACATCCAAGAAGAAATGTAGCAAGAGAAGCCTGAACTAATTTTTTTGTTGGAAACCGGTAGAACATATATGCGCTTATTGCAGTAATAACGCCTAAAACAAGAACGTATATCATAGTTAACCATTGTGCGATTGCAACATCTACCATCAATGCAGTCATGATCGAAGGTAAGGCAGACGTCAATAAATTTTGACTCAGCGAGCCAATAAATCCGGCCGCCATTAGAATAATTATTATCAATTTGTTGTTTGTTGTGATCATTGCTTCAGCATTCCTCTTCCACGCCCACACTATATTTATTTTACATAATTTACCACATTGCATTCAATTCGATTTTTGATTATCTATTGCAGTATCTAGACCGACATGCTGCATAGTACCCTCTGCCAGTGAACCTTTTGCAGTTCGCCTAAATGGAGTTAGTTTTATTATAAGCCTAATGGAGTTAGTTTATTAACAATGAGCAATGATTCATCGAAAAAGCCGCCGGATTTTGTATTACAAACAGGAAAGCAGGAATTGATAATTTTATTGATTCCTCTTATAAAAAATTAGCGATTCTATATGGATCGTCTTGCAGGAGGTTGAAAAGTGACTATTGCCGAGAAAAAAATATATCCCCGCAAAGGGGATAAACAAACCATTTATCTGAAAAATGTAATCACCAACCCCAATATAAGAGTTGGCGATTACACGATGTATAATGATTTTGTCAATGACCCGACATTATTTGAAAAAAATAATGTGCTTTATCATTATCCCATCAACCACGACAAACTTGTCATTGGGAAGTTTTGCTCCATTGCCTGTGGTGCACGCTTCCTTTTTAACAGTGCGAATCACACCATCACTTCATTATCCACCTATCCCTTTCCCCTGTTTTTTGAAGAATGGGAACTTGATTGCAAAAATGTCACTGCTTCCTGGGACAACAAGGGAGATATTGTCATTGGAAATGACGTTTGGATTGGTTATGAAGCCGTGATATTGGCTGGTGTTACCATTGGTGACGGGGCAATCATAGGCACCCGTGCATTGGTTACTAAAGATGTTCCTCCGTTTACGATTGTTGGTGGAGTGCCAGCAAAACCAATAAGAAAGCGGTTTTCTGAGGAAATCATTTCTTCTTTGCTGGAAATAAAGTGGTGGGACTGGCCAAAAGATAGAATTGCACAAAACATTGCTTCCATACAATCCGGCTGTATCGCACAGCTGAAATAAATTCCGGTCTTGCGAACACTTTGACGTGGTTGGCATATCGATAGAATACTAGATGAAATTTTAGTGAGGCAAGCCCGACAGGGAGGCAGATTATGTCTGTAATTAGGCGGAACTGCATGGTACAATATTACTAATGCGAATTCAGCTGTCGCGACATTGCGTCAACGCTTTCGACAAGATAAAATGCCACAACGAAGGGCATTATTTCCTTTGCCCTCTGAAGGTATAAGTAAGGAGTGAAATTATGAAAGTAATCGATTCGACGAACATCAGAGAATATCCCCTGATAGCCAAAGGCAAGGTGCGAGACATTTATGAAATCGATCCGGAAACGTTGCTGTTGGTGACTACGGACCGCATGTCGGCGTTTGACGTAATCATGGGCAGACCTATCCCGTACAAGGGTGTGGTGCTAAACCAGATCACCCTGTTCTGGATGGAGAAATTTCGGAATATAGTCCCCAACCATGTCATATCCGCCGATGCCAAGGATTTGCCTGCCAACCTCGCGTCGTACAAAGATGAATTGGAAGGGCGATTCGTACTGGCAAAAAAAGCGAAACCCTTGCCGCTGGAATGCATCGTGCGTGGGCACATCACCGGCTCGGGCTGGAAGGACTATGTCGCTACAGGCGTGGTTTGCGGTCATGCACTGCCCAAGAATCTTCTGGAATCCGCAAAACTGGAGGAAGTTCTCTTCACCCCCTCCACAAAGGCGGAATTGGGGACTCACGACGAAAACATCACCGAGGAAGAAGGCGCGAAACTTATCGGCAATGAGTTATATGCAAAGGTGCGCGACGTTTCCGTCAATATCTTCAAACAGGCGCGCGCATATGCCGAGACTCGAGGTATCATCATTGCAGACACCAAGTTCGAGTTTGGCCTTCTTAATGGGAACCTGATTTGGATCGATGAAGCCCTGACTCCTGATTCTTCCCGCTTCTGGCCGATGGAAGGGTATGAGCCTGGCAAGACCCAGCCGAGTTTCGACAAACAATTTTTGCGCAACTGGCTGAGCAAACAACCCTGGGACATGACGCCGCCGCCCCCGGCCCTGCCGGATGA
>CAZXCC010000198.1:0-5595 GCA_964638945.1 uncultured Veillonellaceae bacterium | reverse complement strand
CTTGTCAGGGCCAGCTTGATGTGATAACCCGGCAGCTTCATCGCCAGAGGCACCACCAGACATTCCGTCGTCACGCCCGCCTTGCCGCCGAAACCGCCGCCGACATAAGCGGAAATAACCCGGATACGGTTCATGGGAATGGCAAATCCATCGGACAAGATCTTCCGCACTGCGTTGGGAGACTGGCTGGACGCCCAGACCGTGAGGTTGCCTGCTCTGTCATAATACGCCACCGCACCGTGATTTTCAAGCTGACAGTGCTGGATATGCGGCACATAGAACACATTTTCTTCAATAATATCGGCTGCGGCAAACCCTTCTTCCAAATTCCCCTTGCGGATTTTGAAATGGTTGCTGACATTGCTGCCGGCGACCGGATGGATGAAAGGCACGCAGGCGTAATTTGACAGTCCGTCATGCAGCAAGGCCCCTTCGCCTGCCGTCGGCCGGGTGTACAGGCAGTGAACTCCCTGCCACCAAAGGTCCGTAGGGCTAGGTTTGTCATGAATCACCGGACCCTTGCCGATTTTCGCACCGGCAACCGGATCAAAAACCCCCGGCAATACCTCATATTCTACCTGAATATACTTCAGGGCTTCAGCCGCAATATCCGCCGTTTCCGCCGCCACTGCCGCCACAGGCTCGCCGACAAAGCGAACCCTTTCGCTCGCATATACTTCCCTGTCGGCAAGGTACAAGCCGATACGGCCTGCATTTGCCATATCCCTTCCCGTAACCACGGCTTTTACACCAGGCACCTTCAAGGCCGCTTCCGCGTCAATCCGCAGAATTTTCGCATGGGCATGAGGACTTCGGAGCACTTTGACAAGCAAGGTCTTTTTGCCAAACCGGATGTCATCGACGAACTTGGCCGCGCCGGTAACTTTTTCGCGCGCTTCCTGACGCGGGACGCTTTTCCCCACCACATCCCTCACCGGCATGGTCCGACATCTCCCTTCCGTCCGGCAGCAACCGCCAGAATCGCTTTCACGATATTCTCGTATCCGGTGCAGCGGCACAGGTTGCCGCTGATGAAGTCCTTCACCTCGTCTTCTGTCGGGTCCGGATTTTGCGCCAGCAGCGCATTGCCCATCAAAATCATGCCGGGCGTGCAATAGCCGCACTGCAGCGCAAAGTGGTCTATAAAAGCCTGCTGCATTTCATCCAGACCGTCCGGGCCCCCCACCCCTTCGATCGTGATGACGTCCGCGCCGTCCAGCTCCACCGCCAGCACCATGCAGGAATTCACCGGTCGCCCGTCCAGAATGACGGTACATGCCCCGCACTCGCCGGCTTCGCAGCCCGGTTTCGCGCCGGTCAGCTCCAGATCTTCCCGTAGCACGCTCAGGAGCGTCCGGTTCGGCATCAATGTCAGCGTTTCCTGGCAGCCATTAACCGTCAGGGTTATCGTCCTTGACTCCATCATCATGCGGTCCCCTCCCGCAAATCATTCAGACCCCGCAGAGTCAAAATTTCCACGATATGCTGCCGGTATTCCCGGGTTGCGCGAATGTCACTGATCGGCGCAGCCGCCTGTGCAGTCAACAGAGCGGCTTTTTGCGCCGAAGTTTCATCCAGGCCGGTTTCCCGCAGCAGTGCTTCCGCCGCCCTTGCCCGAATCACCGTCGGCCCGACCGCCCCAAGTGCAATGCGAATATCCAGTCCCTCGCGAAATAAAGCCAATCCGACGGTGGCCAAATCGACCATCCGGCGCCGGGAGTGTTTCAGATACTTTCCCTTTGCTGCGGCGGAAACCGCAGGCACAATGATTTTTGTGACCCATTCCCCGCCGGTCAGCACAGTTTTGCCGGGAGCCGTGCAGAATGCTTCCGCCAAAACCTGCCGTTCTCCTTCGGGTCCGGCGATGATGACCGACGCCCCCAGCACAACAAGGGCTGGAACAACGTCCGCTGCGGGAGAAGCATTGCACAGATTTCCTGCAATTGTCGCCCTGTTGCGGATCTGGCAGGAAGCCACGCTATGCAGTGCCTGCGCCAGAACCTGATATTCCGGGATTTCCGCAAGCGCCTTCTCCACGTTGCTCATGGTGGTTGCGGCACCGATATGAAGTTCCTCGTTCTTCAGGGAAACGTCCCCAATTCCCGGTATTTTTTTTATGTTCACTACCTGTTGCGGCGCAATGACACCATTTCGGAACTTGATCAGGAGATCCGTGCCCCCTGCAAGAATTTTGGCTTCATTTCCATAGGTCTGCAACAAAGAGCAGGCTTCACCCACCGTCTTCGGTTCATGATACGCAAACTTGTGCAAAATTCCACCTCCGCCGCTAGTAGTCACTGTCACTTAATTTCGGCATTCTTTTCATTCTATCCTGCCTTATTGCAGCCTCCGGCGAAAATGAACGCAAGGCGCAAACCGGAAGGAATCAATGCGGATCTGTCGAACGATAATATTCAGATTTTCAGTGCGCGGTTGCCCGAATCTCTCAGAAACGGGGAGGAATGACCCATGAACGTCGAAAATATGAACCGTGAATTTCTGGACAAGGTGCTCCGTGGCGAAACGGAAGATCATTGGTACCACTTCGGAATCACGAGCACCGACCCTGCGCTGCATGCCTTGCGGGATGTTCAGGCTGTCATCGTCGCCGGTTCCGGCGAACGCACCGCAAAATTCGCCTCAGATTGGGCAAGCAGGCGAAACGCCGAAGTTGTCTCTTTTCCCAAGGAAGACCGTTTTATCCTCCGCTATGCGGACAGGGTGCTGTTCTCCTCCCTGGGCATGGGTATGCCCAGTGCTGCCATTGCCATGCATGAACTCATGAAAATGACATATTTCTTAAAAAACGGCGACACGGAAAAGCTGGACAAGATTTTTTGGATGCGGGTCGGAACAAGCGGCGGAGTGGGCTTGCCGGGAGGCGCAGTCGTTGTCTCCACCGCCGCCCTGCTACCGGACCTAAAGCCGTACCGTGTTTTTGTCCAGGGAAAAGACCACTATTTTCCGGGGCAGTATCCGCA
Source organism: uncultured Veillonellaceae bacterium (assembly GCA_964638945.1). Lineage (GTDB taxonomy): Bacteria > Bacillota > Negativicutes > UBA1444 > UBA1444 > CAZXCC01. The sequence goes on along the minus strand of CAZXCC010000198.1, from coordinate 2,614 downwards.
CTCCATAGCAGTTGAATTAGTGCATCTGGCTGAAAAGGTGGGCATCAATGCCGTACTCGGAAAAACAATCGGTTGCAACGACTTTTATCTGGAACAGGGACGCTTGGACGGAGCCGTCACTCTATGGAATGAAACGAATAAAACGGACTGGCTGCAGCAACTTTACGCTCACGGGGTACGGAACATCGAAATGGAGACTCCCTTGCTGGCAGGTCTGCTCAGCCATTGGGGCTTTCCCCGTTTTGCCGCTGCCTGCGCCGTGCTGTTGGACCGGCTGAAAGAGGACCAGGTTACTGCGACCGTCGAAGAGCTGTCCCAATATGTCGCAAATGCGGAGACGCTGCTATTTGCCTATCTTGACAGCACCATTGTCTGATACCCTCCTGTATGAACAGGCCTGCAAAGCAAAAACAGCCAACTGCCGGATTCCGGAAGTTGGCTGTTTTAATACAAATAGTTACCCAGCGGTCCGTCGGAGATCGTCTGCCTGCCTCAGTGCCGCATGCAGGGCTCCCAGCCCGGCCAGTACGTGATCCGGTTTGACCGGGGCTGCCGGGATGTCGCTTTCCTTCGCTTCGCCGGACAGCACCAGAATCGTCGCCACTCCTGCATTGTGACCCATTACGATATCGGTATACAGTCTGTCGCCAACCATGGCGACCTGCGTTCGTTCCACCGGTTTCTTGCGGAACATGGAATCGATGATTTCCCGGTTCGGTTTTCCGATGACCTTGGGAGTCACTCCGGTTGAAGCGGTAATCAGTGCGGTCATGGCTCCGCAGTCGGGTATATAGCCGTTCTCTGTCGGACAGTTCAGGTCCGGGTGGGTTGCGATAAAGGGAACTCCGGCCCGTATCAGATCGCATGCCTTCACCAGTTTCTCATAGGTCAGAGTCATATCAAACCCGAGCACCACATAATCCGGATCTGCATCCGTCAGCATAAATCCGTGCGATGCAAACTCAGCTTCCAGATCAGGAGTCCCCAGTAGGTAGATCCGGGCTGCCGATTTGAGCCCTCCAAGATACAAGGCGGTTGCTTCACCGGAAGTGAGAATCTCTTCCGGCTGCGCCAGCCAGCCCATTTTGGTCAGTTTTTTTGCATAATACTCTGCATGGCGCGAAGAGTTATTGGTCAAAAACAGATGGTCCCGTCCCGTTTCTTCCAGATAGCGCAGAAATTCGAGAGATCCCGGCAACAGCCTGCTGCCCAGATAGACAGTCCCATCCATGTCAAGCAAAAACAGCCGAATGTCAGCAAGCGAAACTGGATGCGTCATTTGGGAAACGCCATGATATGGCCAAAATTCAGGAATACGTCTTCCCCTTCGGCATATTCGGTAAAGTTTTCTCCGCGCTCGATGACCCGAAGCACAACATCGCCCAGAGCCACCCGGCAATCGGTGGAATCTCCCAGATAGGATTTTTGCACCAATTTCCCCTTGAGGCCGGATCCGGATTTTGACATGGAAACGTGTTCCGGACGTACGGCAATCATCGCAGGGCCGCTAAAATCAGCTTTAATCGGCAGACTGCATCCTATTTGATGCAGATATGCGCTGCCATCCTTGATTTCGCCTTCCAGAAAATTGACTAGCCCAATAAAATCGGCTACCGTGGCATTGGCGGGTTCTTCATAAATCTTGGTCGGAACATCGTTTTGCTGGATAACACCCTTGTACATGACAATGATCCGGTCAGACATCGCCATCGCTTCCGCCTGGTCGTGGGTAACATAAATAACGGTGAGCCCCAGCTTTTTCTGCAGTTCCTTGATTTCAAAGCGCATGCTTTCGCGCAGTTTTGCATCGAGGTTCGACAACGGTTCATCCAGCAGAAGCAGTCCCGGTTCGCCAACCAGGGCCCGGGCCAGGGCAACACGCTGCTGCTGGCCGCCGGACAGCTGATTGGGGAAACGCTCCGCATACTCATCCAAGTGGACCAGTGACAGCGCTTTTGTAGTCCGTTCTTTCAATTCTTCTTTCGAAACCTTTTTGATCTTCAGCGGATACGCCACATTGTCGAATACGTTCATATGCGGCCATACCGCATAGGACTGAAACACCATGCCAAGGTTGCGTTTCTCAGGCGGCACAAAATAGGCGGCGCCGGATTTGCTCATCACCGCATCGCCAATGGCGATTTCTCCTTCGGTTGCCTTTTCAAAACCGGCTACCATCCGGAGCATGGTCGTCTTCCCGCAGCCTGACGGCCCCAGAATGGAAACAAATTCCCCGTCCTTGATCAGGACGTTGAAATCTTTCACAGCGTACACATCGCCAAATTTTTTCGTCACGGAAGTAATCTTTACATCTGCCACAATATTTGCTCCTCTCAGCTCAAATGCCGACCTGGCCGCGTGAAACCTTGCGAAGCGCCAGGTTGCCGACCAGAACGATCAACAGAATGATAACGGCCAGCACCGATGCGTCCTGCGGGTCGGCATAGGTCTGGAGTTCATACAGCAGCACACCGATGGTCTTGGTCTGTGCCCCATAGAGAATGATGGACATGGTCAGTTCATAAAAGGACGGCATGAAGACGAGGAACCAGCCGGCAACGATGGACGGAGCGATGAGCGGCCACATGATGTCCTTCATGGCTCTGAGCCAGCT